>CAYWMR010000147.1:0-10282 GCA_964458965.1 uncultured Occallatibacter sp. | reverse complement strand
AGGCAAGCCCCCTCAGGCGTTCTGTGGAGGCTAGCCTCATGGCAGCAATCGTAGCGTATGCCGTGCCTGACCCGCCACCGCAGCTTCGCTGAACGGCAACGAGAACGTCGTTCCCGCGTAATAGTCGCTCCACTGGTCGCGAAAGTAGGCGCTATACGGGTCGCCGCTTTCACCCAGCACAATGTTCTCCGTCGAGTTGTCGATGTCGGTCCAATCCATGGTGAATCGCTGCGACGGCCCAAAGTCGCGCTGAACCTGCTTCACCGTCGTCGTATCGCCGCTCAGGGGTTGCTCGCCGGTCCCGGCCACGCGGCCAATCCAGGGCAGAAACTGGGCCAGCGGGTGTTCGATGTCCACCACGTGCCAGCTTCCATAGGTCCATTGCGTCAGGTCGGCGGGAGCCTTCCCCTGCTTCATGCCTTTGCGCACCGCGTCGGTCAGCAGCGCGTCCCAGTTCTTATAATCCTTGGGAAGCCAGTCCTGGCTGCCGTGCATGACAATCTCTTCCTCGGCAAAGTCTTTCTCCGACCACATGTACAGCTGGTAGTCCTCGCCCAGCTTCGGCTTTAGAATCAACGGCCAAAAAGCATCCCGCGCCTGGGTAACAATGGAGGCTGCTACGGAATCCGTCGTCAGCCGGCCGTCCCAGCTTCGCATCAGGTCAGCGGCCTTGCGCAGACGGTCGTCCGCACCAGCGGTGTGGTCAATTGCGTACGCAAAACGGTGACCCAGTTCCTGGTCCACCTCACTGTAAATATCAATTTGGACAGCGAGGAGGTCTTTGGGCGTGAGTTGCTCGCGGCCCTGGAGCGACTTGTAAATCCGCTCGGCCCGGTAGGGATCTCCCCACTCAAGGGCCAACGGGTAGGGTGAACTCGCGGTAGTTACGCGGGAGTTGGCCGTGGCCAAAAACCCTGACGGCGGATCAACCGCGCTGGGCATCTCATCATATGGAATGTACCCTTTCCATTCGTGATTCGCATCGGCAATGGGCACGCCTTGCAGGCCGCCCGGACGCACGGGAACCCAGCCCACGGCATGGTATGCAATGTGTCCCTTATCGTCGGAGTAGACCATGCTCAGCGTAGGCCAGGGCCAGATCTTCAGCGCCGCTGAAAACTCATCCCAGTTCGACGCGACATTCATGGGGTATAGCGGAAGCGATTTCACCGACGGGTCGTAAATGGTCCACGCAAGCGACATGGGCCGAGTCTCATTCTTGAACAGCCCATTCAGCAGCGGCCCGTGAGCGGTCGACGGCAAATCCAGTTCAACATCCCTGGCGCCGCGCACGTGAATCGTCTCGTGATCCAGAGTGAGGGGCTTCCAGGTTCCGTCTGCGGCCTGAAAATTTCCCTTTCCATCGAGCCTTTCGAGATACAGGTCCTGCACATCGGCGTAGAGAGCGGTAATTCCCCACGCCACATGCTCGTTGTGTCCGGCCACCACAAACGGCATGCCGGGGAGTGTTACCCCGGCTGCGTGAAATCCCGGCGCTTGCAAGTCGGCCATGTACCAGATGTTGGGCTCTGCCAGGCCGAGATGCATGTCGTTCGACAGGAGCGGCTTTCCACTGGCAGTGTGCTGCCCGGCAATGACCCAGTTGTTCGACCCCGGATTGCAGCCGTCGCAGGCGCGCAGCCCGAGCAGCGCCTGCAAGCCACCGGGGAGGTCCTCTTCGGCAAACTCCGCTGCGGCTCCCTCCGATGCAAGCCGCGTCTGGGTGCGGTCGTCGTCCTCATCGGTGGCGGTGCCTGGAGGCGCGGGATGCGGCTGGCTCCAATCGACCACCGTGCCGGTCGGGGGATGGTCGCGCCACGACCCGACCGGGTAGAGGTCCGCCTCCAGCTTGGGATTATGCAGCGTGGCCGCGATCTTCTCGCGGAAGTACTTGGCATACCAATGCGTATCCAGCGTCTCGCACATTTGCAGCACAATGCTGATGGAGTCGGCGCCACTCCACGGCTGGGGCCGGTAGAACAGCAGCTTGAACTCCGCCGGCAAATTGTCCTGGTGCTGAGCTATGAAGAGGTTCACTCCGCGCGCGTAGTCGTCCAGGCGGGCGCGGTCTTCCGGGGCCAGATTGGCGTAGATGCGCCGCGCCGTGTTGCGAAACTGGTAGGTGCGCTGGAACCTGTCGTGCCTGAGCAGAGAAGGCCCCATAATCTCCGCCAGCTCGCCGTTGGCGTTGCGCCGCAGTGCATCCATCTGCCAAAGGCGGTCCTGTGCGGTTACGTACCCTTGCGCGAAAAAGAGGTCGTCGTCGTTGGCGGCTTCAATGTGAGGCACGCCGTGGGCATCACGCCGGACTGTGACGGGCGCGGTGAGTCCAGCGAGATGCAGGTCGCCGTCCAGCACCGGCAGGGCGGCGTATTCCGCCGAGCGCAGCCAGAAAACACCCACGACGGCCGTGATCGCCAGCAGCACGAAAAGGAAGGCGGCGGCCTTGAGCAGGATGCGCGGCCAGCGCCGCTTGCGGCGGGGCGGCGGGTTCAGCGCAGGCGGAGAAGTCACTGGGTCGGCATCGGGCATGGGTCTGCTTAAGGATAACGCCGCGGCTGCTTCCGTGCCGACGGCGCCGTCGATGAGTAGGCAACAAATCGCCCCGCACCGTCACCTAATCTCGGGGAAGTAGACTCCCCTGTTTTCTACTGTTCCTGAGCACGCATTGAAGGAAAGTCGCGAAGCTGTGGTTTCGTCGTTAGCGAGTGCTGCCGTTTGAACGTTTTTTGCCGTTGCAGTCCAGCGTTTCCACACGGTGCATGGCGACAGTACCACCTGCTGGCCGCTTTGAGCGTTGGGCTTTTCCGGGCCGTCATCAACGACACCGAAAAGTGACGCGATGCACAGCGGTAGGAGTATCGCACATTCTGCGTAATCCTTAGAGGAGTGAAGCGGCCACTTCCGAGAGCGCGGATCGGAGTCAGTCAACCGCAACTTGGTTCCATTAGCAACTTCTACCTCCTTGACGCGAATCGTCAGTTCGGGCCATTGCCGATAAGGAACCCCACGTTTTACCCTGGTCACAACTCCCATGACCGGCGACCCGGCGTGGATAACGGTGGCACCATCGACCACCACATCCTTGGCCACTGCAAAGCGTACAAGCGCACCAGCCGCCGCCGTCTCCGAGGAAATAGTATCCAGCGCCATTACCTCAATTTTCGTGCCTTTACGGACAGCGATGAATTCCGGCAACGAAGGACGTGCCCCAGCTTCCGAAGCAAACTGCGCGGGCTTTATAGCGGCGGTCTGCGATGATGCTTGCGGAATTTGCTGAGCCAAAAGCGGGCAAAGACAAAGCGCGGATTGAAGCATCCGTCGAATCATGGCGATTCCCCTTTCGACTTACTAATGAACTTGCGCGAATCAGTCATGCGTAACGCCCAGCTCTCAAAAACGGGCTATGCGGCACCCAGCCAAGATCAACTGCGGGCCGCTGCGATTAAGAACATGAGAAGGATGATACCCACAGTAACGAGAGCAACATGGAAAACGGAGCCAATACTTGGCGGGCCATATCCGGGGGCGTTCCAGGGGCCGTAACCGGGGTTATACGAGGGATCTTCAACCAGGATTGGCTCCACGGGGCTGGGGCCGATCAAGCGGACTCTGACTTTCTTCCCGGAGACCTGATCGTTCAGCAGGATATCCAGTTGGCCGCCGCGATGTTTTCTTTCAGAAGCGCCCTGGACGCGGGTAATGGTGCCGGTTACTGGCGCACCCGCATGAAGCAGAGTCACTCCTTCCTCGACAACATCTTTGTCTACGAAAAACTGGAAGGAAGAGCCAACCCTTTGTTCCTCGAACGAGAGCGAATCGGGCGCGGCCAGTTCGACAAACATTTCATTGGCGTTCGATTGGTATGGGGGCTGGCCTGAACCTGTAACCGTGACTTTTGGAGCAGCACACTGGGGGTTTGTTGGCTGGGTCACGGCTACAACCTGGCCGGCCGCCAGCAATGGGCAAAGCGTTATGCAAAGTGCGGATTGAAGCATTTTTCGAATCATGGCGATTCCTCTTTCAACGTAGTTACCGGGAGGCGTGAAGCGGTTGTGCGCAGATCCCAGGTCTCAAAATCGAGACCTGGGGCACCCGTCCTAATGAAAGATATGTTAGGTAGGCGAGCATTCTGTTGGGGATGCGGTTGGGACAGTTTCGCAAGTGCCACAAGGCCGCGGCTAGTGGTTTGGCCGCATGAATTGTTCATTCATCGTGGACAAGCGCGGACGAGGACGTCCGCGCTACAGCCGACCGGTAGGTCGGCGCTACCTACCGCAACTCGAGTCCTGTTCTAGACGGAAGCCTGGTCGCCTTCGCCGGCAATGTTAGCTTCCATGGCACGCAGTGGCGCCAGAGAGGCCGCGTCGAGGAGCGTAAAGCGCATGGGGAAGAGGCCTGGCGGCAACTCCAGCGCCGCGACCGAATCGCAAACTACGCCTACGGTTGCGTCGAGGCCGCGCTTCCAGCCGGGTTGGGAGGGGTCGCGTATCAGCAGGCTCTCAGGCGGCAATCCTGTGGCAACCAGCATGGTGCGGCCAATGCGCTGAAACTCCGACCAGCGCGACACAATGCCAATGAGGTCGCCGCTATGCTCGGGCAGGTAGCGCTGGAGGTAGACCTGAACCTCGGGGGCAACGGGGTGTACCTGGAGGGTGGTCAACTCGGTTCCGGCAGGCAGCAGCTTGCGCACCGCCTCCGCCTTGCTGGGCAGCACCACGGGCATGGAGCCATGGAGCACGGCGGGATTGACGCATTCATCCGGGGTGCATCCAACTACGGGCAGCGTCAGAGCGGGAGTCATTTCCTGGATCACGATGCGGCAGAGTTCCAGATCAGGCTCGATGACCAGCCAGCGCGAAGGCGGCTCGATGGAGAGCCAGCGGCGAAGGCGGGTTCGAAGCAGCGTGTCGCTGGCGCCCTTTTTGCGCGCCTTCGCGACCAGGTCGCCGATGAGGCGGTCAACCACAAACTCGGCGGCAACCTCTGGCGAAAGCGGTGCGGCAGGCTGGCTGGCGCGCACGTAAACACCGCTGCCATGGCGGAATTCAAGCCAGCCCTGGCGCGCCAGCTCACGGTAGGCTGCGCTGGCTGTGTTGGCGTGGATATTGAAGCGGCGAGCCAACTCGCGGGTGCTGGGCAAACGCTGGCCGGGAATGAGTTCCTTGCACAGGATGGCGAGAACCACCTGGGTGATTAACTGCTCACGCAGGGAGACCTCGCCGGTATGGTTGAGCCAGAGCCGCATGTCGTTATACGGTGGCTTGTCCCAGAGCCTCAGTCGAAGGCGCAGTGGCCTTTTTTCGCCCGTAGATGGCGATGAGCGCCACCAGGATCAAAAGCACCACGGGAATCACCAGTACGCTGCCCTCCGGACCATCCGTACCGCCGCTCCACAGTGCCGCCCCGGCCGGGGTGGCCGTCATGTAGTGGCCCTGCGCGGTCATCCCGCTGTCGGCGGTCCCATAGAAATAAGTCTCCGCCCAATCCCAAGCGGCATGGCAGCCAATGGCCCACCACGCTGAGCCAGTGAGCCGCACGCTCACGCAGAAGACGAACCCGATGCCCGCCGCGGCGAATATGCCAATCCAGTTTTCGCCGTTGTTGTTGGTGTGGATGAATCCGAAGGCAGTGGAGGTGACCCAGGCCGCCTGCCAGAAGCCGGAGTTTTCGATTTTTTTCAAATGCAGCATCAGGCAGGGAACCAGCCCCAGCACGGCGATGAAATAGACGCCCCATACGCCATTTCCCTTTGTCCTGAGAGCCAGGTCCCCGCATAGCACGGCAATGACCGCAAGCGCCCACCAGAAGTTGATTCCGCGGGTCAGCGTGGACTGCAGATAGCAGCGGAAGGTGCCCTCCTCAACCAGGGCTACGACCAGGAAGACCACTGCCCACAGCGCGGCGTATTGAAGAATCCCGATGCCGCTGAGAGCCAAAGCGCCAAAATGCAGCCATCCGCCCCAGCAGAGCGCGCCTACAAGTACTGAAAGCGCCACGATTCCAGCTGCAGAGCCGGCCAGGAAGTGCGAGATGCGACGGGGGCCGGTGAGGTTGTAGTCGAGGATTGTCCGGTGCTCGAGGCGCGCCACGATTGCCGCTGCCGCCACCATGGACAGCAGGGGAATCAGCTCCGAAATCAGGCCCATGGTGGGCGAGAAATCGAACTTCGCCATCGCGGGATAGAGCGTTACCGCAACCCGTCCGAACGCGAAGCTGAAGGCGCTGAAGAGAACAAAGAAGATCAGAACCGACCATCCTGCCCGCAAACCCTGGGAACCGAACAGAGCCCAGTTGATGTAACTCAGCGCAAGGCCGCTTTTGCTCTGGTCCACTTGTCCGGTTCGACCGGCATAATTCGATACTGCGCGGGCCGCCAGAACTTCCGGGAGTTGTGAGTGATCTTCTGGCTCCATCGAGCCTCCTCGAAATTGAAACAGATTTATGTCCGCTGAATTGTACTTATGGAAAGATACTCCACGAGGCGGCAGTGTGGGGAGATTGGTGGGCGCGCTTGCGATTAGGCCCACATTGCGCCCATCGGAGCAATCGTTCCGAGAGGGGGAGCCCCCTGCTCGCTCAAGTCCGCGTCTACTCGTCCCTCAAAGCCATCATGGGATCAATTCGCGACGCCCGCCGCGCCGGCAGCCAGCTTGCGAAAATGGCAATCGCCACCACCGTGGCGGTGATGCCGGCAAAAACCAGCGGGTCGTCGGGCCGCACGCCGCGCAGCAGGTTTGCCACCATGCGCGCCAGGGCGTAGGCCATCGCCAGTCCCAGGCAAACGCCGGTTCCCGTGAGCCACCATGCCCGGCGCAGAATCATGCGGAGAACGTCTTCTCGGCGAGCGCCCAGAGCCAGCCGCACGCCAATCTCACGGGTTCGCTCGCCGACTAAATTCGCCATCACGCCGAAGATGCCGATGGCCGCAAGCAGCAGCGCAATGATCCCGTCAAGGCTCAGCGACCCCGCGGCGTACATCAGGCCGGTAAGGTTGTCGCGCAGCAACTGCTCATAGGTTTCCACGGTGTTCAACGGCAGCGCCGGGTCGATTGCGGCCAGGGCCTTGCGCGCAGCGGGCGCCAGGGCAAGCGGATCGCCGTCGGTGACGATGGCGAACTCAGTCTCAGCGGGCGGCACCTGTAACGCATCCATGTAGACCGCTGCATGGGGTGTTTGATCCCACAGCGAGTAGCTGGTCTCTTTGGCAACTCCGACAATGGTCAGCCACGGGTCGTCTTTGTTGAGGCTTTTGGAGCCGCCCATGCGAACGCGATGGCCCAGCGGGTTCTCGCCGGGAAAATACTGCTGAACAAATCTCTCGCTCACCACCGCTACCGGCGTTGTTCCCAGCGCATCGCTCTGGCTGAAGCCGCGACCGATAACGATTGGAATCCGCAACGCGGCAAAGTATCCCGATGTGACCGGAAGGTTCAAGGCGCTTTGGAACTTGCCCGGCACCGTGGGCCGGTTTTCGATATCCACATCGCGCAGCCAGCCGTTGTCGTCGTAAGGCAGCGCCGTCGCAAGCTCGGCGTGCGTAACGCCGGGAAGGGCTCGCAGCCGCGCAAGGCTATTGGAGTACCACGCGGCCTGTTTCTGCGGGGTGTCATATCGCTTTACGGGCAGGCTCACGTTAAAGGTGAGCATCTTGCCGGGTTGGTAAAAGTCGGCAGCGTGCAGCCATGCATTCATGCCTTTCGACATCAGAGCCGCTCCGATGACCAGCGCGACAGCCAGCGCAATCTGGGCGACGGCGAAGATGTTTCTGAGCCGATGCGTGCGTCCGGAGCCGATTGACGAGCGCGAGCCGGCTTTCAGTTGGTCCACAAGATTGATACGCAGCGCTTCTGCCGCTGGAATCAACCCGGCAATCAGCCCTGCCATGCCCGCCAGCACAAACGAAAACGCGAGCACGCGCCCGTTGATGCCGGTATTCGACCAGCCCGACATGAAGCGCGCTACGCGCTCCGGCATGCTGACCAACAGGTATTGGCCATAGAGTTCCGCCACGCCGATGCCGCCAATCGCGCCGATCAGGCTGAGCAGAAGGTTCTCCGTGAGCAACTGCCGCAGGGTGCGTGAGCGGCTGGCACCGAGGGCAGTGCGCATTGCGATCTCGGGGCGGCGGGAAATTCCGCGCGCCAGTTGCAGGTTGGCGATGTTGGCGCACACCACCAGTAGAACAAATAGCGTTCCCCCGAGCACCATGCGGTAGTAAAGCGGCGTATAGGGCCCGTTGATTCCGTCGAGCAGCGGCTCGACGTGTACCGACCAACCCGCATTGGTGGCGGGATATGCCTGTGCCAGGTGTTCGGCCAAGGTGTGCATCTCGGCCTGCGCCTGCTTCACGGTGACGCCGTCGCGGAGACGCGCGGTGACCAGGTAGTCGTGTGCGCTGCGGTTGCCGAGCTGGATCGGCGTGGGCGCGAAAGGCAGGTAAATGTCAGCTGTAGATGGGTATTGCATGGTTTTCGGCATCACGCCGACAACGGTGTAATTGCGCTGATCGAGTTCAATGGTGCGGCCCAGCACCGCGGGATCGTTGGCAAATTGCCGCTTCCAGAAGCCGTAGCTGAGCACGGCAACGGAGTCGCGGCCTGGTTGGCTCTCATCGTCGCCATAAACGCGGCCAATCTGCGGGGTGGCGCGCAACACGGTGAAGAAGTTTGCGGAGGTGAGCGCCGCCTCGACGTGCGCGGCGTCGCCAGTGCCGGTCAGGGTCAGATCGGCCTGGGTGCGGACGGCCAGCGATTCAAACGAGCGGCTTTGGCGCGCCCAGTCTTCGTAGTTGGCCAGCGTTGCCTGATCGTAGAAGCCGTCGGAGCGGCTGTGCGCCTGCTGCTCGTCCACCATGACCACGCGATCGAGCTGCGGCACGGCCAACGGATGCAGCACCACCGCGTCCATGTTGCTGAAAAGCGCAGTGTTGATGCCGATACCGATGGCCAGGCTCAGCACCGCGGCAGTGGTGAAGCCCGGCGACTTCCACAATTGGCGAAATGCGTATTGCAGGTCCTGAAGCAGGTTCTGGAGCAAGGTTCGCATAGAAGCCTCCGTGCGCGCTGGAGATTTGTGGCTGAAACGCTACCTCCAGTAAGTGCATTCTCTCGGCCAAACCGTTCAGCCGAAATTCATCTGATAGCAAACAGCTTAGCTGAAGTCTGTTGGTTGACGGCCAGGTCCAGCCTGTTCAGAAACGAATCCAACCGTCCGCAATCGGACAGTCGAAGACGAGTTCAAAGTCGAGAGTGCGATTTAGAACGATTCGGGCCACTGGCGCGCGGCATGCCAGATTCCCAGGATATCGATGGTCTCTTCTGAGACCCGATAGACGACGATGTATGGCGTTCGCGGAACCACCGCTTCACGTGTACCATCGATCCGTCCCACTCCACCCGAAAGTGGCATCCTTCCTATCCGCTGTGCCGTCTTCAGGATTCTTTGACGAACGGCGGTCGCTCCGCCGAAGTTTTCACCTTGAATGTAGTCGACGGCCTGATGGAGGTGGCGTACTGAGGCGGCCGACCAGTGGACATTCATGAAGCCTTGCTCTGAGCGTCTCGACTCCACTTATCGATCATTTGCCCCACTTCTTCGTGGGTGAAGAATTTGCCGGTTCGCATATCCTCGAAGCCCTCTTCTACCATGGCCCTGAACCTTCGCTGCTCGCTGAGGTAGCTCTCCACCGCCTGGTTGAGCAGGTAACTGCGGTCGCGGTCCATGGCCTTGGCAATCTGGTCAAGCTGGGCAACTTTTTCGGGGGCGATTCGAAAACTGATCATGCGGGGAGTGCTCATAATACAAGAGAATACGCTGTATTACAGGCTTCCGCAATCGATTTCATCTCTCTTCGGACGACTTAAGTTCAGTCACCGCATGCTCACGATCTGGCCTCGCTTGACACAACGGGCCAAACCCCCGATGCTTAACAGTTCAACTGATTCAAATTCCGGCCTCAGGGGAGTGCAGGTTTTGCGGGTTCGCGTCTTCTATCACGACAAATGTTTTGACGGAGCTTGCTCAGCCTCGTTGTTTACTCGTTTCCACTCTGAGCGCATTGCAAAAGACTCCGTCTATGAGTACCACGGCCTGGTCCACCGCGCCGGCGCGCTGTTCGATGAGAGCGAGTTTACCGGCGACGAGAACGCCATTGTGGACTTCAAATACTCCGCCTCGCCCAAAATCACCTGGTGGTTCGACCACCATCTGTCGGCGTTTCTCACCCCCCAGGATCATCAGAGTTTTCTCGATTGCCAGCGCGATCCAATCTGCTCCGAGC
>CAYWMR010000146.1:0-10364 GCA_964458965.1 uncultured Occallatibacter sp. | reverse complement strand
GCCGTTGGCTGGGCGGGCCAGGTAAAGATGGGTGTGGCCGCCGGAGACGACCAGAGCCAGGGCGGGATCGTCAGCATTTGCGGTATCCCAGGTCTCAGAATCGAGACCTGGGGCACCCAGGACTTTGCTCTGTGCGGACTCGCGTTCATTCAGGAGGACGGCGTGGATGTGGCCTTCCAGATGGTTGACGGCGATGAGGGGCAGGTTATTGGCGAAGGCGAGAGCTTTTGCGTAGGTGATGCCGACCAGAAGGGCTCCCGCGAGACCGGGACCGCTGGTAACGGCAATGGCGTCGAGATCTGCGAGCGTTACGTTGGCCTGGGCCAGAGCGGCGCGGACCACGGGAACAATAGCTCGGAGATGCTCGCGGGAAGCCAGCTCGGGAACGACGCCTCCATAGCGGGCGTGGATGGCGATTTGGGAGGCAACGACGGAGCTGAGCGTGCGCGAGCCGCGCTCGACAATGGCGGCGGCCGTCTCGTCGCAAGAGGATTCGATGGCCAGGATGAGGCCGGAGCCGGGCATCTATTCAGTTTAATGGTTTAGATGGGTGAGAATAGGACCATCCATGCTGCAGACAACGGTCCAATGCGATGCGGCTCTCAAGATTGCGGGAGAGCTGCGCGCGGCGGGGTATGAGGCTTATTTCGCTGGCGGGTGCGTTCGCGACCTGCTGCTGGGGCGGGAGCCTTCGGACTATGACGTGGCCACTTCTGCGACGCCGGACGTGGTGCTGAGGCTGTTTCCAAAGACCTTTGCGGTCGGAGCGCACTTTGGTGTGGTGCTGGTGGCCGATGGCGAAGGGGACGAGTACGGCACCACGGAGGTGGCGACGTTCCGGTCGGACGGGGCTTATTCCGACGGTCGGCATCCGGATGCGGTGCGGTATACAACCAGCGCTGAAGAGGATGTGAAGCGGAGAGATTTTACGATCAATGGGCTGCTGCTTGATCCGGCGCGCGGGGCGGGATTGCAAAACGCAGGTCCTTCGACTCCGCTGCGCTCCACTCAGGATGACAGCCATTTGGTTAATGCTCAGGATGACAGCGGTTTAGCAACGGCAGTGATCGACTACGTTGGCGGGTTGGCGGACCTGGATGCCGGGGTCGTCCGGGCGATCGGGAACCCGGAGGAGCGATTCGAAGAAGACCACCTGAGGATGCTGCGCGGGGTCAGGTTTGCGGCGCGGTTCGGGTTTGAGTTGGAAGCGGGAACGGCGGCGGCTATCAAGCGGCTGGCGGCGAAGACCACGGCTGTGAGCCGGGAGCGGGTCCGGGATGAGCTGACTAAAATGCTCACCGAGGGGCGGGCTCGGAGAGCGTTCGAACTCCTTGACGAAACGGGGCTGCTGAAGGAGGTGTTGCCGGAGGTGGCGCGAATGAAGGGGGTGGAGCAGCCGCCGCAGTTTCATCCCGAGGGCGATGTTTGGGTGCATACGCTGGGTCTGCTTGCGCAATTGGATGCGGGTTGCGCGACGACGCTGGCGTGGGGTGCGCTGCTGCACGATGTGGGCAAGCCGGCGACATTTCGCCGAGCGTCCGACCGGATTCGCTTCGATGGTCATGTGGATGTTGGCTTGGCTGTAGGTGCGGAGATTCTTCGGCGCTTCCGATTTTCGAACGATGACACCCACCAGATTCTCGCGCTGATTGAGAACCATATGCGATTTGCGGATGCGGCGCGGATGAAGGCGTCGACGCTGAAGCGTTTTTTTCGATTGCGGGGATTTGAAGAGCATCTGGCGTTGCACCGGATGGATTGTCTGGCCGGCAGCAGGAACTTGGAGCACTGGGAGTTTGTACGCGAGCGGTGGGAATCGATGCCGGAAGAGGCGGTGAGGCCGAAGCCGCTGATTACCGGGCGGGAACTGATTGCTGCTGGATATGCGCCGGGGGCTGGCTTCAAGCAGATGCTTCGAGAAGTAGAGGATGCGCATCTGGAGGGTACAATTGCGACCGAGGATGAGGCGCTGCGGCTGGTGCAGGAACTGTTTCCGCGAAAGGCAGATGACAGGTGACAGATTACAAATGACAGTTAAGTGCCATGGACGGCGCTCCCGCGAGCGTGTCGTCCCTCTTCCGCCGAACATCAGCCTTTGGCTTTGGGTACAACCTCGAATGGCCGCATCATCTCGTTGGCCGCATGTTCCAGCAGGTGGCAATGCCACACATAGCGGCCAGTGTAACCCTCGAAGCGGACAATAATCCGCGTCACTGTCTCAGGGTATGTCTGGACTGTATCTTTCCAGCCTCGTTCGACGGCAGGCGGCGCCGTGCGGACGCCCACATAGTTGAGCTTGCCCGACAACAGGTATTCATCCGCGTCGAAGCTCTGCCGGTCCAGCACCTGAAACCGCACCAGGTGCAAATGAATCGGATGAATATCGGTGGTGGTGTTGGCGAAGCTCCAAATCTCTACAGAGTCGAGCTCCGGGCGCTCTGTCACCGGCTCATGCCAACGCGTGCCGTTCAGCAGCATCAGCATCCGCTTTGGCTTGGGTTCCAAATACTCGCGCAGAATCATGAGCCGCGTGTTTACGGATTCAGCTTCCGGAATGCGGGGGATGGCGCGGAGAAAGGCAGGGACTAAGGGACTAGGGACTTTGGGACTGGAGACTGAGGATTGCGAATCTGCCACGCGAAACTGCATCAGTTCCCAGGACAGATTGTTGAACGTGATCCGCTGGCCGCGGGCGGCGCTGAAGTCGATCACGACATCGGCTCGCTCGCCAGGGGAAAGCTGCACTTGAGTCGTCTCCACCGGCGCGGCCAGCAATCCCTGGTCAGAGCCAATCTGGTGAAAGCTCTGGCGATTGGAGAGCGAGAACACGAAGGTCCGCGAGTTCGCGGCGTTCAGCATGCGAAAGCGATAGGCGCGCGGTTCCACGTCAAGGAATGGAGTGATCTTGCCGTTCACCAGCATCGCGTCGCCATAGACTTCGGGAATCCAGGGTGCGGCCGGGTCGCCGGAGTCAGGGTAATAAAGCGAGCCGTCCGCAGAGAAAAGTCGATCGGTGAAGGCCAGCGGAATCTCGTATTTTCCGCGTGGCAGCGCAAGCTTGTCCTCGGCTTCATCGCGGATCAGAAAAAAGCCATAGAGTCCTGCGTACTGGTTCAGCCGTTCAATGCCCATGGCGTGGTCGTGATACCAGAGCGTGGCCGCATCCTGCTGCATTGGGTAGAGTGCCTGGATTTGCTGGCCCGGCGTTTGCCAGTCTTCAGGAAAGCCGTCGTATTGCGCAGGCACCTTGGCCCCATGCACATGGACAGCGGTGCGCACCTCGGGCTGATCTGCGCCCGCACCGTGGAGGGTGTGGTCTATGGGCAGGAAATGCTTGTTGGGCAGCGCGTTGACCCACTCGATGAGCAACGGCTGGCCGCTTCTCGCTTCAATGGTGGGGCCAGGCACGGTCTCGCCGAAACTCCACATAGGCGTCGGCGGAACATCGCGATGAATGCGCTGATTGATCTGGCGCATCGTGAAGCGGTAGAACTCCACGGGCTGGGGCGCCTGGTTTGTGCCGGCGTTTTGCGGATAAGGACGCGAGCCAAGGCTTTTGGCCACGGGAAGAATGGGGAGCGGATCGACGAATTTCTCCAGTTGGTCAACACGGAGCGGCAGATGGACGGGGATGGTGGTGGGCGATGCGGCCATCCCGCTCATGTTGTGCCCAGTCATTGCACCGGCCGGCTGGTTGCCGGAGCCAGTTTGGGGAGGCAATTGGATTGCATTTAAAACGCCGCTTCGAGCCGCGGCTGCGGCCGCCGCCCATCGGCCGCCTTCAATCAAAAGCTTTCTGCGTGACTTATCCAAGAATTTGCGCCGCTTCCTATCCGTTCAAAAAGCGTATCAAAGGAGTGCTACCCAGAATGTGAATGGGTTCCTGCCGACCGCCCAACGCACAGTTTTGCGTCGCGGAACTGTGGACAGGAACCCTGTGAACTCCCTTGCCGGCTTATCGAGTGCTTGCCAGCTCAGCTCCGGATCTCACACCCGTGTCGGGGTCAAGCACAAGCTTCTTCTTCTCTGCCTGATCGTGAACTGCATTCGGTGTGGTGGCGGCGAAGGTGAACATGCCCTCGATGGATCCGGCAATGGTATCGAACGAACCGCCCGGCTGTACTCTCTCCCCACCCAGCCAATTGTCTTCGATAAAGCGAATCACCGAACTCTGATCGAGCAAGGTGTGGTCGATGTAATTCTTCTTGGCGAAGGGCGAAATCACCACAAATGGAATGCGCGTGCCATAACCGCACCGGCCAAGCGCGGGATTCCCATCGTTGCCCAACAGCGGAATGGTAGGCGTCGTCCATCCTTGCTGTGAGGCCGCGCTGGTTACGCCGGTGCAGACTCCAGCGCCACCCAGCGCATCCACTAGAGTGCTGCTGGAAGGATTTACGATCGGCGGCATCTGATGGTCGTACCAGCCGTCCGAGTCGTCATAGGTGATGATTATGGCCGTCGACGACCACTCCGGGCTGGCCATCACCGCATTCACCACCTGCACGATAAAGCGCTGCTCATCGATGGGGTCGGAGTAACCGGGGTGCCCATCTGCATATCCCGGCGCTTTGAGGAAGGAGACAGCGGGCAGGTTGTTTAGGGTAAGCGCGGTAAAGAAGTCGCTGGTGTCGTACTCGTGGTTTGCCGGGTCCGGTGTGGTCGTGCCCGGAATATTCGTGTACCCGATGGCCAGTTCCGAACTGGGGCGCAGATGCTTCAGGTTCGCCGTGGAGGCGTAGTACTGAAACGGCTGGTGGTGCTGGATGTAATCCGGATCGGAATAGGCGTTGCCCTGTGTTCCCGGGGTGTTGCGGTTGCAGCCGTAGCTGCCGTTCGGGTTTGGCTGTGCAGTCAAATTGAAGCCGCCCATGAACCAGCCCCAGGTCACATTCTGAGCATTCAGCAGATCGCCGATGTTCTTGCCTGCGAAGGAGACCTCGACTGTACCCGTAGAGCAAACGTCTCCGATTGGATCGGCATCGCCTACCAGCGTAAAGCCCCCATTGCCATCCGGCACGGCCGTGCTTGCGCTGCTGGTGCAGGTGTTGGTGGAGCTTGGGGTGCAGGTGCCGGGCTGGACACCTGTTGTGCCTGGAATCAGGTTCAGGGTCTGCGAAAAGCCGTTGGTCTGGCCGGAGATGAGGTTGATTGCGCCCGGCGTCGAGGGACCAAACTGCGAGGTGTAGGTGTTGTCGTTCATGGCGAAGGACTGCGCGTAGTTCCATAGGGCGGTGACGGTGGTGCCGTCGTAGTAGCCCATCACTTGGCCCTTGCCCTGGTCCGCGGCAGTGTCGCTGGATACGGAGACTGGCAGCGGGCCGGCCGAGGGCGACGTGGTCGTGCTTCCCGTCGAGCCGGGGAACTGATCCATCGCGCCGTTGTCGTAGGCAATCTGCTCCGGCTTGGGTGAGTGATTCATGTCGCCGGTGGCCGCCTGGCTGTTCCACAGCAGGAACGGATTCAATGCATTTGCGCCGTTATACGCCGCGCCCGAGCCGGTGGAGCTGTTCGGGTTGGCGGTCAGCAGCGTGGGGGAGGCGATTGCGGCCCAGGTGCTTGGGTTCAGCGGAGCGACAAGGTTGTTGTTTGCCGGGGCGGTAGCGCCTTTGGGGAAGTTGGTGAGATCGATCTCATTTGCATTGGCCGCGTTGGCCGCGGCGTATCCGACTGCCGGGTAAGTGGCAAAGTAGTGGTCGTAGGAGATGTTTTCGCCGAAGATCACAATCACATGCTGAATGGGAGTTACTGGCTGCCCCAGAGGAGTTGAAGTTACTGGTGGAGTGGTTGCCACGGGCGTGGACGGTGGTGTGCTATTCGAGCAGCCGGCCGTGGCAAAAACCAGGGCCGCCGCAACTGCGGGGAGGAGTACCTTGCGTGTCATGGCTGACCATCCTCTGGGGAATTAAGAAATACAGACGCTGAATTTGCTCGCAAAGGGGTGCGGGCAAACCGAAGCGATTCTGAGCGTACTTATTCCATGTGAACGGAAGTTGACAGCCATGTTTCTATCTTGCGAATGTCGCGAGGAACCTGTCGGGCTCGATCGGAGACAAACTTGACTCCGAAGTTCGAAATCGAGGTCCGACGCATTGTTGCCGGCCACGACGTGTAGGAACTGCGCCGAATGATGTGATGCGACGCACTGCCAAGTGTGATGGTGGATGAGATAAGAAAAGTGCGCTTTGTTGGCGTTTTAGATGATTTTGAGCGCATATCTTCATGGAGAGAAAACTAATGACCACTGCTGGCGGCGTTGATGCTGTTGTCGACTTTCAGGCATGTTGGGCGGAGTTTGAGCTTCCCCCGCATGTGCGCGAGGTGCTGAGCGCCGCGCCGCTGGTGCAGACTCCGGAAACCCGAACCCAGTTGTTGGACTGGGCGCTGGGCCGGTCCTCTGGGGATACGGACTGGACGCTGGGAAATCGCGACGACCACGGGCAGTACGAGGCGGTGTTCCAGACCCGCGGCATGGGGCGCGTGGTGGAGGCCGTGATTACCAAGGCGCGGAATGGCCTGGCAATCAACTTTCCCGATCCGGCCATGCGCAGGCGCGATCCGGATGCGATGGTCATTGGCGACCTGCTGCCCACGGACAAGCCCACCTACCAGGAACGGTTTGGCGAGGGATTCGAAAAGACTCGGGCTGCCACGCTGGACTGGCTGAAGACACAGGAACTGGTGGCCATGCCGTTCTACGCGGGGACCGATGCGCTGGGGTATGGCAGCCTGCTGATTGTGCCTCGGCAGGCGGCGTTCTTTGCGGCGGCGCTTGGGGACTTGCAGGGGATGATTCCGCGCAGCAGGGTTCCGGCGGGGTTCAGGATTACGGGCGGAGTCTTGTTTGTGGCGCCGCCGTTCCGGCATACGCACTTTGGCGGACGGCAGGTGGTGGTGCATGAGCGCACCGGCACGCATCAGGAGATTTTTGCTTACAACCTTTATCCGGGGCCAAGCGCAAAAAAGGGCGTCTACTCCATGCTGCTGGACAAGGGCGAGCGGGAGGGTTGGACGACCAACCATTGCGCGGCCGTGGCTGTGGTCACCCCCTATGAGAACCAGCTGATATTGATGCACGAGGGGGCCAGCGGCGGGGGAAAAAGCGAGATAACCGAGCACATTCACCGCATGGACGATGGCCGTTTGCTGATTGGGCGGAATGTGGTGACGCACGAGGAGAGGACGCTGAATCTGCCCGAGGCTTGCCACTTGAGGCCGATTGCGGACGATATGGCCTGCGCGCATCCGGGATACCAGGGAACCAGCGGAAGGCTGACGGTGGCGGACGCCGAAAATGGCTGGTTTGTGCGCGTGGACCATATTCACAGCTACGGGACGGCGCCCAATCTCGAGCGGCTGTGCATCGACCCGCCTGAGCCGCTGATCTTTTTGAACCATTACATTGTCCCCGGGGGTACGTGTCTCACGTGGGAGCACGTGGAGGATGCGCCGGGGAAGGTGTGCCCCAATCCGCGTGTAATTCTGCCGCGCCGGATGCTGGAAGACATTCTGGACGGGCCGCAAAGAGTTGACGTACGAAGCTTTGGGGTGCGGTGCCCGCCGACGCACGCGGAGAGCCGGCTCTATGGGATTCTGGCCATGATTCACGTGCTGAGCCCGGCGCTGGCCTGGCTGTGGAGGCTGGTTGCGCCACGAGGACACGCGAACCCGAGCATTCAAGCCCAAACTGGGGTAGAGATGCAGTCCGAGGGTGTCGGATCGTACTGGGCGTTTGCCACGGGCCGGCGCGTGGACCAGGCGAATCTGCTGCTGCGGCAAATTCAGTCCACGCCTGAGACGCGCTATGTACTGCTGCCGAACCAGCACATCGGGGCGTGGAAGGTGGGATTTATGGCGGAGTGGATTGCGCGCGAATACCTGGCCCGCCGAGGCAGCGCGAAGTTCGGCCATGACCAGGTGCGCGAGGCGCCGTTCCCGCTGCTGGGCTATATCCCGCACCAGTTGAGAGTGGAAGGATCGATGATTCCGCGGGTGTTCCTTGCCGTAGAAGAGCAGATTCAGGGCGGGGTAGAAGTGTACGAAGAAGGCGCGCGGCAGTGGCGGGAGTTTTTCGCGCGGGAACTGAAGCAATTTCAGGTGCCTGACCTTGACCCGCTGGGCCACAAGATTATTGAGGCCTGCCTGGATGGCGCGCACCAGGAAGATTACCGCCGTCTGATTCCGCATCCGATGTTCAGGGACGATGGGTGAGGCTAGTTGTCAGTCGTCCGTTTCTGGCAGCCTTCGTTCTCAAAATGAGATCGCTTGTACTCACTCTGAGAACGATCACGGGCGCCGGTCTTGCCGGTCAGGAAGATTTGAATTGATCGGCTGGCCAGGTTTGCTTCTCGTTGGGCGAATCGCCATTTGCTCAGGCCATCAAGAGAAACAAGACATCAATATCAAGATCGAAAATCATTGCCTCTCTCCTTGACATTCTAGGAGAGAGGAATTATTGTCTTTCCTAGACCGTCAAGGAGAGAATGCAATGGGGAAAGAAAAGCAAAACGGGCCGTTGGATCTGCTGCAAGGGACCCTGGATCTGATGATCCTGAAAGCCGTCTCGCTGGGGCCGCTGCATGGGTATGGCGTGCTGTTGCGTATACAGCAGATCTCCGGCTCGGAGCTGGTGATCCAGCAAGGGTCGCTCTACCCGGCCCTCTACCGGCTGGAACATCAGGGCGTCATCGCCAGCGAGTGGGGCGAGAGCGAGAACAACCGGAAGGCGAAGTACTACAGCCTGACGGCGGCGGGGCGCGAACGGCTGGGCCAGGAAACCGAGAAGTGGAATCGCATGGCCGGGATCATCGGCGCCATTCTGGCAGTGAACAGTGCGCAGTGAACGAGTGAAGAAGTGAACAAAGGCAGGAACTAAGGGACTGGAGGAGCTATGAGTCTGCGCGCGGTGTTTGTTCGGGTTATTTCGCAGCCGCGGTCGTGGTTTCGCGCAGTTGTCAGGCGCAATCGGCTGGAGGCGGAGATGGAGGCGGAGCTTGCCGGCCATCTGGAGTTCCTGACTGCGGACTTGATCAGGGCTGGGTATCGGCCGGATGAGGCGAGGCGAAGAGCGCAGATTGCGCTGGGAGGCGTGACGGTGGCGAAGGAAGGAATGCGTGCCTCATTGGGGCTGAAGTGGTGGGATGAGCTGCGGGCCGACCTGCGGTACGGCGTGAGAATTCTGCGCAAAAGTCCGGGGTTTACGGGGATTGCGGCGGCCAGCCTGGCGCTGGCGATTGGGGCCAATACGGCGATGTTTTCGCTGGCCAAGAGCCTGCTGTATGACCGGCTCAATGTGCCGCATCCGGAACAACTGAGGATGCTGCGCTGGACTGGAGATGATCACAATGTTGTCCATAGTATGTGGGGTGAATTCGACCCGATACCCGGAGGAGGTATGTGGGGCGCGATCTTCTCCTACCCGGTTTACCAGCAGCTTCGCGACCACAGCCAGGAGATGGAGGGTCTGGCGGCGTTCAACGAAGACAGCATGAATGCGACGGTTCGCGGGAATGCGCAGCGGGCAGTGGTTGCGATGGTTTCCGGCAACTACTTCAGCGTGCTGGAGGCGCGGCCACAACTGGGGCGGGCCTTGCAGCCTTCAGACGACCAGCCGGGTGCGTTGAATGCGGTTGCGGTGATCAGCGACGGGGTGTGGGATCGGGATTTTGACCGGTCTCCGGCGGCACTGGGGC
This sequence comes from uncultured Occallatibacter sp., assembly GCA_964458965.1. Classification (GTDB taxonomy): domain Bacteria; phylum Acidobacteriota; class Terriglobia; order Terriglobales; family Acidobacteriaceae; genus Telmatobacter. The sequence goes on along the minus strand of CAYWMR010000146.1, from coordinate 672 downwards.
AGACGATCAACGTGAACCAGTCGCTATTTACGATTGTGGGCGTTGCTCCGCGCGGGTTTACCGGAGCAAAGAATGTGCAGTCCTCGACGGACGTGTTTGTACCCATCACCATGCAGCCGGTCATCGATCCCAAGGGCGACAAGGGCGGGTTGATTGATGACACGGACACGTGGTGGGTAGACATTGTGGGGCGAATCAAGCCGGGAGTGGCGAACGCACAGGCGCAGGCGGAGATGAATGTTGCGCTGGCGGCGGCCGTCCGGGGAACCATGACGGTGAAGGCCGGCGACACGCTGCCGCATCTTGAATTGGGCAACGGCAGCCGGGGCATGGGTCTTGCGGCGCAGATGTTTGGCAAGCCAGTATATGTGCTGATGGCGCTGACCGGGTTTGTGCTGCTGCTGGCGTGCGCCAACATTGCCAACCTGCTGCTGGCGCGGGGGGCGCAACGTCAGCGAGAGATGAGCGTTCGGCTGGCGCTGGGTGCAGGGCGGACCCGGGTGCTGCGGCAGTTGCTGACGGAAAGCCTGCTGCTGGCGGGGATTGGCGGGGCGGGAGGATTGCTGCTGGGATACTTGAGCCGGAATGCGATTCCGCGGCTGATGGCGAATGCGTGGGACCGGGACCAGTTGAATGTCCCGATGGATTGGGGCGTGTTTGCGTTTGCCGCGG
>CAYWMR010000145.1:0-10415 GCA_964458965.1 uncultured Occallatibacter sp. | reverse complement strand
CGCCGACCAAAATGGAGCAGGCTTTCGCGCAGCTTGGCGGGGCAGTCGGCGTTGACACACCGGTAGTCCACTTCGCCCTCCGCGCGTACCACCTCGCTCTTGCATTCCGGGCATTCTGTGGGAAAGTGAAACACTTCAGTGCCCCTGGGGTGCTCAGCGTTGGCAATCACTTCCACCACCTTGGGAATCACGTCGCCGCCCCGCTCTACGCGCACCCAATCGCCTACCATCAAGCCGAGACGCTCAATGAAGTCGGCGTTGTGCAGTGTGGCGCGGCTGACTGTTGTGCCGCCGATGAAGACCGGCAAAAGCTCAGCTACGGGCGTGAGCTTGCCGGTGCGGCCCACCTGCACGGTGATTTCGCGAACCTGGGTCTCGCCCGATTTTGCGGTGAACTTGTAAGCGATGGCCCAGCGCGGCGCGCGGCCCGTGTAGCCCAGGCGCTGCTGGGTCGCGTGGGAGTCCACCTTGAGCACGACTCCGTCGATCTCATAGCCGAGTGTGGCGCGTTTGGCTTCTGCCGCATCGATGAACTGGATCGTCTCGTCAATGGACGAGACCAGTTTGCGGTGCGAATTGACGCGGAAGCCGAGGGCGGCAAGAGTGTCGAGCGTTGCCTGCTGGCCGTGCGGCCAATACTCGCCCTCGACAAGGAGGAAGTAGGCGTAGAAGTCCAACCGGCGATTGGCCACTGTCTTTGGTTCCAGAGTGCGTAGTGTGCCCGCGGCGGCGTTGCGGGGATTGACGGCCGGCGCCAGGCCCTCGCGTTCACGCTCTTCGTTCAGGCGCAGGAAGGCGGCCTCGGGCATTACTGCTTCGCCGCGCACTTCAAAGGCCTGAGGAAGGCCTGCTGCCTGCAACCGGTCGGCGGAGATGGTGAGGGGAACGCTGCGAATGGTGCGAATATTCGAGGTCACATCTTCGCCGGTCTGGCCATCGCCGCGAGTGATTCCGGCAGCCAGGCGCGCGCTGCCATCCTCTGCCGCCTCATAGTGCAGGGCGATGCTCAGCCCATCCATCTTGAGTTCGGCCGTGTATTCCACGGGCAGCAACCCGGCCAGTTCGCGGACTCGGCGATCCCAAGCGGCCAACTCCTCTGCGTTGTAGGCGTTGTCAAGGCTGAGCATGGGGCGCGAGTGGCGCACCTTCCTGAAGCCCTCCGCGGGCTTGCCGCCCACGCGCTGGGTGGGCGAGTCGGGGGCAAGCAGATCGGGGTGCGCAGCCTCGATTGCCTTCAGTTCGTTCATCAGCGCGTCGTATTGGACGTCGGAAATCTCCGGTGCGTCAAGAACGTAGTAGAGGTGCTCGTGGCGGCGCAATTCCGCGCGCAACTCTTCGGCGCGCCGGGCCGGATCGGGGTTCGGATTGGCTTGATTGCCCATGGGGTGGATTATAAGAGCCAGCGGGGGCAGTTTAGTATGGGTTGCAGGCTGCTATGGAACCAATTACTCACTTTCTGACCGGAGCATGCATTGGCCGCGCGGGGTTCAACCGCAAGACGGCCTATGCAACGCTGGCCGCTGTGCTGGCTGCGGAGGCCGCGGACATGGACGTCTTCTGGGGGTTCGCTGGGCCTGTCGAGGAGTTGAAGCACCATCGCGGCATTACCCACACGTTCATTGGCGCGCCGGTGGTGGCCGGGGTGGTGGTTGGGGCCATATGGCTGCTGGACCGCTGGGTGCAGGCGCGAAAGCGGCGCAAGGTGGCTGCGAAGCCCGTTGACCCAGACGCGCCCGGTCCACCGCTGCCGCAGGCAGTACGCTGGGGTTGGCTCTACGCGACTGCCTTGATTGCCGCTATGAGCCACCTGCTGCTGGACTGGACCAACAACTATGGATTGAGGCCGTTCTTTCCGTTCAACCCGCGCTGGTATGCGGGAAGCTTTGTATTCATCGCCGAACCGGTGATTTGGGGGCTGCTGGCGCTAGCGTTAATTGTGCCGTCGCTGCTGGGACTCGCGGACAGCGAAATCGGCGCGCGCCGAACGGCTTTTCGCGGGCGCGGCTGGGCGATTTTTGCGCTGACCGCCATGGTGGTGCTGTGGTGCTGGAGATGGGCAGAGCACGCACAAGCCCTGGCGATTATCAATAACACCGAAATTGCAACGGCCCCGGTGACGCGGGCGGCGGTGGAACCCTACCCGATCAATCCGTTTCGCTGGCATGCCATTCTGGAGACTGGGGGTTTTTACCAGACAGCCGAAATCAATACGCGGACGGGCCTTATCGACACCGATCCGGAGTTCGACGTCATCTTCAAGCCGACTTCAACCCCGGCCAGTGAGGCGGCCAAGCGAACTCGGCTTGGCCAGGTCTATCTGGACTGGGGAACGTGGGCTGTGGTGCGCGATGTGGGCCAGAAGCCGGTTGCCGGAATAGAACCGCCGCAGCTTCCGCCCGCTCAGGCCGCGAACTGGACAACTGTCGAGTTTACCGATCTGCGGTTTGCTTACTCCTATCTGGGAACCGGAAGGGAAACCGGCCGATCGCCGCTGGGCGGCTGGGTGTATATCGTGAACGGTCGCGAAGATGCGGGAGAGGCCATGGGCGGACGGGAACAGCGGTAAGACTCTGTCCGTTGCCCCGTGTGCCAGATTGGCGTTCATTACCATTCAATAACTGGGCCAGCTATTCCTGACTGCGGCAAGTTGAAAACCCTGAATGGTCAAGGCGACCTGGGTGCGGCGGAACAGGTCGTACTGGGTAAAGGTCACCGGAGATCCTGGACATAAGTATCGAGGATTTCCGCTGGGGTAACTCGGGTAACCATTCGAGAGCTGGAAGTTTGTTTGCCGCACTGAAGATATGCCGAACTGCGCTGGTGCGCGGTCCAGAGACCCTGCCCATCCTGCGCCTTGCACTCCCGGATCGGGCTCGGCATGGGGAGCGGAGCAGGAAGTATTCGACCACACCACGCCTATATAGGTGAGCGGAGGCTGGCGCAACGCGCTGCGGCAAACGATCCCGGTAGCTTCATCGATTGGAGTCCTAAAGCCGGAAATCGGCGAGCAGACGCCGAAATTGGGAACGGAGAAGTCATGGATAGAAAGCGGGATCCGAGTTATATTGCTTATCTTTACCTGCGTAACTGCCAGGGTTAGATGCACAGTGAGCGATTTCCCCATTAAGCGGTCATAAACCGCGCGCGGCATGGAAATAGTTGAATCCCCTGTGCCTTCGCTGGGAAGGAATGTAGGCGTGGAGGAAGGCTCCCACGGAGATACCCATTGATAGCCGTCCGGGGTCTCGAATGCGATTCTGGCATTGTCTGGAATTACCGCATATCCATCGGCCACCCCGGTGCCTTTCAGCGGGATATGAACAAAAACCTCGCCTTGCATCATGTTAGTCACGAACTCCCGCTCACCGGGTGAAAATGGGAACACCGATAACTGGACGGGGGCAGCGGCTTGGCCGACAAGAGTTGGATAGGTGCGGTCAATGAGCGCTTGATCGTTGGAGAGACGTGCAAGTACTGGCCCGGCCAGGATGAATAGCGCTGGAGTGCCAAACACCAGCAGACGCGCGAGCCATACCTTGCGCAGTGAGTATTGCAGCAACACGGCCGCGATGCCCGCGCACAACAGGATTGAGTAGCTTCCAACCGCACTTTCAGGGGGGCCGGCAACAACTGGGTGTGCGGGAAGCAGACGCGACGAAAGGGAGCCGAGGCATAACACGCCGACAACGGCCGCGAGCAATGTGAGCGTCATGCGTGCGAAGTTGGAAGTTACCGTTGCGAGCGCGAAGATTGGCAGGACAATAACAGCGGTGAGGAGAAATAGATTGTAAAGCAACCCGGGGATATAGTAGAAGGGTTGGAAGCCCGCCTCGGCCAGCAGCACGCACTGCGCGGCAAAGATAGGGAGATAGAGGAAGACCAACACGAAAAGTAACTTAGCGGAGAGCAGGTTCTTCCACTCGTAGGGTCGCGTGAGCCAGAACTGCCGGTCGCCCACCAGTCTTTCCGAGTGAACTACGCGAGTGACGAAGAGCCACCAGCTTCCTGGCACAAGATAAATAAGAATGCCGCCAAGAAACTGGGCGGTATAGGGAACTAGCAAATGGTTTCCCATGACTGCGTGCATATGGTCCGCGCCAGTCCATTGATAAGGGAAATACCACGCGAAGGCTGCAGTAATCGCGACCGAGAGAAAGATTTCCCCCCAGAACTGGCGAACGTCTTTGACGAAGATATGCAGGATCTGCTTCATGCTTCATTCTCCTGGGAGCTAACTTGATTGCCAGCAGATAGAGCGCCGGAGCGGTTGGATTTGGCAATTGCGAGAAAGATTTGCCGAAGCGACATCGGATCGAATGTTATGTCGCGGGCAGAGGGAAATAACTCGGCAGTTTCTCTTTCGCTTGTGTGTTGCTGGTAACTGCTAAGGACGAAGCGCACCACACAATCTGCTGCCTGGGGCTGCAGCCATGTTGCGGGCATGTTAGCGGGCAGCGTCGCCGAGTCAGGGAACGTGATTGTAACTTCGCGGAAGCGCTCGCTGAGCACGGACATCTCTTCAGAGAAGAGCAGGTTGCCTTGCTCGAGAAAGCCGACGTGGCTGGCGAAGCTCTCAATCTCGGCCAGGTCGTGTGAGGAAAGAAAGATGGTGGTCTCAGGCGCGCGGTCGAGCAGGCATTCGATAAGTTCATCGCGCACCAAGGGATCTAGCCCGGAGAACGGCTCGTCAAGAATAATTAGCGCGGGGCGATAGGCCAGCGAACTGGCGAAAGATGCCTTCATCTTCATGCCGCGCGACAGATGCTTGAGCTTGCGCCCAAGCGGCAAGTCGAACTGGCGAACTAACTCCTTTTCAAGCGCACGGTCCCAGGTGGGATAGAACGCGCGGAAGTAATCGAGCATTCCGCCGACCGACATTCCCTCCGGCAACTCCTGGTTTTCAGAGACATAGCCGATGCGCTCGAAGGCGCGCCCGGCGAGCCGCTGTGAGTCGATGCCGAGCACCTGAGCACGGCCCGCAGTGGGTCGAAAAATGTTCATCAGCAGCTTGATGAGCGTGGTTTTTCCCGCGCCATTTGCGCCCACCAGCGCATAGATAGCGCCCTCGGGCACAACGAGATTGACGCTGCCGACGGCGACGGTGCGGCCAAAGGTACGAGAAAGATGTTCCGTGCGAATGGCGGATTTCATAGCTCCTTGCTACCTCCATCTTTGGGCTCCGCGGCAAGCCTGTCTTCGGGTTCGGCAGGTCTGACGTCCCTTGCCGGCGCTTCAATGCTCAGGCGTTCCCAGTGAGCAGCGATCGACGAGAGCATGCCCGCGAGTTCGATTCCCAGCCGCTTGCCTTCCACGACAAGTTCCTCAATCTCGTGGCCCAGCAGCTGGGTGCGCTCTTTCCGGCTGGATTCGGGGAGAACGGCAACTACCGTGCCGATGCCGGGACGGGTCTCGAGCAGCCCTTCATTGACCAGGTAGGCAACAATCTTGTGTGCAGTGTTGGGATTGATCTTGAGTTCTTTGCTTAAGGCGCGCACGGAGGGAAATGGGTCTCCTGGACGCAATTGACCGGAGACTATGGCTTTTTTCGATGCATAGACGACCTGCTCGAAGAGCGAGACGCCGGCGCGAAAGGTGATGCGAAACGGAACCATATGTGTACTATAACAGATAGTACACTAAATACAAGTGTTTTTTTGCAGGGCCGCTGCCTGCGGTCCCCCCCGGACTTAACTATGCCATCGACGCCTATAATGATCGCGGTTGGAGAATCAACGGGATTGGGCCCTGACGGAGGAGATTCCGGTCGATGTCTGAAATCAAAAAAGCAACACGCAGAGAATTTCTGGTCGCAGGATCCACCGCGGCACTGGCCGCTGCAACTGCGGTTGCAAGTGCAGCGGCAAATTCGTCAGGCTCTGAGACTCCAATCGTTCCAGCGATTGAAGCGGCTCGTTTCACTTCGGAAGGCCTCCTCGAGAATGCGCCACAGCGAACCTTCAGCGGAGACAAAGCAACTCAAGTCTCAATGCCCTTGGGGGGAATTGGCGCCGGCTCGATTTGCCTGAATGGCTATGGGGGATTGCAGGATTTCGCAATTCATGCGCGCCCCGAAACATCGGCATTGCCCTCGGTCTGGACTTCTAATTCTCCTGAGGCAGCTTTTGCGGTGTTGCATATCAAGGCAGACCCTCCCGTGACCAAGCTTGTGGAGGGCCCATTTCCGGCTTTCAAAATCTTCGACCAGGGCCTGCAGGGACAGGGATTACGCAGGGGAGGATTCGAGGGATTTCCGCGCTTTGGAAGATGCGTATTCAAAGGGGAGTACCCATTTGGAGAAGTCCAACTCAGCGATTCGAACGTTCCACTCGAGGTAAAGCTTACGGGCTGGAATTCTTTCATTCCCCTCGACGACAAGAACTCGGGGATTCCATGCGTCATTCTGGAATACTCGCTGCGTAATTTGTCACCGAGGCCGGTGGAGTATGAGTTTTCCTATCATCTCTCGCATTTGGCGCCGGGATGCAAAGGGGAGCAACAAACCAGCGCCAACACCGTCATTCCCGGCAAGGGCGTCTTTCTGCACAATACCGAGGAGCCAAATTCGGAGGCATACGGGAGCGCCAGTCTCACGGTGATGGGCGATGAGCCGCGCGACAAGTTGCGCATAAAAGGCATGTGGCTGCGGAGCCCGGAGTGGACTTACGGGTCCTTAACCGCGCTGTGGCGTGAAGTGTCGACAGGAACATTCACCGAGAATGATGGATCGAACAGTGTCGATACTGAAGGGCGGAATGGAGCGTCGATCCTGCTGGAGGGGCGGCTGGCGCCCGAGCAGTCCCGAACCCACACCATACTTATCGCGTGGCACTTTCCCAACTGTTATGTTCAGGCCGGCGGCAAGCCGGGAGCTTCAGCCGTAAAGGGAAGCACAGGTTGCCGCTCAGTAGAGGGCGGACTGCAGCCTCTTTGGCGACCCTACTACGTGACCCAATGGAAGGACGCGCGCGAAGTGGCACTCTACGTGGAGAAGGAGTATGTCTCGCTGCGCGCACGCACCACCAAATTCAAAGAGGCGCTTTTTTCCTCGACATTACCGCCATACGTCCTGGATGCGGTGTCTGCGAACCTGGCCATTCTGAAGGCTCCCACGGTTTTGCGCGAGGAGAATGGCAATCTGTGGGGGTGGGAAGGCTGCTTTCCAGACAGCGGTTGCTGCGAGGGATCCTGCACCCACGTTTGGAATTACGCTCAGGCGTTTCCGCATCTTTATCCGCAACTGGAACGAACACTTCGGGATCTGGAGCTTTTCCGTTCCATGGATGAGAGGGGCCATGTGAACTTTCGCGGGGCGATTCCCGATGGGCCAGTCGATCATGGCTGGCATGCGGCTGCCGACGGGCAATTGGGCGGAGTCATGAAGGTATATCGCGACTGGCAAATCTCAGGAGACACCAGGTGGCTGGCCAGAATGTACCCGTTGGCAAAGCGTAGCCTCGACTACTGCATAGGCGCCTGGGATCCAGATCACCGGGGAGGATTGTTCGAGCCCCACCACAACACTTACGATATTGAATTCTGGGGCGCAGACGGAATGTGTACCAGCATTTACCTGGGCGCGCTTTCGGCCATGGCCCAAATGGCGAGGGCACTCGGCGAAAAGTCCGACGCGGGATACTATTCGGACCTGGCCGAGCGGTGTGCGCGGTTCATGGACGACGAGTTGTTCAACGGCGAATACTACCAGCAGAAGGTGGAGTATCAGGGTCTGCACGACAAGTCCTTCGCCGATTCGGTGGCACGGGTGGATGACAGCAGCAGCGAAATGCAGCGACTGCTGAAGCGGGAAGGCCCGCGTTATCAGTATGGAAGCGGATGCCTTTCTGACGGCGTGATCGGCGCGTGGATGGCCCAGACCTACGGAATCGAGACCCCGCTTGCCCGCAGTAACGTCCGCTACGCCCTGCAGGCCATCTTCAAGCACAACTTCAAGACCGATCTCAGCGAGCATGCCAATGCACAGCGTCCGGGCTACGCCATGGGAAGAGAGCCGGGACTGCTGTTGTGCAGCTGGCCGCGGGGCAACAAGCCTACGTTGCCTTTTATCTATTCCGACGAGGTGTGGACAGGTATTGAATACCAGGTAGCCTCGCATCTCATCCAGGAAGGTTTTGTGAATGAAGGACTCACAATTGTGAAAGCGCTGCGCAGCCGCTATGACGGCCGGACGCGCAATCCCTGGAACGAGTATGAATGCGGCAATTGGTATGCCCGCGCAATGGCGAGTTATTCGTTGCTCGGGGCACTTGCGGGATTCCGCTACTCCGCGGTAGAACGAACGCTCTGGTTTGGACCTCGGTTGAGCATTCGGCCATTCGTGAGTTTCTTTTCTACGGCCCCTGGATTTGGCGTCATCACACTCGACAACCATGCGATAAGCATTCGGATGATTGAAGGTGAGTTCCCGCTTGAGAAACTGGTTCTGACCGTGGGAGGGAAAACCAGCTCGATTGACTGGAAGACCACCGCACGGCCGGACGCAGCTGTGATCAAGTCCATTTGACCCATATGATCTGTTTCCGATGCAGTGCGTCTTAAAAGGCGGCTTTCTTACGAGGTTCACCAACGCTAGATGCGCCTAGGAAGAAGCTGGGCGAACCGTATCGGCCTTGCTGCCGGCCGCTTCCATCAGGATGCAGAAAGCCTGGCCCTCGGTGGAGATTCCCGGGCGGTCAAAGTTGGGCGCGCCGCAGACACCTTGAACGTAGCCGAAGGCGTCCATCTTTTGCCGGGCAGCTTTGCGCATGGCATCCGCGTGGCCATGGTACGTAGCGGGAAGCCAACCCTCGGTCACTCCTTCGTAGACGGCGTAAGCCAGCATCTGCGCCAAGTTAGTCTCAACAAATGTAGCGGGCTGGTCCACTACGTTATGAAACAGGCCATCGGGCCGCTGGTGCTGAAGGCAGCCGTCGACGATTTCTTTTGCGAAGTTGGCGAGGTGCTGACGGTCTTCGCGGCGGTTGGATGGCAGGCTCCTGATCACGCGTGCCAGTCCTGCAGCTGCCCAGCCGTTGCCGCCGCCCCAGTAGTTGGCGTCCTTCAACCGCTGGTCGCCGTCGTCCCATATGTGCGATAGAAGTTTGTTTTCCGGGTTCCACAGGCGTTGTCGATAGCCTTCTATCTGGGCCAATGCTTCGTCATAGAAGCCCATCGCCGCAAGAAACGGCGGTGCCGCGTTGAGACCGTCCGACCACATCTCGGGTGCGTGGAAGACGTGATAGAGGACGCCTTGCGAGTTACGCGGAGCCTTGGTTCTGATCCACTCGAGCAATCCGTCAACAGCGTGCTGCATCTCGCGGTCGCCTGACCATCCGGCCGCTTTTGAGTAGGCCGCGCCACCCATCGCAGGATCGGTTGGACTTCCCGATACCTGCACGCCGAGGCGCCCGTCCGGCATCCGAAGCACAATGGCCGCCTTCGTCAGCAGGATCACTTGTTCGCGGCGGCCGGCTTCGAGCATCGCCTGCGCCAGAATGCCCTGCTCCCAGTCGCGGCGCTGCATGGCCATTGCGGCGGTAGTGGCTTTTTCAATGCGGCGCGCACTCTCAGAGAGTGTTTCGGCTTTAGTCTTGTCGCTGCCCAATTTGTTCACGGCCTGCGCGAATAAGCCGGAAGCCGGGGTCATCGGACCGGCAAATGCCACGCTTGCATGCAAAAATGACCGCCGATTCATTCCATCTCCTCGCCAAGGCGTGTTGCTCAAGACCTGCTCAGGGCTTCACTTTCCACTGGTCAGATTTCGGATGATCTCTACTTCGCGCTCGCGGTATGGGGTGCCGTCGGAGCGGAACACGTCGTGCTGCCAGACCATCGGCTGATCGCTAACATAGGGTCGCTGCCACGAATCCCATGGAATCCAGGTCTGGCTCTTGCCGGCCACAAGGCCCCAGTTGACGGCACCTACGTGGTGCTCGCGAGCGATGGGCAGAATAGTGTCAAACGTGCTGCCGATGTTGCGGGCCATGTACTCAGTGCAGATTATCGGTCGATGCAACTGCTCCAGTAGCTTCACTTGATGCTCAAAGTCCTCGGGCCAGCCGTAATTGTGAAAGCTGATAATGTCTGACTGCTCGGCCTGGACACGGGCCACAGGCGGCATGGTTGCGAGGGAGGTTGAGTCTCCATGCCACAGTCCGCTGGTGAGCGGCTGCGTGGGGTTCGCGGCGCGGGCCCATACAAATACCTGCGGCAACAGCGCAAGGATGATTTCATTTTTGTTGCGCGGGTCGCCCTTAGCGTACGAACTATCGTTGCCATTGTCGGGCTCGTTCCACAGGTCCCAGGCCAGGATGCGGGGATCGTTGGCAAAGGCGCCAATTACCCCTTCGACGAAGCGTTCGAGGCGCGGATATTGCGCCGGGTCGGACAGGACTTGAGTACCTGGAGCCTGCACCCAG
>CAYWMR010000144.1:0-10433 GCA_964458965.1 uncultured Occallatibacter sp. | reverse complement strand
TGTCCCCAATACTCTTCGGTCTGGGGGTGTTCGAGGGGGTCGCCGTAGCACTCGGAGGTGGAGGCGTGCAGGAAACCAGCGCCGCAGGCGGCAGCGATTTCGAGGGTGTTCTCAACGCCGATGGACCCCACACGCAAGGTTTCCAGGCCGAGCCGCGTGTACTCCGGCGGGCTGGCAGGAGAGGCGAAGTTGAAGACGTAATCTACCGGTCCGGGGTCGAAGGGACGGCAGATATCTCTTTCTTCAAATGTGAAGCGCGGCTGGGCCGCAAGGTGGGCCAGGTTACCAGCGTTGCCGGTTGAAAAGTTATCGACTCCAACTACGGAATGGCCCTCTTCCAGCAGCCTGTCGGTGAGGTGAGAACCGAGAAATCCGGCCGCGCCGGTAACTAACACTCGCATGGTCAAGAAACTCGCGCTCCTAAGCCGGGGATGCGGCCTGGAGAAAGAAGCGTCCAGGGCCATTCAGGAAATATGAGTATCCTGATGGCTAGAGTAACATGCTCTTCGGTTTTCCCTGCTGTGCCTGATAACTTGCCGGACGGCCAACGCTCACATAAGTAAAGCCGCGGTCCAGCATATCCTGCGGCTTGTAAAGGTTGCGGCCATCGATGACGATGGGGAAGCGGACCGCCTGGTTGAGCCGCACCAGATCAATTTCGGCAAACTGCTTCCAGTCGGTCAGAATCAGTACGGCGTCGGCGTCTTGGGCTGCTTCATAGATGCCCCCCGCATACGTCAATTTCTCCGATGGCGGCAGCACTTCCCTGGATCGTTCCATGGCCGCGGGATCGTATGCAGTTACGCTTGCGCCGGCATCCAGGAGACGCTGAATGATGTCGAGTGCGGGCGACTCACGAATATCGTCGGTATTGCCCTTGAAGGCGAGGCCCAGGGCTGCCAGCCGCTTGCCGCGCAGGGTCCAGAGCGCGGAAAGCACTTTGTTGAAGAAGATGTCCTTCTGGGATTCGTTGATCTTGCGGACCTCTTCGAGCAGTTGAAAGTTGACGCCGCGCTGCTGCGCGACCCAGTGGAATGCGGCCACATCCTTTGGAAAGCAGGACCCGCCATAGCCGAGGCCCGCGCGCAGAAACTTTTGTCCAATGCGGCTGTCGAGGCCCATGCCGGCGGCAATGTCTTCAATGTCGGCGTCCACCGACTCGGCAAGGTTGGCGACCGCATTGATAAACGAGATTTTCAGCGCGAGGAAAGCGTTGGAGGCATGCTTGACGATCTCCGCGCTTTGCGCCGAGGTGACCACCAGCCGGGCAGGACGGGAAGCGCTGCAAGGCCCGGGGAGTGCTCCGGGCTGTGCATAATAACCGCCACCGGAGAGAGGTTCATAGACGCGGCGCAGCACATCCGCGGAGCGCTCGTTGCCCGCGCCCACAACAATGCGATCGGGATGGAGAAAGTCGACGATTGCGGTGCCTTCGCGCAGGAATTCAGGGTTCGAGACCACGTCGAAGTGATTCGGGTCGACGCCGTGGCGGTGCAGCACGCGGCGGATCCAGTCATTGGTGTAAACCGGCACGGTGCTTTTTTCCACGATTACCTTGTAATTGCCGATGGCGCGGGCAATCTCAGAGACGACGGCTTCGACATAGGACAGGTCGGCGGCGCCGGTATCGCCCTGTGGCGTGCCGACGGCGATGAAGATGGCCTCGCTCTGTTCGACGGCGCGTCCCAGGTCGCATGTGAATTCGACACCTCGGTTAAGATGCTTGGCCAGCAACTCGGGCAGCAGGTCCTCGAAAATGGGCACGCCGCCTTCCCTCAGCGTCTTGATTCGGGCTTCGTCGTTGTCCACACAGACCACGCTGTGGCCGATCTCCGCAAAGCAAACCGCGGCAACCAGGCCCACGTATCCTGACCCGATCACGCAGATTGAAACTGGTTTTGTCATGCGATGGCGCTTTCTCTTTCTTGAGATTCCCGTTCTGAGTTGGCGGCAATCGGGAAGCCGGGTTACGAAGTATTTGCCGAACAAAGCACTCTCTAGGCTATCCGGTTTGGGCTGAAGCGGGCAAACGCGCTCAGCCTTTCAAGGGTAAGAGCTCAATCCAATGGGCATTCTGCGGCGCTAGAATAAACTTCGCACGGGTGGTCCGCCGATATGCGCAGAATCCATTTCGTCTTATTTCTTGTCCTCGCCTTAACCATCCCCGCCAGTGGCGGCTCCAAACAGCCGCCCTGGGCATCGTTGGATTCCAATGGAAAACTGGTGTACCGCACCCTGCCGAGAGGAGACCGCATCGTGGATTTCTCCTATGCAGGTTATATGGGCGGCGGCGTTGTGCTGCCGCGTGTTCCCGTCGCTCGCACCGTGCAGCCCTCAGGCGGGGACGACACCGCCACCATTCAGCACGCCATCGACGAAGTCTCCGCGATGCCGATCCATGATCGCTGGCGCGGCGCAATTTTGCTTGCGCCGGGAGTCTTTCAATGCAGCGGGGTTCTTAATATCACCGCCTCGGGAGTCGTTCTGCGTGGAAGCGGTACGGGCGACAACGGTAGCACGATCAAAATGACCGGCGATCCTCACGTTGCCATCGCCATCGCCGGTGACAAGCAGCCCAAGTACTCTGGAACTACCGCCCATATCGTTCAACCCTACGTTCCATCGGGTGCTCAGACCATTACGCTCGACGATGCGTCGTCATTCGCCGCCGGCGACACCATCCGCATTACGCGCTTCACAACGCCGAAGTGGCTGCACTTTATGGGCATGGACGGAATGGTGCGTGACGGCAAACCCGAGACCTGGGTCGGCGATTCCATCCACACCTTCCGCACGGTTGCCGGCCGCACAGGCAATTTGCTCACCTTGGACGTTCCTCTTACCGACTCCTACGATCGCGACTATCTGCCGTCGGAAGGTGCTGAAGTCGTCAAGGCGGCCTTCCCCGGCGTCCTTTCGCAGGATGGTGTGGAGTCGCTGCGTATTCTTGCGCCCGCCAGGCATGTGGCATTCACCGATCCGCTCTTCTACGCTTTGAATCTGGACGGGGTTCGTGACGCCTGGGTCCGCGACCTCCACATCGACGACACCACGGAAGGCATCGATGCGGCATCGGATACTTCGCGCATCACTGTTGTGGACGTCGTCTTCCATCACACCACCACCATCACCAGCTCAGCCAAGCCCGGCGACCTGAAAGTTCGAGGCAGCCAGATGCTGATTCTGCGATGTGCTTCGGTGGGCGACGATCTCTTCTATGTGATGACCGGCGCGCGCAACCAGGGACCGAATGTGGTGCTCGATTCGCTGTTCCGCGGCAATGGGCGCATCCAGCCGCATCAGCGCTGGGCGACTGGTTTGCTGGTGGATAACACTCAGGTTCCCAATGGCGGAATCGACCTGATGAATCGAGGTCAGATGGGCACCGGTCACGGCTGGACCATGGGCTGGGGCGTGGTGTGGAACAGCTCTGCCTCGAGCCTGATTATTCAGAATCCGCCTGGGGCCGCTAACTGGTCCATCGGCACCACCGGCGAGGAGCAGACTGCGCCCATGAAGATCATCGGTGTGCGTGGGCGCGATTTGGGCCCCGATCTGCCGCAGGGCTTTATTGAGTCGCCCAATCATCCTGTAACGCCGGTTAGCCTTTACCGGCAGCAGCTTCTGGAGCGGCTTGGACCCGGCGCGCTGAAGGCGCTGGAGCCTTGACGTTTTGATATTGCCATGGACGGGATTCTGCGGGCCGGATCGAATGCTGCTACCGCGGTTGGTGGTATTCTCAGCTGCAAATGGGAACTCTAAAAATAAAAACGATTCTCTTGCCGGGGCTGCTTGCAACAGCGCTGGCGGCGCATGCCCAGGTTGTTTCATCTCCAGGTGCAGTGACGGAAGGGAAGACGGTTCGGTTCGACGAGTCTTCCACCGCCACGCTGGTGTTGCAGGCTCGCGGCGAGGGCGTGCAGATTTACACGTGCGTGAAGGATGCCGATTGGGCATGGAAGCTGAAGGGACCTGAGGCCACGCTGTTCGACGAGAAGCATCAGGCTATCGGGAAGCATTTTGCCGGCCCGACCTGGCGACTGGATGACGGTAGCGAGGTGCAAGGCAAGGTGCTGGAAAACCATCCTCATGCAGGCACTATTCCGTGGTTGATTCTCTCGGCAAGGTCGACCGGCGGCGCGGGGCGGTTGAGCAAAGTCGATGCTGTCCGTCGCACCGATACGCAGGGAGGCCTGGCGCCGTCGACGGGGTGCGATGCGGAACATGCGGACGCAGAGACGCGCGTGCCATACTCGGCGACTTATAGCTTCTTCGACAGGATGGAGTAACTTCGGTGTTGGTTGAGTTAGTATCCAAGTAACTCTCGAAGCACTGGGGTAATATATCAGTCTATGGAAGAGCTATTTGCCGCGCTGCTCTCGATGGTTTTCGAAGCGCTTGGCGAAGTTCTTCTTCAGCTTTTCGCGGAAGCGATTCTGTCCCTGATCGACCGCTCGATTCGCAATTTCTTCGAAGAACGAAACGCCATCAACCCCGTCTTTGCCACTGCCGGCTATTTGTCGCTGGGCATTGTGTTCGGGTTTGTGAGCTTGATGTTTTTTCCGCACCCAATCTTCCATCCATCGAAGTTTCACGGCATCAGCCTGTTGGTTAGTCCCGTTCTCACCGGCCTGGCCATGTCCCTGGTGGGGATGCTGCTTCGCAACAGAGGCAAGCGAGCGGCGAGGATTGAGAGCTTTGGATATGGATTTACGTTCGCCCTGGGTATGGCCGTCTTGCGCTTCCTTTTCGTAGCTTAGGCTGGCTGTCGAGATCTTCTTCTGGCACATCACCGCACCGGGAAATCAGGTCCACTATGAATCTTTGGTAACCTGACCCTCTGGATGAGCTTTGTTGTGCATCTATCTATGCTGCGGGAGGCCGATAGTGTCAGCTATGAAGAGCTTTAAGGTTCCATTCCGCATGCACGATTCCGGATGGTTGCTGCTTGCCTTGTGCATGCTGTTCAGCATAGCGCTGTGCGGTTTGTCGCGCGGCATGGTGCTTGGATATCTGGTGGCAGCGAGCCTGGTGCTGCACGAATTGGGACACATCGTGGCCTCGATGCTGCTTCGAGTTCCGGTTAGCGAGTTCGGGCTTTGCCTGGGCGGCGCATATAACCGAAGGTCCTACGCCGTCCGTCGGCGCGACGAGGCCATCATCTCCGCCGCCGGGCCGCTGATAAATCTTTGTCTGGTGCTTCCCAGCTTGATCTTGCCGGTGATTGGGAAACAGCTCGGGTTGTGCAACCTGATGCTTTGCGTTGTGAATCTGCTGCCGATCAAATCCAGCGACGGATCGCGCATCCTGGACGCAATCTGGGGTTCGAGCCGGGCCGGCAGCGTGATTCCTTCCGTCAGCCAGCCAATCTCCAACGTGCCTGTGCTACTGCCATTGCAGGATTGCCAGCGCCCGTCATCGCAATAAGAACATCCATCGATGAAATCAGAACCGAACAGTGAACGTGCAACCAGGGTTTTCTCGCCCGTGGTCGTGTTGGCTCTCTGGTAAAGTGGGATTGCGGCTTTGAGTGAGGGTGTCCATCCCGCTCCTCCGCGGCCTGCCGGGAGCTGTAAGCGGCTTATTGTTGTAAAGGATAGGGGCAAGTCTTATGGCTACTTCCGGCCAGATTCCGGCCAACGTGCTGGCGCCTTTTCGTATTGACCCGCAATTCGTTGGCAGGGTGTGGGGTTTTCAGGATCTTCGTCCCTGGTATGACCGTGTGGCAGAGGGCGGAATGCCCATCGGCGAGGTCTGGCTGACTGGAGACGAATGCCTGGTGGCAACCGGTCCGTACGCCGGCCAGTCGCTGAGCGCCCTGTTTGCGATGGAGGCGAAGGCGCTGCTTGGAGCGCGGGCTCCATCGCTCGAGTCGCCACTGTTGCTGAAGGTCATTTTTGCGAAGGAAAAGCTGAGCGTGCAGGTGCATCCCGACGACAAGCTGGCGCAGAAGTACGGCCAGCCGAGGGGCAAGACTGAATGCTGGTACGCGCTCGCGGCCGATGCGGGAGCACAGGTGGCCGCGGGGCTCAAGCCGGGAGTGACGGTGGACCAGGTGAAGGAGGGAATCCACGCGGGAACGCTTGAGGAGAGCCTGAACATGCTCCCCGTGGCGGCCGGGGAGATGATTTTTGTGGATGCCGGGACGGTTCACGCCATCTGGCCGGGGTCGATTCTGCTGGAGACGCAGCAGAATTGCGACCTGACATACCGGATGTACGATTACGGTCGCGGCCGCGAACTGCATATCGAAAAGTCGCTTGAGGCCATGCGGCTTGAGACTCGCGCCGGAAGGGTTCAGCCCACGGTGATCGCGGACCGGACGATTCTACTTGACTCTGAATACTTTCGAGTGGAGCGGGTGAGCGTGCAGGGGAGCCTGACCGATGCCGGGCTGCGTGGCGACGGCGCGACTGGTGAGGCGCGTGCAGGATTGGCTTATCTGTTTGCCGCCACGGGTTCTGGCAGGATTTCTCCTCAATCAGGCGGGCCGGATTTCGAGCCGGTCGATTTGCCGGAGCGCGGGATTGTGGCCATACCGGACGCTTGCCCGGCATTCACACTGGGGAACGCGGACGGTCTGGAACTGATCCGCATTACGCCCAACTGGCCCTCTCAAGCTCAATCCGGTGAAGCCCGATGACGGCCTGTGGCTGGCGGGAATCGGTGGTGGGCTATATCCGGGCTGAAGCGCAGCCGGTGGACAAGTTTGGCCATCAGCCCAGAGTCTATGCCCTTGCGGTGAGGCTGGGTGAGGGGATGGAGTTCGACGACGACGTGCTGTTTGCGGCTGCCTGGATGCACGATCTTGGTGTATTCCTCGGCCACCGGCCGCGCGACCCGGAGGAACTGGCGCGCTGGGATCATGTGCCCTATACGATTGCGAGGACACGGGAGCTGCTCGTCGGCTGGGGATTTCCACCCGGCAAGGTGGACGCAGTTGCAGAGGCTATCCGGACTCACCAGCCAAAGGACGAGCCGGTATTGACTGAGGCGGTGCTGCTGCGCGACGCGGATATACTGGAGCAACTGGGCGCAATCGGAGCCTTGCGCGCCCTGGTCAAGGTGGGCCGGGATAACCGGTTTCCCACGTTTTCGTCGGTGGTTCCGGTGCTTGAGGGAGCTCTAAGACGTTTGCCGGGGGCACTTCGTCTAACCAGTTCGAGAAGTCTTGCGGAATCCAGGATTGAGTCGCTACGATTGTTGCTTGCCGCAATTCAAGACGAGGCGAACAAGATGTTGTTTTAGATTTGGACGGACTGCGATAATATCGTTTGAAATGAGCATTTGGGAGCAATCCTTTCTCAAAATCTTTTCATTGAACCTCTGAATTGCCGATGTACACTTTCCCGCATGGGAGATTGCCTTGGGGGTTTTGCAACTTGGAAGGAGATAGAGAATGCTTGTTTGCTTAGCCTCCCGGATAGGCATTGTCGCGGTTTTGGCCGCTGCAACCGCTTCCGCTTTTTCACAAGCCGTTCCTGCCGCAACCGAGGGCGGTCTGCCGTTCTCCATCGGCGGCGGCGCCTCTTCGATGGATGTGGATTGGGGACACGGCCGCATGCTGGGCGGTACGTTGTGGTTCGAATACATCCCTGGCTTTGTTCCGCCAATCATGCGTGGAATCGGACTTGAGGCAGAGGCCCGCGACATCAACTACGATCGCGGCACGCAACCGAGCAATTTCCGTCAGGATACAGCCGGGCTCGGGCCCATGTTCACCTGGCGCCATTACCCCAACTTCCGTCCGTACGCCAAGGTGCTGGCGGAATACGGAAGCTTCGACTTCACGACTCCCTATCCGAACTACTCCCATGACACACGGACGCTTGCCGTTTTCGGCGGCGGGGTGGAAGTCCGTGCCTACCATCATATTTGGATCCGTGCCGATTATGAATACCAGGCCTGGCAAACTTTGTTGGGCGGGATACCCGATCCGCAGGGCTTTACTCTCGGACTAAAGTACGACTTCAGAGCGTATCATCGTCGCTATTGAAGGGGGGACTCGCCCCGCATTTTGTCGTTAACAGGCGGGCATGCGATGGACGGCGCACCGTGGGCTTCCCGGGTTTGATGGCAAGGATTGTTCCTGAACGATCGCGGTCTTCGATTCATGCACGAATCCGGTTGGCATGGTTTCGAGGTTCGGCGGGCTTGCACCCTCCCTCAAAAAGTGAGCAACTCAACGAGCGGTACCAAGAGAGTTACTGTGGCGATGACCGCGGCTCTTGCGTTGCCAGTGAGGCATCAGACGGGCGGCGGCGGGCGCGAATCTGACCTGCAAGTCGAGGAAAATGCGGGCTGGATGCTGGATTATTCATGCAGCCCACGGAGGGCCTTAATCCTTGCAAAGAGCGGCAAACCTTTACCGGGACAATGCGCATCTTAAGGAATTGTAGAGTTTCGCCTACCTGCCGGATGAAATGAGAGAATCGCTTGTAGGCGGCAGGGCAGGTCTGGGGGCTGGGCTCCGTCGAGTGCGAGCGGTGAAAGGAATCCACAGCGAAATGAGAGGCCGGCGCCCGGAACTCATTCAAAATACTTGCAATGCAAATCTGAGTATGCAATTCTGAATCACCGGCGTCTCTTTTCCCGCACGGGACACCAGATCGACCAGCGACAACAAAATTAGGAGGAGATGGAAAATGCGAGTGCATTCAATCTTCGGACTGACCTTGGTAGCAATACTTGCTGTCCCAACCTTACCTGCTTTGGCGCAAGCCGCTCCTGCCGCGGGGAGCAACGGCGGCCCGTCAATCTCTCTCGGCGGCGGATTCTCTGCCTGGGATGTCAATTGGGGAACAGGCACAATGGAGGGCGGTACGGTGTGGGCCGACTGGAACCTGCAAACCACCACGCCGGCTGTGCGCGGCTTCAGCCTTGAAGCGGAACTCCGTGATATCAGCCTTGGCGGCTCAGCATCCCAGGCGAACATCCGCCAGGATACAGCCTTGGTAGGATTGAAATATGCAGTTCCGCATTACAAGAACTTCCGTCCCTACATCAAAGTTCTTAGTGGAGTGGGCAGCGAGGACTTCACATCGTACTATCCGAACTATAATCATGACACCCGAGGCCTCGTGGCCATAGGGGCGGGCGCGGATTTCCATGCCGCCGGTCCAATTTGGGTGCGTGCGGATTACGAATACCAGTTCTGGGAATACTTCAATACCGGATATACCGAACCCAACGGCGTTACCATCGGCTTCGTGTACAACTTCAAAGGCGCGCGTTCCCACTGAGGGTGAGCAAAACTCCTCTGGCACCGGGGCCGCGCAACCTGTTTTTTGATAGATGAGCCTCCGCTCCTGCGGTCAGGGGATAGCTATCCTCAAGTGGGCCTCGATAAACATTATTAACGGATCTTCAAGTCGCCCTCGCATTCCCGTCTTCCACAGCCATCCGATGGTCAAGCCTGCATAATGCTGTGGAATTGCCCCATCGTAATAGCAGCTAGTCCGGCTCAGAAATCCGTTTTCCGGCACGGATTCTGCCGGAGTTCAGACGTTAGCCCGCAAGCTGAGCCCGTTGAAACTGGGATGTGGAGCGCGAATTTAGCAGTGCTTCCGCACGGCCCAGGTTTTTCTTCGCGAATTTCGCCGGGATTTCCTGACTAAAATGTTTCCCTCACATTATTTATCGTGGCTGCCTATTTCCGAAACCTCTTCTTTCAGGCACAATCTATAACGATATGAGCTTCCGATTTGAACTGCCCGTGGAACTTCGTGCCGCCGTGGATTTGGCTGCTGCCGATTGGCGCGCCAACAACAAGATAAACCGGTTCTGGCAAAAGGACCCCAGCCTTTGGACCAGCGACGGCGAAGAAAAGTGGCTGGGCTGGATCGACATTGTTGAACGCCAGCAGGCGGATTTGGGGTTGTTTGCCGAGCTGGGCGCGGATGCGGAGACGGGTGGCTTCAAGACGGTTTTGCTGCTGGGCATGGGCGGTTCCAGCCTTTGCCCCGAGGTGCTGGCATTTACCTTTGGCCAGCAGTCGGGCTTTCCCGAACTGCACATTGTGGATTCCACCGACCCGGTGCAGGTAAAGGCCGCGCGCGACAAAATCAACCTGGCCGAGACGCTGGTTGTGGTAGCTAGTAAATCCGGCTCTACTCTTGAGCCGAACATCCTGAAGCAATATTTCTTCGATCAGATGAAGTTTTCGGTGGGCGACGACGAGGCCGGCAGCCACTTTGTGGCCATCACCGATCCTGGCTCGAAGATGGAACAAGTGGCCAAGGCGGACGGGTTCCGGTACATCTTCTATGGCGATCCGCAGATTGGGGGACGCTACTCGGCGCTTTCGAATTTTGGCATAGTGCCGGCCACGGCGGCGGGCCTTGATATCGGCAGGCTGCTGGACGAGGCGGCAAAGGCCGCGGCATCCGCCAAGCTGGCTGTGGACGAGAATCCAGCGGTGGAACTGGGCCTGA
>CAYWMR010000143.1:0-10472 GCA_964458965.1 uncultured Occallatibacter sp. | reverse complement strand
TCATCACCTGCTTGATCTCCTTGATGCCGCTCATCACGGCGGAGAACTCAATGAAGCTGGCCTGGGTGGTCTCCGCAATGATCTTGGCTAGGGTAGTCTTGCCCACGCCCGGCGGACCCCACAAAATCATGGAGCCCAGTTCCCCCGTGCCCTGTCCGTCGCGCTCGATCTGCACCCGCAGCGGCTTGCCCGGCCCCAGCAGATGCTCCTGGCCGCTGTACTCCTCCAGCGTTCGCGGGCGCATGCGTTCGGCCAACGGCGCGGTGCGAAGCGTGCCCTTGGGGCCTTCCGGTTCGCCGTCGAAGAGGCTCATGGTGCGCTCCGCAGTGGTTTTGTCAAGGACGCCGAGATGGTTAGGAAGAATGGAGTCAATAACGTGAACCGCAATAGATCATCATGAAAGACCCATGCCGCATTAAGCTTCCAACTGAATCCCAGGTAAATGAGGGCTGCAATCCAAGCAGCGATCGCTGCAGGAAGGGCTTTGACAAGCGACCCAAAACAACAGAATGTGCTGACAGTAGCGAGGACTCGAAACGCGACGATCTGTGGTGGTAGCGAACCAGCTATCTCGGGCCCCGCGAACCATTGAGCGAGACATCCCAACCAGGTATATGCAAAACTGCAAAATGCCAGGCCGATAAAGAGACCTCTCATGGATGCCTCCTGCCGTCCGCGCGAGACCGTTGCCGCAACGCTTCGTAGAGCAGTACGCTTGTAGCGACGGCGGCGTTCAGGCTTTCAACCGGGCCGGGACAGGGAATGGTGACCGCGCCGTCGGCCACGGCGGAGAGCGGCTTGGGAACACCGTTGCCCTCATTGCCTATCAGCAGCGCAACCGGGCCGGTCAAGTCCACCAGGTCCGCGGGCTCGGCCGCGCCCGCTGTCGTGGTCAAGATCCTCAGTCCCGCCTCACGCAGACGCTCGATGGAGTTGTTTGCGCTGGCCCCCATCAACGGCAGGCGGAAGACGCTGCCGGCAGAGGCACGGACGGCTTTGGAGTTCCAGGCGCTGACCGTTCCGGGGAGCGCGAGAATGCCATGGGCTCCAAAGGCTTCAGCCGAACGCAGAATGGTGCCCAGGTTGCCCGGATCCTGGAGTCCGGCGAGGACCAGAACAAGCGGGGCGGGGTTGCGCTGACCGCCAAGCAGGTGAGTCCAGGTCCAATCGGGTGTCTCGACCAGGGCCGCGATGGGCTGCGGCGTTTCAGTGGTCAGGGCCGCGTCCAGCAGGGCTTCGGGCACCAGCAGAACATCCGTTTCCGGCGGCAGCGGCAGGGAATCGAGCAGGCGCTCGGCGCCCTGGGCCACGAATACGCAATCGACGCGCAAGCCGGCGCGCAGGGCCTCGGCAATCAGGTTCGGCCCCTCGATTCCAGCAAGCGCAGGCCCGCCGCCCCGCTCGCGCCCAGGTGCGATCAGCGCCCGGCGAAGCTCCTTCAGGCGGGGATTCTGCTTACTCTGTACAATGCGAACAGGCATGATGTGCGATCCGGCTTTCGCTTAGCCGATTCTATGCCGTTTGGCCCGATTCGTGCCCAGATTCGAGCCTGATCGCGGCACGTCAGTGGAGTCCATCACTTGCACCAAAGCTGGTGCTGTGATAGCTTCCACCTTTACAGCATTTCGAATTCGGGAACCGAGGTAGTGCTTCTTGTCCGCGGAGATCTTGCGCGTCCATCCCGATGAACCTCAACCGGACCGGATCGATTACATCGTCTCCTGCCTGCGTAAGGGCGATGTTATCGCCCTGCCCACCGACACATTTTACGGGCTGGCTGTGGACCCCGTGAACCTGCACGCGGTGGAGCAGATTTACAAAATCAAAACCCGCCAAAAGCACAAGCCGCTCTCGCTGCTGATCTCCGGGCTGGCGCAGGCTTACACGCTGGCGCGCGATACCGATCCGCTGCTGGACAAGCTGGCCGATCGTTTCTGGCCGGGTCCGCTCACGATTATCGTGCGCGCGGGAACCAAGCTGCCGCTCCGCTCGACTGCGAATACGGGGAACGTAGCGCTGCGCGTACCCGATGCGGCCATTCCAAGGGCGGTTGTGGAGCGGTTCGGCCTGCCCATTACGGCGACCTCCGCCAACCTGCAGGGAGCCCAGGAATGCACCCACGCGGCATGCGTTCGAGACCAGATCGGCGACCGCATCCCGCTGATTATCGATGGCGGCCCCACCGGCCACGCGCTGCCCACCACCATTGTGGATCTCTCGCTGGGTCCCGGCCGCTGGGAGATTCTGCGCGAGGGCGCCATTCCCACGCACGAAATTGTCATGGTATTGCAAAGATGAAGGGACTAAGGGACTAGGGACTAAGCGACTGAGGGACTGAGGGACTAGGGACCAAGGGTTTATGGAACAACAAACGGTGCATAAGAGAACCCGGTATTTGTTGGAGCCCAGAGAACAAGAGTTGGTAGCGAGGAGCTAGAGACCGGAAGGTGTTTCCTTAGTCCCTTAGTTCCTTAGTCCCTAGTCCCTCAGTTCCTCAGTCCCTGCCTCCGAAAGGCCTCCATGAAGCGCAAATCCAGGCCGAAACGCAGCAATGTTGCCCTGCGCGTCACGCTTGCCGCCTTCCTGGCGCTCACGGTGGGTTTAGTTGGCTGGTGCCGCTGGGTCTATGTGCAGATCGAGAGCTATGCCGCCCACGATCAGGTTGCCCAGGCTGCCCAGGTTGTCCACGCCGACGCGATCGGGGTTTTTGGCGCGGCGGAGTACGACGGCAAGCCTTCTCCGGTTTATCGCGCTCGCCTGGATCATGCGCTGGAACTCTACCACCGCGGCGTCGCGCCGCTGATTGTCACCCTGGGCGGAAGCGGCGGCGACCAATACTCCGAAGGGGCGGTGGGGCAGGAGTACCTGGAGGGCATGGGTGTTCCCGAGGATGCCATTATTGCCGAAACCGAAAGCCGCAACACCGAGGAATCGGCGCGCCGCATTGCCGTGATTGCCCGCACCAACGGCTTGCGCCGGCTGGTCATCGTGAGCGACGGAACGCATCTTTTCAGGATTCACGAAATCTGCTCGGCGGACGGTCTGGATGTGCTCACTTCTCCGCGGCCGCGCGTGGCCGTCGAGGGAGGGTCGCAGCAAGGCGAGCGAATCGCCCACGAGATACTCAGCTACACGCTATGGCGCATGCATCTGCATTGATCAAGTCGCTTGCGCCATGCTCAAAGGCACGCCGGCTTCCAGCAACATGGCGAATTGTTCTGGAGGTACCGGCCGGCTGAAGTAGTATCCCTGGGCCTCGTCGCAGTCGTTAGCCTGAAGGAATTCCAGGTCTTCAACTGTCTCGACGCCTTCGGCAATGACCCGCAGATTAAGGCTTTGGCCCATGCGGATGATGGCGCTGACGATGCTCGTTTCGCCTGGGTTGGCAGTGATTCGACGAACGAAGGACTGGTCGATCTTAAGGGCATCGAGCGGGAATTGTTGCAGATAGCTCAAGCTGGAGTAGCCGGTTCCAAAGTCATCCACCGACACTTGCACGCCGCTCTCCCTCAGTTTCTTGAGGACCGATTCCGCAAGCTCGCTTTGTTTCATAAGGACTCTCTCGGTCACTTCCAGTTCGAGGGAGTTCGGGGAGAGGCCGGACTCGTGGATAGTTGCGAAGAGGTCTTTGAGAAAGTCCTCGTTGCGAAACTCGATCGCCGAGACGTTGACTGCCATAGTCATTGCAGGCAATCCGGCGTCGAGCCAGGCGCGAGTCTGCATGCACGCTTCTTTCATGACCCACGCGCCGATGGGGAGAATCAGGCCGGAGTCTTCGGCAATGGGAATGAACACTAAAGGGGGGACCGATCCCCGGGTTGGATGTGTCCAGCGGATCAGCGCTTCGGCGCCTGTGATCGCTCCAGTTTTCAGATTGATCTTCGGCTGATAGTGGAGCGTGAATTCCTTTCGTTCGAGTGCGCGGCGCAAATCTTCCTCGATGGACTGCCGCTCCACGGCCTTGACATTCATCTCCGACTTGAAGAATCGATAGCTCTGGCGCCCATTCTCCTTTGCCTGGTACATCGCCGTGTCCGCGTTTTTTATGAGTGTTTCCGCATTCATGCCATCGTCGGGATAGAGGCTGACGCCAATGCTTGTGGTGATGTGGAGATCGTGCTCGCCCATGGAATAAGTTTCCGCCACGGACTTAAGCAGCCTTTTGGCTGCAACTGCGACATCCTCGGAGTTTTTTATCTCCTGGAGAAGAACAATGAACTCATCGCCGCCCTGGCGGCTTACGGTGTCCGGGGCGCGAACACACTCCAGCAGGCGCTTTGCAATGGCTTGAAGGAGCTTGTCGCCCATAGGATGTCCCAGGGAATCGTTGACATGCTTGAAGCCGTCCAGGTCAAGAAATAGCAACCCAACCAGGCCTCCGTGACGATTGGCAAGAGCGATCGCCTGGCCAATCCGGTCATTGAGGAGCATCCGGTTGGGTAAGCCGGTGAGCAAATCATGTTCGGCGGAATGAGCGATTTGTTCAGCCATCGCCCTCGCCTCGCTTACGTCGCGAAAGACCTTGACCGATCCCACGACTCGTCCACCATGATCGTGGATGGGCGCAACGGAGTCTTCAATGTAGATTTCCGATCCGTCTCGCCGGATCAGGATGCTGTTGGGCGGCAGGTTCCCTTTTCGGTTGAGTTTGCTCGTCCTGAGCATCAGATTCTCAACGCCTCTGCGCGTGTCGGCGTTCACAATCCGGAACACTTCGGACATGGGCCTTCCTGCGACCTCATTCAAAGACCACCCTGTCATCTTTTCCGCGGTGAGATTGATAAACGATATGTTGCCCGCGACGTCGGTGCTGATAACGGCGTCGCCTATGCAATCCAGCGTGACCTGGGCGCGCTCTTTTTCCGCGAACAAAGTCTCTTCAAAAACCTTTCGCTCTACGGCATACCGCAGCGCTCGCACCAGCTCACGGGGCTCAATGTGGCCCTTGATCAGGTAGTCCTGCGCGCCTTCCTGCATGGCCTGTATTGCCATCGACTCGTCGTCCAGCCCGGACAACACCACCACAGGGACGCCGGGGGCAGCTTTACGTGCTCTGCGCACCGCGTCCAGCCCTTGTGCATCGGGCAAACCCAGGTCGAGCAGGATAATATCGACCGCGCGCAAAGCAAGATACGTCTCGGCGTCCGCCATGCACTGGACGTGCCTCAATTCGACGTTCTGAGCGCCTTGCTCCTTGAACATCTCCTGAATCAGGCGTGCGTCTCCCGGATTGTCCTCAATGAGGAGCATGATCTTGATTGTCCGGCTGCTCATCCGTTCTACCTCCCCTGGGGTAGCTTCGCCGTGGTTAGCCAGAAGTCGTTGATTTTCCTGACGACACCCTCGAAGTGGTCGAACTGAACCGGCTTGGTCAAGTAGCAATTTGCCTGAAGCTGGTAGCTCTTGAGGATGTCCGCTTCAGCGTCGGAGGTGGTGAGGATGATGGTTGGGATCGTCTTAAGGCTTTCGTCTTTTTTGATCGTGGCCAGCACCTCGCGGCCATCCATCCTGGGCAGGTTCAGGTCAAGCAGGATGAAATCCGGGCGTTCGGCATTTGCGTGAACCCCTTCTCGCTTTAGAAAAGCCAATGCCTCAACGCCATCGGATGCCACGTGCAGATTGATGGACTCATTTGCCTCGCGAAATGCTTCTCTCGTCAGCCGGACGTCTCCGGGACTGTCTTCAACCAACAGAACTTGTATCGACATTTTTCTCCTCCAACGGTGTTGACGATGCTCCCTCGGTTGCCGCAAGGGTAAAGTGAAACGTTGATCCCATGCCCGGGTTCGACTCGACTGAGATGCTGCCGCCGTGCCGCTCGACAATTTTTTTGCAAATGGCCAATCCCATGCCGGTGCCCTCGTACTCGTCCCGTTTGTGCAGCCGCTGGAACATGCCAAAGATTCTTTCAAAGAACTGAGGATCGATTCCAAGTCCGTCATCCTGCACCGAGAATTTCCACATCGGCAAACCGTTCTTTGCGGCGGATACATGAATGTGCGGGACTCCGGAGGAATGGTATTTGATCGCGTTGCCGACGAGGTTTTGAAACAACTGGATCAGTTGAAGCTCGTCCGCCTTAACCTCGGGAAGGGGACCGATTGTTATTAGCGCACCACTCTGCTTAATCGCTCCGCTTAGATTCAGGATCGCCTTTCGCAGCGCCCGGTCGCTCGATAAGTCGGCTAACTCCAGTCCCTTTTTGCCAACTCGAGAATAGGCCAGCAGGTCCTGAATAAGGCGCTGCATGCGGTTGGCGCCATCCACTGCAAATGCGATGAACTCATCGGCGTCCGCGTCCAGCTTTCCCTTGTACCGGCGGGATAAAAGCTGCGTATAACTCGCTACCATGCGCAGCGGCTCCTGCAAATCGTGGGAGGCAACGTATGCAAACTGCTCCAGCTCCTCGTTGGAGCGATTCAGATCCTCGATCTTCTGAATAAGATCCAATTCAGCAATCTTGCGCACGGTGATATCGCGGATCGCCGCAGTCACCAGAATCCCCTGGTCGCTTTCGAGCGGGCTGAGCATGATCTCGATGGGGAATTCGCTTGCATCCTTCCGCCTGCCGGTGAGTTCAATCCCGGTGCCGATTTGCTGTGCCAGCGCTTCAGCGGCGGTGCGAGCTCCATCGGCTATCAGTCGCTCAGCAAACCCTTGTGGAATGATGTTCGTTACTTCTTGTCCGATCAGTTCATCGCGGCGGTATCCAAACTGTTTCTCTGACTGTGCATTCAGCAGGACGATCTTTCCCTTCTGATTTACAACCACCATGCCATCCGGAGCGGCTTCCAGAAGTCCACGATATCTTCCTTCCATCTGCACCAGATGCTTCTCCGCGTTCTTGCGCACGGTGATATCGCGGATGGCCGCAGTCA
The DNA here is from genome assembly GCA_964458965.1 of uncultured Occallatibacter sp. Lineage (GTDB taxonomy): Bacteria > Acidobacteriota > Terriglobia > Terriglobales > Acidobacteriaceae > Telmatobacter. The sequence goes on along the minus strand of CAYWMR010000143.1, from coordinate 3,594 downwards.
CCAGAATGCCCTCGCTGCTTTCCAGCGGGCTCAACATGATCTCGATGGGGAATTCGCTCCCGTCTTTCCTTCGGCCGGTGAGTTCGATTCCCGAGCCGATTTGTTGCGCCAGCGCTTCAGCCGCGGTGCGCGTTCCATCTGCAATCAGACGCTCCGCAAATCCAATTGGAATGATGTTTGTCACTTTTTGACCGATTAGCTCGTCGCGGCGATATCCAAACTGATTCTCCGATTGAGCATTCAATAGGACGATATCTCCAGCTTGATTTACAACCACCATGCCGTCGGGAGCGGCTTCCAGCAGTCCTCGGTACCGCGCTTCCATCTGCGCCAGGTGCCGCTCAGCGTTCTTGCGCACACTGATATCGCGGATCGCCGCAGTCACCAGAATTCCTTCAGCGCTATCCAACGGGCTGAGCATGATCTCGATGGGAAACTCCGTTCCATCCTTCCGCAGCCCCGTAAGCTCAATCCCGGTTCCGATATGCTGCGCCAGTGCTTCAGCCGCGGTGCGAGTTCCATCGGCGATGAGCCGTTCCGCAAACCCTTTTGGGATGATGCTTGTTACCTTTTGCCCTATAAGCTCATCGCGCCAATATCTGAATTGCTTCTCCGCGTGAGCGTTCAGCAGGACAATTTCGCCTCGCCGGTTCACAACGACCATCCCGTCCGGGGCAGCTTCGAGCAGCCCTCGATACCGCGCCTCCATCTGCTCCAGATGTACCTCCGCAGTCTTGCGTTTGGTAACATCGAAGGCGCCTCCGGCAACAAACTGAACCGCGCCCTCCGCGTCGATCATCGGAGACAGAAAGTACTCAGAGTAAATGGAGACGCCGGACGGATTGACGTAATGGGTTACGTCGACGACCTTCTGTCGTGTCGAAACGACCTGCTGAACCTGGCCCTGAATCCGCGTGGCGAGTTCATTCGTATATGGCAGCTCGAAGCAGGTCTTCCCCATAACCTGCTCCATGGTCCGCTCCAATAAGTCCAGCATCGCCTGATTTGCGTAAACAAAGCGAGCTTCCGGATCGAACATGAACGCGTGGTCGACGATGGAAGCCATCGTCGTGTTGAAGTTGCGCCACTGCTGCTCGATCACTTTGGTGCGGTCTTCAGCTAATCTTTCGAGATCTTTGCGCGTTGTGATATCGCGGATCGCCGCCGTCACCAGGATTCCTTCAGCGCTATCCAACGGGCTCAACATGATATCGATGGGGAACTCGGTTCCATCTTTTCGACGCCCGTAGAGTTCAACCCCGGTGCCGATCTGCTGCGCCAATGCTTCATCCACGGTGCGGATTCCATCTGCAATCAGCCGCTCGGCAAAACCCTCCGGGATGATGGTCTTCACGTTCTGGCCGAGAAGCTCATCGCGATGGTATCCAAATTGATTTTCAGCACGCGCATTCAGCAGAACGATCTCACCGCCTGGATTGACCACAACCATTCCATCGGGAGACGCTTCCAGAAGTCCGAGGTACCTGGCCTCCATCTGGACAACATGCTTTTCCGCGTCGGTGCGCGCGAGGCGATCTGCGGTGGTTGATTTCAGCCGAGTGTCTGCGTGGTCAGGCTCAATCGGCGCTGTGGAAAGAAAACCTAAGTCCATACGACCCCCCAGAGACGGGCACAACCTTCCGGTCCTGCGACGGGACACGGCCACCTATTGCAAGATCGAACATGCAGTTATGGGGAACCGGAATGAATTTGAGGATCAGGGGGCAGATGGGGATCCCAATCCGCGTACATTGAGATGGGTTCTGCCCCTTTTTCCCTTGAATCGAGCCGTTTGGTTGGCCTAGTTCTTGATGTTGTCAGGAAAGTTTAAGGCTGATCTGAGCAAGATTGCTCACGTTCCCCTTGCACCCGCGGGCGAGAGGATCAGCCAACTCAGTCATCCACCGGCGTTACCCACCCGCAAAGGATGAAGCTGTGCCCCATTCATCGGACGTTTTTGTCCGATGAGTGGGAGCCTGCTGCACACCATGGCGTCCTGTTTGTTTGAACCTGCATTTCTGTCTCTTGCTAGGAACGCGGCAGCACCGCCAACACCCCCAGCGCAAACCCCGCCGCCCCAGCCGTCGACAAAAAGTTCACCATATCGTTGTTAAGCCAGCCACGCCGTTCCAGCGTCGCGCCCAGAAGGCTGTCGAAAAGCAGGCCGAAGATTGCGCCGGACCCGCTTACCCAGAACATCTGAGACCCGCCGCTCAGCGCCAGCGTCCCGGCCAGGGCGACGATTGCCGCCGCGCCCACACCAGCCAGCGTTCCGGCCACACTGATGCCTCCGTCAATCCCGGGATCGACCACCCGCAGCGTGGTAATCATGCGCGGACTCCCGCCCAGAACCTGGCCAATCTCCGAAGACACCGTATCCGAGGCAGCCTCGGCCAGTGCCGCCAGTCCCACGGCAAACAACGGCATGGGCGCGATGGTGCTGCGGGTGAACCAGTTCGTATCGGTCAACCACGACTGCACAAAGCCGTCGCAGACAAGCGCGGCCACTCCCAGGTTGGCTGCCACCTGCGATGCGGACCGCCCCTGGCGCTTCTCCGCCGTGCCCAGCCGTTCCTTCGTTCCCCGGCCCATCCGTGTGGCAACATAAGCCAGCAGAGAGACCGCCAGCACCGGAATTAGTGCGGTGCGCCAGGGCTGGTAAGGAAATACCGACGTGGAAAACATAAGGCTGGCGGTAATCACCGACCCGGTAAAAGCGGCTGCGGGCGTGGCGGCGCGAAGCCACAGCACCACGATGCCCAGCAGCACGCTGAGCCCCAGCGCCCACACTGCAACTTCAGCCACCTGCGTAGCCCACCAGTGAGCCTGCAGCACCACTCCAGCGCCCGCAAACGGCAGCACCAGCAGCAACACCAGCTTCGATTGCCAGATCAGCTTTGCTTTCGCCACACTTCATCGTATCGCCTCATCCGGAGAGTAAAAACTCCTTCGCAACCGATTTGCGCGGGACAGCCCCGGTGAACCGATTTACACTGATTGGCGCAACCATTTCTCAGCCGTTTGCACCGCCGAATGGAGTTCGAATGAAAAGGTTTTCTCTCCCCACTGCATTTCTTGCCGGCCTTCTGGTTTCTGCGGCCGCCGTCGCAGCTCAAACACCCAGCCAGCGTCTGGAACTCGACCGCAAGGGAGAGACCATTGTGCTCGAGCCCTATGCGCCCAACATTCTGCGCGTGACTTTGAGCCTGAAACACGACCCCGCCCTCGCCGCCCCGGGCTATGGAATCATCGCAGCCCCCGCCGCCGATGGCTGGATCGCATCCCAGAATGCGCAGGCTGACGTATACCATTCGGGGCGAATTGTGGCCACGGTGGACAAAGATCTGCCCGCCACTGCGCCTCCGCTGCGGACACAGGTGGACATTGCCAAGTTTTTCAACGGCTCCACGCCGGGCGCGCACATTACGCTGTGGACGCCGGAAGGCAAGAAGTTGCTGGAACTCAAGGGGTGGTCGCAGGATGAGCCCAACATCAAGGAAGGGACTGCGGCGATCCTCCGTGACCGCCGGCCAACGGACGCCGAGTTTTTCACTGTCGGCGCAACCTTTGCAGCGCCCGACGACGAACACTATT
>CAYWMR010000142.1:0-10489 GCA_964458965.1 uncultured Occallatibacter sp. | reverse complement strand
TCCCCGACTTCGCAATCAGGTCAAGGTCGGCAAAGCTCTCAATGGCCTCCAGATATGGCGGCAAAAAATCAACTTCCTCAATCGGCGCAGGCTTTGCCGTCCGAGCCACAGGCTGCCCCAGGTAAGACTCAATCTCCGCAATGATCGAAGGCTTCCCCGACCCTCCGTACCAGGCCTTGTATTTCACCCCGTTCCATTGCGCGGGATTGTGCGACGAAGTAATCATGATGCCGCCCGCCGCGTAGCGCCCGCGCACGCCAAAGCTCAGCGCCGGAGTGGGAGTAATGTCGTTCGCCAGCATCACCGGTATCCCGGCAGCCGCCACCACCTCCGCACACGCCCGAGCAAATGCCTTCGACCCAAACCGCGTATCATAGCCGATGCAGAGTCCCTTGGCCGGGTCAGCTTTGGCGTGAACATAAGTCGCCACAGCCTCGGCAGCAACGCGTACATTGGCAAACGTAAAGTCGTCGGCAATCAGCCCCCGCCAGCCGTCCGTACCGAATTTGATTTGTGGATGAGCCATCGTTCCCCAGTCCAATCCCTTTAGGGAACGAGTGTAATCAATCTAAGCGGTCCCTGTCTGTTTCTGGCCGTGCGATGGCATGGCCTGCATAGACAATGAGTCCCAACAACCTGTCACTTAGTGCTATACTTTCGGAGTGGGCAAGACCGATTCTAGGACGCTGTCGGTTTACAAGAACAAACCATTTGCCCGCTTCGCCAGCAAGGCCAACATCGCGGACGCCGATCTATGGAAGGCTGCTTGGCTCGCGAACCAGGGCATGATCGACGCCGATCTCGGCGGGGGTGTTATCAAACTGCGCATAGCGCGGTCTGGACAGGGGAAGTCGGGTGGTTCGCGTTCGATCGTTCTCTTCAAGAAGGATAATCGCGCGGTTTACGTCTACGGGTTTGAGAAGAAGGACATTTCCAACATTGGGTTGAAGGACTTGGATGCTTTCCGAAAACTTGCAAAAGCATACCTTGGCTACACAGGAGCCGAAATGGCCCAGCGGGTGGAAGACGGAGTGCTTCTAATCGTGCAAGAACCAGAGGGAAAAGACAATGCCAAATAAATACCGCAACAAGATGATGGCTTCGGTTCATGAGGCAGCGGTCGATCTGTACAAGGTTGGCGCCTTGGACAAGAAGACCATGCGCGAGTTCGATGCGCTTTGCCTGACGCCCGTTCTGGAGATGACCCCGGAGAAGATTCGCGCGCTGCGCGAGCGGGAGAACACCAGCCAAACGGTCTTTGCGGCTTATCTGAATGTAACGCCGAGCCTGGTCAGCAAATGGGAGCGGGGAGAAAAACATCCCCAGGGAGCCTCGCTCAAACTCCTTTCGCTGGTTGAGAAGAAGGGGCTGGAGATCGTGGCGTGATCGCATGAAAACCTCCAGGTCTCGATTCCAAGTCCTGGTTACCGTTCAAATCAGCTCCGTCCGCCCGCTAAGCCCCAGCTCCTTAACAATCTTCCCCACATCCTGCGAGTGGTCCCGGCGAGCAATCAGCAGCGCATCTTCCGTGTCGATAATCACCAGGTTCTCAACCCCCACCAGCGCCACAAACTTCTTCGGACTGTAGATATAGTTGTTGGTCGCATCCAGGCTCAGGTGGCCTTCGCTCTCCGATACATTGCCCTCGCCGTCTCCGCGCAGCCGCGTCTCAAGCTGGTACTCGTAGAGCGACGCCCACGAGCCCAGGTCGTTCCAACTGAACTCCGCGGGCAAACAGTAGAGATTCGATAGATGCTCGCCCTTGGCCGATCTTGGTTCCAGCACCGCGTAGTCCACCGAGATGTTTTCGCACTTGGGATAAAGCGCGTGAAACACCTCCTCGAACGCCGGCGTTCCATACGCCCCGGCAATCCCCTCCAGCAGCGGAGCGGTCTCCGGCAAGTGTTCCCGAACGGCATTGGCCAGCGTCCTTGCAGACCACAGAAACATTCCCGAATTCCAGAAGTAGTTTCCCGCAGCCACAAATTCCCCGGCTCGGTTCTGGTTCGGCTTCTCGGTAAATCGCCGCACATGCAGCGCCGTATCGTCGCGCGTGTAATCGCCGGTCTCAATGTAGCCGTAGCCCGTCTCGGGACGGGTGGGCTCAATACCCAGCACCACCATGTTTTCGCCGGCCGCGGCCACCGCTATACCCTTCTGCAGCGTCTTCAAAAAGCGCGGCTCATCCGCAATCACGTGGTCCGAGGGAAATATCCCCAGCACCGCGTCAGGGTTTTGCTTCTCGATCAGGAATGCAGCCAGCCCGCAAGCCGGCGCAGTGTTGCGAGCCACGGGCTCGCGCACTATCTGATCCGCGGGCAACCCCGGCAGCTGATCGGCAATCTCGTGTGCCAGGTACTCGTTGGTTATGATCCATGTCTGGTCCAGCCCGGCCAGCGGCTTCAGCCGCTCCACCGTCTGTTGAATCATGGAGCGCTCCCCATCCAGCGCCAAAACCTGCTTGGCGCGTGCGCGGCGAGAACGGGGCCAGAAGCGTGTACCGCTGCCACCAGCAAGAATCACAGGACGAAAATCGATAGCGTTCGACATTGAACCCACATCCTACCCGACGAACGCTACGTTTGCACAGTGATGGCTGATACTTTTTCCCATACAGCGGAATGAGTCGGAACACAGGGGACGGCGGTGCAGCCGTTCGCCAGGCGCAAAAGCCGCTCCCCTACTCGCCAAACCAGCGCCTTAAACACTTGTGCTACTTCAAATTGCCCAGGTATTCTCCCATCCGCCGTGTACCCTCATCGATGTTCTGCCTGGTCACCGGATATGAGATGCGGACGTGCTCCGCGGTCCCAAAAGCCTCGCCCGGCACCGTCACCACATGAGCCTCATGCAGCAGCCGCGTCGCCAGTTCCGTCGAAGTCCGTATCCCGCCCTTGCCCAGAAACGCTCCAATGTTCGGATACACATAGAACGCCCCCTCCGGCTTGGTGCACGTAATCCCCGGAATCTCCCCCAGCTTCTTGAGCATGTAGTCCCGCAACTCGATGAACTCGGCGCGAAACTCGCTCACGCACTCCTGCGACCCCGTCAGCGCAGCAATCGCCGCCTTCTGCACCATACTCGCCGCGTTCGACGTCGACTGCGACTGCAGCTTGCTCAGGTTCGCCACCACCGCCTTCGGCGCCAGAGCAAACCCCGCCCTCCAGCCCGTCATCGAGTAGGTCTTCGACAGCGATCCCAGCACCACAAGGTGTTCCTTGGCCCACGTAAACTTGGCCGCGCTCACTGGATTCCCGCCATAGTTCAGGTACACATAGCACTCATCCAGCAGCAGGAATATCCCCCGCTCGTGCGCCAGGTGCACAATCCGCTCCAGATCCTCCGCGCTCACCACGCTGCCCGCCGGGTTCGACGGCGAATTCAGAATAATCGCCTTGGTCCGCGGCGTAACCGCCTTCTCAATGGCGTCGGCTGTAATGCGAAAATTCTCCGCCTCGCTCGTCTCCAGGTAAACCACCTTCCCGCCCGCATACTGGATGATGTCCTTGAAGCTCACCCAATAAGGAACAGGCAGAATCACCTCGTCCCCATGATCCACGAGGATTTGAATGGTGTTGAACAGCGCCAGCTTTCCGCCGGTAGTAAAGATGGCCTCGTCCAGCCCGTAGTCCGAGCCAAAGTCGCAGGCATGCCGCTCTACAATCGCCTTCCGCACGTCCGGAATCCCCGGCACCACTGTATAGCGCGTAAAGTTGGCGTCGATGGCGGCAATCGCGGCGTCCTTGATATGCCGCGGAGTAGGGAAATGCGGTTCCCCAGCCCCGAAATCCACCAGGTTAGCGCCCTGTGCGCGCAGTTTGGCAGCCTCCGCGGCCACAGCCATGGTTGCGGAAACCTCAATCCGGCCAATCCGGTCGGCAAATACTTGAGAAGGTGCAGTAACTGTCATAGCGTCTCTATCTTTACAGATTTCGGTGGGAAAGACCATGCCATCCCGGCTATGCTTTTCCAACGTGTTTCAAAAACATGCCTTGTATCAGGGCACGACTTCAGTCGTGCCGAAAAGGACATAAATGAGGTGGGGTTTTAACCCCTGTGGGATGACCACTGAGCAACCGCAGCGATTCTTGAAACACGCTCCAAGCAAATCGATGCAAATTGATTCGCTCAGTACAGATGCGTATCCATTCCGCAGATGAAGTGAATTCCCGCGATTGTCAGCTTCTGCAGCTTCTTGTCATGCGTAATGAAAAGTTCAACGCCAGACTCCGCCGCACACGCCAGATGGATCGCATCGGCCGATTCGGCTGAAGTGGTCGCACGAATCGTGCTGTATCGATCCGAGGTCGCGGCCGTAAAAGGCAACAACTCCACCTGGCCGCTGTTCAAAAAGAACTGCCGCGTTCGATCAACAACCGCATGCGCGCCCACCTTGCGCGGCCCGGTAAGCACTTCGCCCAAAGTAAAGACACTAGTGCAGAGCACATCGCCCCGCCGCACCATGCCCTCATGGATGGCTCTCACACGAGGCGCATAGGCCGGATTGCCCTGGATCAGGTAAATAAAGAGCATCGAGTCCCAGTAGACCCGGCTCATGCTCGTTCCTTCCTGCTCGAACGCACATGCTCTTCAGCCGGAAATCGCAGTCCCTCGCGCTCACGCCGCAGGTAGTTCTCGCCGCCCCCCAGTTGCTTGAAAGCGTCCGCCCCGATACCGTACAGGTCCATCAAACCAATGCCGTTCGGCGCTGTTTTTTTCGTGCCGTCCTTCTGGTTCGATGAATCCAGAACTCGGTACACGAACTGAACCGTTGTGCTTGGGCCACCCGAGGGCGGACCGCCTCTCTTCTCAATCAGTTCAAGACCCGCTTCCCGCTGAAACTCCTTCGAAGACAGCGTCGAAAAAACGGATGGAGTGCGGTTAATCCACCCAAGCTCCTTTTCGACGCTTCCCACCCGGACCTGAATCGTCTCATCGCCTTGCCGGCGTGCAGGCGCCACGTAGGTTGAAATCACATGCTGCTTTGTCTTTTCAGTGGGCCTCATCTCCGCGTCTCCCATATTTACATACATGACTATACATACATTATATGGGAGCGTCAAAGAAGCGAATTGCGAAATGGAGGTGTGCCTTTGCATTTCGGCACTTTGAGGTAGCATTCCGGAACAGCGACCGTCAGCCCCTGAGCGCCGCGCGTATTTTGTCCACGTGAGTCCCGTGGCTGCGCATCGTCTCATGCAGCTTGTCGCCGCTCACACCAAGCTCTTTTGACCAGTACGCAATATCCGAGCTCATCTTCGGGTTGATCACCCTCGGATCGTGCGGCCCCTTGGCGGTGTGGTCTTCGTGGACAGCGTGGGCCTCGTGCCCTTTTGCAGCGTCGTGGTGCTCAGACATGGTTGCTTCCCCTCTCAAGCTCTCAGGGTAGGATGAGGAAGCGACGGTTGGAGATGTACCGGGCATGAACTCCGGGGCTGGTATCCAGATGGTTGAACCGGGTAATGAATATCACCTTCCGCATTGGACCGCCTTTGCGAAATGGCTCATGCCACGGCTGAGTTCTTTCTCCGATGGAAGGCCAGAATCTCTTCCTGTCCCTGATCGAAGGTGATTTCACCGGCGAGGATGCGCGCCTTAACCGCGAAGAAGTTGTCCGTGGGAGTTAGTCCTTCGAGGCGTCCACTAGCCTCCGCCTCCGCAAAACCATGTTCCAACTTTTCTCTTTCGTCCGCGGACAACATGAGAAACCTCCGAGTTTGAGACCTGGGATTCGCCCTCGCCTAGCTTGTGCTGATTCGACTGCGCAGCCGCTTCAACACGTTTGGCGGAACTAATCCCGTCACATCGCCGCCAAAGCTGAATACCTCTTTCAGCATCCGCGAGCTGATAAACGAATACCGCCCAGCCGGCTGCAGAAATACGGTCTCAATCTCGGGAGCCAGGCGCCGGTTCATCAGCGCCATCTGAAACTCGTGTTCGTAGTCTGAGATGGCTCGGATGCCCCGCAACAGAGCCTTCGCGCCCAACTGGCGCGCAAAGTCCACCGTCAGCCCATCGAACGACGCCACGGAAACGTTGTCCACGGAACTGGTGGCTTCCTTGAGCATCTCCACCCGCTCTTCCACCGTGAACAGCGCGTTCTTCACCGGATTCCTGAGAATGGCGACTGTCAGGTGCTCAAAGAGTTTTGACCCGCGCAGGATCAGATCGACGTGCCCGTTCGTCGGAGGATCGAAGGTTCCGGGATAAAGGGCCTTCACGCTCATCGCGGCTGCTCCAATTGGATTCTAGCAGCGCAGGCCGCAGCCCAATTCGTGCTCCCCAAAACCCGCCCGGTCAGCCAACCAACTCTCAGCCCTTAGCTGAAAGCTGAGGGCTGAAAGGATTCCCTGGCGGGCTGCGGAAAAAGGCGGAGTCTCGGTTGGAATTGGCGGAAGACATCCCTCAGGGGCTGAAGCCCTCGTTGATTCCACGGCACTTGCGGCATGACTGAAGTCGTGCCCTTTCAAGGCAATGAGTTTTTCCGCAGAATGCTACCGGGTGAAGATTACATACTTGCGTCCGGCATACAGCCTGAAGCCACCGGCCGGATCCACGACGACCTGTAACGGCAAAGGCCGCTTCAGTCCCGCATCCGCACCGGCGTCCACGGTCAGCACCTCGTGCCCGCCCAAGTCGGTCAGCAAAAACTTGTCATTGGCAATAAAGCCGGCGCCATACGCGCCCGCGGCCAGGGTTTGCCCGCCCACCTTGATGGGAACTTCGGTGATGAAATAAGCCTGGTACTTGGCCGCCAAATCGGTCGCGTAGCCGCTGTTATCCACCAATGTTGCAAGCACATAGTACCCGTCGGCAAGCTTGACGCCGCCCGAGTTCCGCAACTGCGTGGGCGCGGACTGTCCCTTGTAATACACGCTGGCGGGCAGCAGCTTCTGCACTTCTGCCGGCTTCAACACCACGTCGCTGCCCTGCGCCAGCATCCGTCCCGGCGCAGCCATCGTCGCCACAGCCATCAACCCCGCCGCGGCCATCTTCATGATTCCCTGTGTACGCATCGTTTTTCCTCCATGTTTCTATTGCCTACGGAGTATATCGCAGCAGCCGCCACGCAGGCTGAGTGAGGCAGTGAACAGTGGACAGTGAACAGTGAATCAGTAAGGAAGTGAATTAGTGAAGAAGAACTGCCGTCCTGTCCGCATGGATGGAGGCGGCGACTGGGGATGGATGCGCCAGCGCTTCGCCGCGCGTGCGGCCATGTGCGTACGCTGCGATGGTGAAAAAGACTGCGTCGCGTACGCATTTATGCGCACGCAGGACGGCAAAAACAACCGCGCAGCGTGTGCCAATCTGTTCAGGCAAACGCGTGACATTTCGTGCAAAATGACATGAGCTAAGGCCGTTCAAGCGCGAATAAAGGCCTCTTTGACGCGTTTCCGGTGCGCTTTTTGCGCCCCAGAATGCCTCTCTGGGGCGAGAAAGTGCTATCAGTGCTGGCATTTTCAGCTGTTCGCTTTCAGCTCTCAGCTAAAGGCTGGAGGTTGGCGGCTGAGGAGCGGTGGCCGCAAATCGGGGATGGTGAATATCCATTCTGCCGCGCCAAACGGAGCTGCGCAGGGCGAAGTGGTTCGAACGCTTTCGAGGGTAATCTCCGCAATACCGGCGACTCGTTCGTCACCCGGATCGCCCCCCCTGTTCTCTGTGAGTGCATCGGCGACGATGCACTTATTGAAGCGCTCAATCGTAATCAGCAGGTTTCCCCTCTCAAAGCTGACCGACCTCATGGCTGCAGAAGCAGGGTGTGCCGCGTTTGCTCGCGTATTGCGGCCTTTGAGAAAGGAAACGAGAAGGTTGTTCCGCCGTACCAGTCGTTCCACTGGTCCCCGAAATACGGGCTCATTGGGTTACCGCTCTCACCAACTACAAGATTCTCGGTGGAACCATCTGCGTCTCCCCAATCCATCGTGAATCGCTGTGAAGGACCCACAACCCCGGTTGCTTCCTGATTAATCGTGGTTCCATCGCCGGCAAGAGGACGACGTCCCGTTCCGGTGAAATCCCCGTGAAGGGACATGAGCAGCTTGGCGGGATGCTCGAGATCGATCACATGCCAGCTTCCGTAGGACCATTGTGAAAGATCCTTCGGCGCATTCTTGTCGTCAATCGTGAGCTCAACCGCAGCGGTTAGCAGCGCATCCCAGTTAGAGAACTCCGGCGGCAGCCACTCAAGACTTTCCTCCTTCACAATCTGTTCCTGCGCAAAGTTCCTGTTACTCCAGATGTAGTGACTGACATCGTCGCCCAGCTTGGGCTTGAGGATCAGGTCCCACAATACAGTTCGCGCTTTCGAGACGAGCGTCGCCGCGGCCGAATCTACAGTCATCCGGCCGTCCCACACACGCATGAGGTCGGCAGCAGTCTGCATCCGAGCATCGACGCTCCGGCTTCGTTCAATAGCTCGAGCAAATCGAGCGGCGAGTTCATGGTTCAATTCACTATAGACATCAATCTGCGTGGCCAGCATGTCTTGGCGCGTCAGCCGGGTGCGCTTGCCGAGTAACGCGTAGATGCGCTCGGTCCGATAGGGATCTCCCCAATTTAGCGAGAGCGGATAGGCTGTGCCATCCGGGGTGACGCGCGAGTTTGCCTTTGCAATGAACCCAGAGCGTGGATTGACGATGTGGGGCATGGCTTCGAACGGAACATACCCTCTCCACTCGTGATCCGCATCCTTGATGGGCACGCCGGATAAGCCATTGGGGCGCAGCGGTACCTTACCCGCAGCCTGATAAGCGATCGTCCCCCGGTCGTCGGCGTACACGAAGTTCTGCGTCGGCCAACACCAGCTTCGGAGAGCGTCCGAAAACTCCTTCCAGTTCCTTGCCGTATCGAGTTCATAGATTGGCAGGGAATGCAATGATTTGTCGAATAGTGTCCACTGCAAGGCAACCGGACGCGTTGTCTTTTCGAAGACCGGGTTGAGGAGTGGACCATGGCTCGTCGAGAGAACATCGATCTCAACGTTCTTCTTACCGCGAACCGTGATAACTTCATGATCCACTTCCAGTGGTTTCCACTCGATTCCTTTATCCAGGTAATTTCCTTTGCCGTCCAGAGTCTCCACATACAGATCCTGAACATCGGCGTAGAGACCAGTGATGCCCCACGCTACGTACTCATTATGTCCCGCGATGATTCCTGGGATGCCCGCCATTGTCACTCCCTCAACGTGGTAGCCCGGCGCCATCAGGTCGGTCATATACCAGAGGTCTGGTATGGTCAGATTCAAATGCATGTCATTGGAGAGGAGCGGCTTTCCGCTCGCGGTGCGCTTGCCCGCGACCACCCAGTTGTTCGATCCGACGCTACATTCTCCGCAATCGGCGAACCATGGCATAGCTCGAAGGGCCGGCAGGTTTTCCGCACCGGACTCAATAGGCAGGCCACCGTTGAGCTTCGCGTCACGGGCGTCTTGCGGAAGCTGTGCCAGGCCACTTGCGCCCGTCTTCCCCAAGGGAACATTGGCGTGGTCTCGCCAGGAGCCAACCGGATAGAGGTCTGCTTCGAGTTTTGGGTTGTGCAATATCGCACTCACGCGCTCACGCCCCAACTTGGCGTCAAAATGTGCATCGAGTCCCTGGGCCATAATCAGACCGATCCCGATGGTGTCTTCACCGGCCCAAGCGCGCGGTGCATAGGAAAAGACCTTGAACTCCGGCGGCAGGTCATGGGAGTGTTGTTCAATGTACGCGTTTACCCCGCGCGCATAGGCATCAACACGCGCGCGTTCTGACGGAGACATGGCCGCAAAGACTCTTCGCGCCGTGATCCGAATCTTTAATACACGCTGCATTGTGTCGTGCTCTAGCTGAGCTGGTCCGAAAACTTCGGCCATGTCGCCGAAGGCATAGCGGCGGTACGTGTCCATCTGCCACAGCCGGTCTTGCGCCGTAATGTAGCCTTGTGCCTGAAAAAGGTCGCTCTCATTTGCCGCTTCGATGTGCGGAACGCCGTGGTTGTCCCGACGCACAATCACATCTGCAGAAAGCCCCGGCAGACGCAAAGTTCCGTCCAAGTCTGCGACGGCCGCTTGCGTATTCGCTGGCAGTAGAGGTGGCCTCCCAGAAAGCGTCAGTAAAAGGATGGAAGCGCTGGCAGCGCGCCTGAGGATAGTCATTGCCCGAACGTCATCCATCCTGCTGATCGGCTGCTGTCTGTTGCTCACCCCATCTTCAACCATGCGCGCTCTCCTTCTTGCTGGATGCAATGCGACTAGTCACCCGGTGAATGGCCAGGCCGGTTGCTCTAGAATGGGCGAACCCGTGGTCTTACCCGACACGGATCATTAAGAATGGCAAGTATAGCTGAACTTCAGTAGTGAAGAAAGAGTCGATCATTGGGGTCATGTATCGAATGCAGCTGGGGCAGCAAGACTGACCGAGTCCGCGATGAGCAGCCGCTTTCTCAACTGACGCATTCAGTGAGATAACCGGCCAATCTCCTGGTTCATGCCCTGCAGCCTGTAGGTAAG
>CAYWMR010000141.1:0-10514 GCA_964458965.1 uncultured Occallatibacter sp. | reverse complement strand
CAATCCCCTGCAAGCGGCCTCCCGAGCTGCCGGCCGAAAGCCAGAAGGCATCCCCGATCTTCAGTCGCTGGTTGTGCTCGTTCTGGGGCGGATGCTGAGCGCGAATTTGGGCGAACTCCTGGGCAAAGCCGGGAAATCGCTGCGCAAACGCCTGGTAAGTCAAACCGTTCGCTGCCAAGTAAGTGCTGGTCGAGCAAACGACCGCATCGGCCAACGAGCGGGCGAAGCGGGAGCCGAACGCCCAGGTCAGGTATTAGCGACATCTAAAAACAGAGAAGAAGGCGAAGGCGGCGGCATCCAACTAGGTGCCGCCGCTGACGTTTTGGCGAATGAGCAAAAAGAGAGCGAGACCCGCGCGGCGCGGCGTACTGAGACACTTCCAGCAGCCAACGCGCGCAACCTGGCTGAGAATGCCGCCCAGCACAAGACGAGTGTGGTTGATGTTGCCGGTCACAAAGCTGTCTTGCTGGACCCGGACGGCGAGGGTGTCTGGCATCGGCTTTTCCGGAAAGTCAAGGGAGATGCAGGCGAGAATCCGCTGGGCGCGGGATCAAGCTGGACTGGAATGAGCCTGGACCGGCGCGGAGTCAACACCGCTCTGGATCTCTTGAAGAAGGCTGGTGAAGGTGAGGTTACCAGCGTCAAGGCTGGATTTGATCGCATGGCGCGTGCGTTGCGCGAGGCGCAGACATCCACTGGCGGCGTTACCGTGCTGCGCGGCGATTACCGGGCGGACACGGCGCGCGAAGAGGCTACACATCATTGGCAGCGCGAGCACGCGCTCGATCGCAGTTATGCGATGGGATCTGTGGCCGACCAGCAGGAGTTTCAAGATGTTGTCAGTCTTTTGAAGGATCAGGGATACCGGAACGCCAAGCCGCGCACCATAGCAATGGAACTGATGGCCAAAGCGCTGGCCGGAGATGCTGAGTTCAAAATTTCTGACGATCAGCGCGAATCTCTGGTACGCTCATTTCTGACGGAAGCAATCGACGAAAAGGGCATTGGGATTTTAGATAACCTGCCCGAGGTTGACCCGCGAGTACGACCGATTGTCGAGGATGTGCGGAGGGAGTATGAAGCCAGAAATGAAGACGGCGGAGCACAGGCGCCTGGAATCAAAGGTGGACCGGCTGGCCGCGAAGGCCGCGCCGGAGCTGGAGGGCCACTTTCACGTGAGCCGTCCGGCGAAGTCCGACCCAGTGCTGGCCGCGGCGAACGAAGTGTTCCAAAAGTCAGCGCGGAGGAAAGTGAACTAGGCGCATTCCAGCGCAAGGCGCCCAGGCCGCCGGTGCGCTCGGCCGCCCTGCCAGGGATGGAAGGCGACATCGAAGCACAGAGGACAGCCGCCGGCGAGGAGCAGGGCCGCCAACTCACTGACCGCTTGCTCGCGCCCAGGCCCAGCATCAGCCGGGCGGCTGGTGAGATGGAGAGGGAATCGCCACTCTTCCGCGACACTGAAGCCAGTGGGCAAGGTTCGCTCTTCCAGCGCGCGAAGGACGATCCTGAGACCAAGACCCAAAATCCCTGGTTCCTGAAATCAGCCAAAGTCATCGAGCAGAAGATGCGCGGGCCCATGCCGGGCAATGCACTGATTCACATGCTCGAAAACAATGGAGTGAAGCCGGACGAGATCAAGTGGAGCGGTATCGAGGATCTACGTGGCAAGCCGAGAGTCACGCCCGATGAGGTGAAGGAACACCTGGCAGCCAACGCAATCAATATCAAGGAAGTGACCAAGGGTGATCCTAACTCTGAGAGTGGCCGCGCAACGGCGCTCGGAAATGAAGCCCACCGACTCAGCGAGCAACTGCGCGGCTCGAAGAGCTTTGACCGTTTTCTCCAGAGCACAGACGACGTGGAAGTCAGCAAAATTATAGAAAATGCGCCCGCTTCTGAACGGCCGCTGATCGAACGCTATCGCGAGAACGAACGTGAAGCCAGAGAACTGGCTGATCGGGGAGTTACATTCAGCAGCGGAAATCCGCGCTACGGCAGTTATACACTTCCCGGAGGTGAGAACTATCGGGAGATGCTGCTAACGCTGCCAGCAAAAGCTGAACTTCCATCAGGATATGAAGCCGTGCGCGTTGGCGATGGATGGGGAATAAAGTTTCCTGACGGTCACAAGTTAGGCGGATGGCGCACGCGCGAAGACGCGATAAAATCTCAAGCAAATCAGCCAAACAATCCGCAATTTAAATCTGGCCACTGGGACGAACCCAACGTCCTCGGCCACGTCCGCTTCAATGACCGCACCGGGCCGAATGGGGAGAAGCTCCTACACATCGAGGAGTTACAGAGCGACTGGCATCAGAAGGGAAGAACACAAGGTTATAACGATGATATTCGTCGATCTGAAATCAAGGACGAGATGGACGCTATACGTTCTGCGGCGGGTGGCGATATAAGAAAAGGATCTGCTGAACAACAATCTAGATTCCGTGAGTTACAACCCGAATACGACCGTCTCGGTGGTACTGTTCCTGATGCACCCTTCAAGAAGACCTGGCCCGAGTTACTGTTCAAGCGCATGGTGCGCTACGCCGCGGAGAACGGCTATGACGGCATTAGTTGGACCCCGGGCGAGCAGCAGGCGGAACGGTACGACCTGAGCAAGCAGATTGACCGTGTGAGTTATGATCCGAAAACGCAAAGGCTTGTAGCTGAACTTCCAGGCGGCGCTCGGCACATCGATAAGGCTGTAGCGCCGGAGCAGGTACCGGATTATATTGGCAAGGAAGCTGCCCGAAAACTGCTCGATCAGCCGGTCAACGCACGCGGCCTGCAATCGTTAGACAATGCCGGTCTCAAGGTAGGCGGCGAGGGAATGAGGGGCTTCTACGACAAGATCGTACCGGACCTGGCCAACAAGATCGGCAAGCCGTTTGGAGCAACGGTGGGCGAAACTGCAATAGAAGCTGGGAAGAAAGACATGGATAGCGTGCCATCTGAGATGACCGTTCCCTATCTTCCCGTCACAGACGCCATGCGCGGCACAGTCTTGCGCGAGGGCCAGCCATTCTTCCAAAAGCCCGCGGCCGCCGAGGAAGAGAAACAGCCGATGCCATGGGGCCGCAAAAACACCCGCGCCCAGCAGCAACTGGCCTTTGGTGGTCCGTCGACCTGGCAGCGCGCGCTGGGTGGTTTCCGCGACTGGCGCGACGACAATCCCGACGCCGGTGACGATCTTCGCTCCCTGATGCGCGAGAAGCGCGGCGAGATGGACCGCAACGTTTTGCAGTTGAAGAAGTCTCTGGAGGATGCCCGCAAGGACTTTGTGACCATGCCGCGCGAAGAGGTCACCAAGTTTATCGACGATGTGGAACATGGGCGGTTCAGAGCAATTGATCCCAAGTACCGTGATATGGCTCAAGGCCTGCATGAAATCTTTGTCTCCGACCGTGAGGAGTTACAGAGGCTGGACCCGGAGAAGCTGAAAAACTTCTACGAAAACTTCTTCCCGCATATTTGGGACCACTCCGGCAAGGTAGCACGGATGATGCAAGCGCAGAGCGGAACCAAGCCACTCTTCGGCTCGGGCGCCTTCTTGAAGCATCGAACGCTTTACCCTCCCACCTTCAAGGAAGGCATTGAACTAGGCTTGGAACCAAAGACCTGGAACCCAGTGGATATGGCGCTATTGAAGCACGCGGAGATCCAGCGCTACATCTTCGGCCTGAAAACCGTCCAGGATATGAAGGCAATCGGCCTGACGCGGGTCTTCAAGACTGCTGCGGACGCTCCGCCAAACTGGGTTCAACTCGACGATCGCTTTGCCACTGTGATGCGCCGCAACGATGCCGGAGAGATGGTTCTCGAGGGCCACTACTACGCGCCGGCGGAGGCAGCCAAGAGTTTCAACAACTTTGTGAGCAGGGGACTGGCTGGGCGAAACGCAGTAATCGATTCAGTCTTCAAGCTGAACCGTTCAATGAACGCCGTACAGTTGGGTCTGAGCGCCTTCCACGCGACCGCCAGCACGATCAATCTGGGGATTGGGGACATTGCCCTCGGACTGGAGGAGCTGAGCCAAGGCCGGCCAGTCTCGGCAGCAGCGCATATAGCGCGCGGCGCCGTTCCTGGAGCCTCGCTGGCCAGGCATCTGCTGGTGGGCAACAAGGTGATGCGCGAGTACTTGGAGCCCGGCTCCGCCGCAAAGTACGAAGCGGAGGCTAACTGGGTGGCGCGCGCTGGTGGCCGACCAGAGCAGGGCGTGAATCTGGAACCTGCTCGCTGGCGCCAAGTGACAGAGGACATCCGCCGGGGTGACTATTTCAAGGGCGCGAAAGGAGCAATCCCGGGCACAATCGATCTGGCGGGTAGTTGGCTGATGCATGGCATGATTCCGCGGATCAAGTTGGGATCCTTTCAAGATATGGCGGCGAACATTCTCAAAGAGGCGGACCGCAACAATTGGAGCGAAGAAGAGATCAGGAGCCGGATGCAGTCGGCCTGGGACTCAGTGGATAACCGCTATGGCCAGATGGTCTATGACAACCGCTTTTGGAACCGCGTCGCGCTTGAGATTGCCCAGCTTGGAATCCGCAGCGTCGGCTGGCAGGGCGGAACCTACATGGAGTACGGCGGCGGAGTGACAGACGCAGCCAAGGCTTTTGCGCGGGCAGCCTCGCGGAAGAAGCCCGAAGTTACGCACAAGCTGGCTTTCAGCTTGGCCACGCCGATCTATACGGCTCTGATTGCGGCAGTGGGGACTTATCTGCTGACCGGCCACAAACCGGACACCGACAAGTATGGCCTGAAAGCCTACAGCATGATCGAGACGGCCGATGGAACCATGCTCAGCATTCCCGGTTACTCGAAAAACCTGATGTCGGTTGGGGAGGACGTTGATCAAAACGGCATCCCCTGGCGCACCGCGGTCAACACCGCCAGCCCGGCAATCTCAACATCGCTCGATATGATGCAGAACAAGGATTATTACGGCAATGAGATCAGGAACGAGGACGATCCTTACATCTCAAAGACGCTGGGCAAGAGCCAGGCGGGAGAGTACGGCAAGTTTATCGCCAGCCAATACATACCGTTTACGGTGAAGAGCTTCCAACAGCAGCGCCAGCGTGCCGGCGAAGGCGAGTTTTCCGACATCAGTGAGGGCAAGAGCGGCGGCATGAGCTTGCTAAGCTATGCAGGTTTTCAGCCGGCAACACAGGTCATGCAGAACTCATCTGCCATGAATCTGGCCGAGCACTACCGCAACGAGACACCCCAGGCACCGCGGACAGCAGAGCAGGCCGAGCACAACCGAACCTTTCGGAATCTGGTCAAGGCGTTGGAAAACGGCAATCTCAACCAGAATAAACTGAATGAGGCGATGGAAAAGGGCCGCATAACCAGCCGACAGTATAGCGAGGCGGTCCGTGAAGCCCACTGGACACCACTGGAGCGCGTGACCAGCCGGCTCAGCTTTACCCAGGCCATGCAGGTATGGCAGAAGGCCAATCCGCAAGAGAAGGCCTCTTTGCACGATCTGATGGCGGAGAAGAGCCAGCACCAACTGGAAACGGTCTACGAGCAGGAAGGCGACGAGGCCTCGCAGACGCTTCAGGCTAGATTGAAACAGCAGGGGATTTTGACTAAGTAGACAGCCGGATTCCTCCGGCTGATTTGCCAGCGGATTGAAGAAGTTCTGGTCTGCGATGAGGATTGATACTCGGAAGGGCCTTTGTTGCGAGGAGCTACTTTGAGGGGCTGGCGTGTATTTGGATCATAGCACAACCGCACCATCTGAACCATGAGAACCGCCCGGAGCGCCCGAAATGCCGAAAGCCCAAAAGGATGCCTTCAAAGGATTAACGCTGGATGAGCAGCGGTTCGTCTTCCATTTTCTGCGCGAGAGTGTGAGCTCAGAGAATGAAAACGAGCAGATCCGATGGGCAGAACGAAAGAGCCGCATAGTTCAGGGAATGGGAGAGAAGTTTCTCAAGCGCGAACACGTGCAGCAGGAGATCCAGCGCCGGCGCGCCCAGGTGGAACTGGAGCAGGCCCGGCTTATCGCCCGCGACCAGGCCAAGCTGGCCGCCGAGGAAGACAAGCGAAAGACGGTTACGCTCGATAAGCTTGAGGCCGCGCTTGACGGCGTGGTAAATCTGGACCCGGAAAAGCACGGCGGAACAGTTCTTGAAGCGATCCGGCTCGGACTGGTCTACACCGGAACCATCAACGATGGAAACAGAAAGCGGGTAGTGCCGGCCGACCCAACCACTCAGGAGAATTCCCCAGCCGGTGAAGGTGGTTTTTATCAGAGCATCTTCCATGGGATGCGCCAGGGCGAGGTGCCAGCTGACGCCATGCCTCTGATGCCCGAGGAAGCGCCCGCCGCGCTGATGCCGGACCAACCGGCGCCGCGGCCGCCTGTGCTGCGCGTGAACGAACCGCCGGCCCCTGCTCCGCCTTCGGCGGGGAATCCCAAATCCAAGAAAAGTTTACTTGAGATCAAAATCACGTGATTTCTGCGTCTGTGTGTGGTACAAGGGATACACGAGGTACAAATATGAACAAGTGGAAGCGAAGAATTGCAACTGCATGGAGGGTTTTGACTGGAAAACAGTGCCTGCTTACTGACGCAACAGAGCGGATAATTTATGTGCATGATGCCGGGCCACAAGGGAAGATAGTGCAACTCGTTCCCTGGCGTGATCAGATTTTAGCGCTCGACAATAATGGGACAATCTTGCTTATTGACTGTCCCTATGAGTCTATCAACATACAAGTAAGAATGCTCATGGAGTCACCGAGGAGAGGCTGGGCATGCCAAAAATGAGACTACATGTTGACCTGAAAAAGCGGCTCAGACTACGCTTCAGAGCTGCCCACTGGATATCTTTGGTTGTACAGGTGGCCGATAATCCTTGGATGCGAGAAGCTTTTGTGGCACCCATCTTGAACGATTTTCCACACGAAGAAGCTTTCAAATCGATGTTTTTGCGAGACTGGCCGTCAAGCCCATTGCCATCCGAAGAAAAGCCGCCTGAACTGCACAAGGAATGGAGCGTGGTGCGCCTCTATCCGAAGCAGCAAGAAATGCTCAATGATCCACGACCGATGAGATTGTTTGGCGGCAGCCGCCGGTGAGGAGCAACAAGATTATGGCAGTTCTGAATCTACGAAACGTTCCTGAGGATCTGATGCGCCAGTTAAGATCTCAAGCTGCGCTGGCGGGCCGCGGCAATCACTTCCATGAGTACTGCATTGGCTTGCTGGAAGTCGCGGTAGCACAGTTGGCTGGCGAGCGAACTCGTAAACTGCCACCGATCGATCTAAAGATTTTATCAGGCCTTAAAGACTCTCTTTCAAAGACTCCAGAGTGGGCTCATCCCGGAAGTCGGCCCGAGAAAGAGATTTTGCAAAATCGAGCACAAAATATTCCAGAAATTATTCCAGAACCACCTTCCGATGAACCTCTAGAGACCCGGATCACCTGATGGCCACGGCCACGGTTTCACCCTATCCACCCCTGGTTTTACCTCCCTATAATCTGCATCCCCAAGGCTGGGAGCCCACCTGGTGGCCGATCAACGCGGCCCAGCAGGCGGCGATCAACTGCCGTGCTGAGCTGCTACTCATGGGAGGCCAATCAGGTGGCGGCAAGCGTTTGGACGTTGATGAGCCTATTCCTACGCCCAGGGGATTGGTGCGCAATGGTGACCTGCGCGCAGGCGACTGGGTATTTGGGAGCGACGGTAGGGCATATCAGGTTTTAGTGGCTCATCCAATTGTCGAGGCGAAGGCGTTTCGAGTTATCTTTGATGACGGTACCTCAGTCCTGGCAGATGCTGAGCATCTATGGCACACTTTCACATTCCACGATCGTCAGAAAGTACACACAAACACTGAGAGCTTTCGTACACGCCGGCGTGAGAAGCGGCCGCCCAAAGCACACTCCCTCAGTCCCTGGACAAGCAAAAGAAATATCGAGAAGGCAAGGCTTTTCGTACCGACGCCAGTCTTGGGATCAGTTAAGACCACGGCAGAGATCGCCGCGACTCTCTCTGTTGATAACTGTGAGCGGGCAAACCATTCAATTCCACTCACTGCACCGGTTGAGACTCCTGTGCGATGGTTTTCCATCGACCCATATCTGCTCGGCGTCTGGCTGGGAGATGGCACAACCTCATCTGGCACACTGACAATCGGAAAACGAGACGCAAAAGATCAGCTTGCGCTGCTTCGCGACGTGGGAGCCTTTCTGAAGCCAAGGAAGGATCCAATCACTTATGGTGTCCGCGGCCTGCAGCGCACCTTGATAGAGCTTGGATTACTGAATCGAAAGCACATTCCGCAAGAGTATCTGTGGGCCTGCAAAGAGCAACGTCTCGCACTTCTGCAGGGTTTGATGGACACAGATGGCTGTGCCAACAAAGACGGTCAGTGCGAGTTTACCAACATAAATGAAGAGTTGAGCCGAGGAGTCTACCATCTTGCAGCATCTTTAGGGGTTAAGCCGTTTTGGAACGAGGGTCGAGCCAAGCTATATGGCCGTGATATTGGCCCGAAGTATACCGTCAAGTGGACAGCTACACTTCGCTGCTTTCGGCTTAAAAGGAAGCTAAAGCGATTACCGGTCAAGGTCCGCGCAACGCAGCATTGGCGCTATATCATAGCAGTTGAACCGGCTGGAATGAGGCGGATGCGCTGTTTGACCACAGCCAATCCCGCCGGACTTTATCTGTTCGGTGCAAACTTTAACGTCACTCACAACACCTCGTTTCTGGCCGCCGACGCGATGCAGGAGTATCAAAATCCCTACCTGCGAAGCCTAATCCTGCGCACATCAATGGTGGAAATGCAGGAGATGGGCGACCAGATGCAGAGGCTTTATGAACCGCTGGGTGCTCAGTGGCGCCGACCTAACAAGTTTGCCGGCTTCTCCTGGTGCTTTCCGAACGGCGGCACGATTGAGCCAGGCTATCTGCGCCACGCCAAGGATCTCCGACGCTACCGCGGCAATGCGCGCAGCCACATGGGCGTGGACGAAAGCGGCCAGCATCCTGAGAAACTAGTCCGCGAACTGCTCGGTTGGCTGGCGGCGCCGGTGCGCCACAACCTGTTCGTGCGTGCCCGCTTCACCACCAACCCCGGCGGTCCTGGTCACGGCTGGCAGATAGGCGTGTTCCTGCGCGGCAAGTGCCCTGTACACTATCCAGCCAGCCGCGAGGATGATCGACCGTCAGAAACCAGCGTCTTTCCAGGACGGGTCTACAAGGGTGCCCGCTGGCCATCTGACGACGGGCCGGTGGTCAAAACCACTGCATTCATCCCCGCGCGTCTGGTCGACAATCCTTTTTACGACCGGGTCAAGATGGAAAGCCTGATGACCCAGACGGCAGCGATTCGTGAGCAACTGCTCTATGGCTGCTGGTGCAACGCTGAAGGGCTCTACTTTCCATTTCTTCGGCCGGAGTATATGCAGCCCATTCAGGAAGTTCCTGACGAGTGGTGGTGGGGGCACTTTATCTCGATCGATTACGGATTTGGCAACTCGGCCGCCGCGGTGGGCATGTACACCGTGGCTCCCTCGGGTAAGGTCTTCAAGGTGCGCGAGCGCGTGGTGCGCAAGATGGCCTCGCAGGAGTTGGCCCGGCGAATCTGCAAAGATGGTTTCGCAGCGAGCGACGATCCCAAGATGCCCGCCCAGGAAGCCTGGCTGAAGAAGCTGAGACCTCGCGATCCAGAAGGACCGCGGATACTCTTTGCCATGACCGACCCGGCCAACGACCAACACACCGGCACGGGTCGAAGCAACTACGAGATCATCAAGGAAGTGTTCGCTGTGCATGGCGTTCCGTGCGTGCTGGGCGCTCATGATCCCATGGGTAACGCACAGCACCTCTACAACGGCCTGAGCAATCGCTCACTGGTGGTCACCACTGCCTGCCCCTATACCTTCAACACGCTGACCAGCCGAACAATCGATGACCGAAACGCTGTCAAAAAGGAAAAGGGTAACCCGCAGGATGACTGCTACGACGAATCAGCGTATGCCTGGAACAGTTGGATTGCGGAGAGCGTAAAGCCGAAGCGGATGGCGCTGGAAGAGGAGCTCGACCAGATGCGCAAAGACGGAATGGATGAGACCAGTCTGGCCCGCCACGCCTGGCAGCGCAACCAGCAACTGCGGACAGAAGAGCAAAAGGCGAGCCGGGGAATTGCGTTGAGCGGACGACGAATCGGGCGCACGGTAACGAAGCGCTAGGCGGCCTGGCGGCGCTCAGCTTCGATCTCGGCTCGCCATTCGCGTGCGAACCTCTCAGCTAGCTTATTTAAATTGGGCCGATCAATCTCCAGAGTACAAGCGGTACAGTAACGCACACCGGCGAGCACTGGAGAGCCGCAAGCATAGCAAATCGCGTCGCAACCGATGCACGGCCGAGGCGCATTGAGATCAAGAGGTGGTTCCAAAACCGCAGAACGATTGTCCATGGCGTACCTCCTGTACCTTTATACCGCAGGTCAAGAGAAAAATACAAGAAAAAAGATATGAAAATTAGAAT
>CAYWMR010000140.1:4806-10594 GCA_964458965.1 uncultured Occallatibacter sp. | reverse complement strand
ATCGCATCGCCCGACGGCCGCTTCGCCTACGTGCCCATCTACGGCAACTCCGGCGTGGGCAAGCCCGGAACCGATGGCAGCAACCTGGTCGTTATCGACATCGCCGCGGAAAAAATCGTTGGCAGCGTCGACTTCGGCCACGGCGTGCGTCCCCACATGCCCCTCTTCGGACCCAAAGACGGCCTGCTCTACGTCACTACAGAGCTGGATCGATCTATCACGCTGATCGACCCCAAGACCCTCAAGATCGTCGGCGCCATTCCCACCGGCCAGCCCGAGTCGCACATGCTCGCGCTCTCTCACGACGGCCTGCGCGGCTATACCGCCAACGTCGGTCCCGGCACCGTTTCTGTGCTCGACATCCCAGGACGCAAGGTCATCGCCATCATCCCCATCTCCAGCAACACCCAGCGCATCTCCATCACGCCAAACGACCGCTGGGTCTTCACCGCCGACATGACCAAACCGCAACTGGCCGTCATTGACACGCACACCAATCAAGTAGCTCACTGGATTCCTCTGCCGGGCCTTGGCTACGGCAGCGCCCCCACGCTCGACGGCCGTTTTGAACTTGTCGCGCTCCCTCAACTCAACAAAGTAGCCGTCATCGACCTCAACACCATGCAGGTTGTGCGCTCGGTTGATACCCCAGCGGACCCGGAAGAGTTGCTGATGCAGCCCGGCGGAAAAATCGCGTGGGTCTCCTGCGTGGCCTCGCACACCGAAGCCGAGCTGGACCTGACCACATGGCAAATCACCCGCAAGATAGTCACCGGAAAAAACTCCGATGGCATCGCCTGGGCTGCAGCGCACTGAGGTAATCGAAACCGATCTCAGACAAGCAAAAAAGGCCGATAACTGTGATACGACAATAAGTATGACGAGGAACGGCGAGGTTCGGAAGATCAGACGCAGCTTCACCCTATCCGCGGAGGCGGTGACGTTCATATCAGAGACGCGCCTGCGGCGTGGAGCGAAGTCGGATTCAGATGCACTGGAAATGTTGCTGCGAGAAGCGATGCTGGAAGCCAAGCGGCAGGAAATAGATGCAGCTTACAAGGAGTATTACGACACAGCTTCGGATGAAGACTTAGCTGAGCAGCGTGAATGGGCTGAGATGGCAGGGCCGAGCATGTGGCGCGGGATCCCTGAATGAATGCACGCATGAAGCCGCCGTTCCAACCCCTGGCCGCCCTAACCCTGATTTCCTTCGCCATCACAGCGGCCTCCCAAACTCCAGCGCAGCCCCCCGCCGCCTCGCAGCCCCTCAACGGCTCAGTCTCCGACTACGGCACCACCTTCATCTTCAGTCCGCCTCCCATCTGCTCCAAGTGCCTTGAAACCGAGACCGGCTTCCAATCGGTGAGCGATGGCCGTTATCTTCCCACGGTCACAACCATTGCGCCCTTCAACGCCAAGCTGGATTTCAGCGTGCTCGTCAACCTGTTGGACTCGGAGTCGACGGGCAGCGATCGAGCCACGCAGTTTGGCAACCGCTTCGATTTCGTCGCCCGCCAGCAGGTTCTTCAGAAAGGCGATTTCCTGCTGACGCTAGCGCCCCGCGGCGCCGTGTTCACTCGCGGCGTCAACGGCGGACGCGCCGGCGCAACAGCCGCTCCGCAGTTCAGCAAAGGCAACAACCTCATTGCCGCGAACTTTACCTTAACGGGGGCCATCGGCACATCGGCCGCAAATCCCAGAACAGACTATCAAGGCTTCTTCGACTATTTCCGAACGCTGGACAGCAGAGGAACCGCATTCTTCCTCGGCTTTGCGCATGAATTCACAGCCGGGCAGCAAACGGCGGGGACGGAGGAAGGTCTCGTGATTCCATTCCGCAACGGACAGGTGGAGCTTGAAAGCGCGCAACTCGACCTCAACACCACGCCGGAGTTGCAGCTTCAGGCGCGCGTCATCGTCAACTGGGGTCAGGTCTTCTCGCGCAAGTAGAAGCTAGAAGCCGCTATTATCGTCGGTCGAGTCGATGGTCCGGCGGGACGCGGGAGACGGAGCGCGCAGCGCGCCGACGATCGCCTTGATCGACGCCAACACGGCCGAGACTTGGCGCACTGGGCCGCTGACGGCCTCCGCCACATATTCGCCTGCCCGGTCGACGGTGTCCAGAGCCCCTGACAGCATTCCATCGAGCCGTGCGCTCTGGCGATGCAGCCTTTCCAGGATTTCGGAGACTGACTCGTCCACCTCATACGACTTTTCCCGCAAAGTGCGCACCATCTCCGAAATGTCGTTGGTGGCTGCTTCCACCTTCGGAGCCAGGCGAGCGATAACCGTCCGCGTGCTGTCCACCACGGGCAGTATCGAGGCGCGCAGATCGTCGATATCTTCCTTAACGCCTTTTGCCGCCTTCCGAACAGACAAAAAGATGGCAAGAAGAATGACTGCCTGCGCCGACAGGGCTATCCCCGTCAGTGCAACAAAAGCCAACATGAGAGTTTCGTTGTTCAAGGCTTGCATCTGATCATGATCTCACGCGTGCTACCGCCGGATTCAAGAAAATTTTGGCCCATCCGCAATGGACGAGGGCGCACGTATTCCGGAGCCCCCGCGCAGGTAGCACTGCTCTCGCGGTAAGCTCCGGAGTGGTGGATGAAACAACACGTCAGCCGGACAGGAAATATCTCCCCTGAAAACGGCTGCCTAAAAATGAGTTGGCTCCGTGGAGTTCGCGGTGGTCTTATAAGCCTGCTTTCCCGCATCGACAGCCGCCGTCACCCGCGTGGTCTGGTCGGCCACCAGGTTCTTGCCCCGCTCCACAAACTCTTCCCACTGCGCCCGCCCGCGATCCACTGCCTCGCGGCCGCGCTCCACGTATTCGCTCACCTGTTCCTTGCTCTTGTCTACCAGGGCGCTTACCTCCTGGGCTGCCTCCCTGGTGCGATTGCGCAGGTATTCAGTACCCTCGCGCGCGCCAGTAACCAGGTCTTCCCGGGTCTCGCGCCCACTCTTGGGAGCATAAAGAATGCCCACCAGAGCGCCAACGCCAAGCCCTGCCAGAAACCATGCCAAGCCGTATGCCTTGTTATCCTCTGCCATGATAATGACTCTCCTCTCGCTCAACTCCAACAAAGCATGAGCGTATCAAAACTCTCCGGAATGCCGCAAACTGAAGCCAATCCGCGGGGGCCGGTCAGGAAGGCCGGCGCGCACTCCCAGCGGAAGTGAGACGTCACGCGGCCTCATCCCGTTGGATGCCATTCAGCCAATGAAGTTGCAACACCACCATTGGATTTTGAGGTAATCCTAGCACGGATCGAAGCAGCGCAAAGTAAAATTTCCCGCCTGCCGTGGGCTCGCTTCACGCAGTCCCTGCCGCCAAAGCAAGCGCCTTTGCAGCCCTCAGAGCAGCCACCGGATCTCCGGAAGGCCGAAACTCCATGGCCACGTTGTGCCGGTAGTTCAATTGCGCAAGCTTGTGGAAAATGTTGCCGTAGTTGATTTCGCCAGTGCCGGGGTCGTGGCGTCCGGGCACGTCGGCCACGTGGATAAGGCCGATCAAGTCAATGTGCTTATCCAGCTTCTCAATCAGATTGCCGAAGCCCATCTGCTCGTGGAAGATATCGTAGAGGAACTGGACCTGGGGATGGTTCACGGCGCGCACCACTTCGATGGCCTCAAGGGCTGAGGTGAGGAAATATTTGGGGCTCTCTTCCACGTGAATGCACTCCAGCAGCAGGCGCACCGGCTGGCCGTCGATCCTTTTACCGTCGATCACTTCTGCGGCTGCCTTCAGCGCTTCAACGCAGCTTTGGCGCTGCTGCTCGCGTGAAAGCCCCGGCACCACGCTACCCGAAAGGACGATCATGGCGGGGCACGACAGCGCTTCCATCGGAGTGAGCGCCTGCTTCAACTCGGCCACGAAAGGAACGAGTTGGCTAGGGTCGGCGATACCTTTGCTGTGACCTGCATGTTCCAGTCCCGCAGTGGCGTCGAACCGTATGCCGAGCCTCTTGCGCGCGTCGTTTGCGCGGGAAAAGTCGGCTTCGGACCACTTGCTGTATTCGCCCACCAACTCGACATTGCTGTAACCCGCTTCGGCCACCTTGGCTAACCGCTCCTCGAACGGCAGGTCGTTGAAGACAGTCCACAGCATGACCGATAGCGGGAACGGTGGCTCTTTAGATGAATCCGTGCTGCCCGAGCCTGCAAGAGCTTCTGCTGGAAGTGAAGGTGCCACGGCGGCCAATGCGGCTGCCCCCATAGCTTGCGTAAACTTGCGACGATTCATGAAATTCTCCTACTGCTTGTTTCAAAAGGATGCTTTGTATCAGGGCACGACTTTAGTCGTGCCGAAGAGCGCATGAAAGACGAGGGGTTTTAACCCCCGCGAAATTACCTCTGAGCTGCGCGGCCATTTTTGAGACACGCTCTAAGCATCGTTGTAGACCGCCGAGCAACCACTGTCATCGCAGGATTCACGGCTTCTTTCCCATCTTTCGCGACCGCCGCAACTCCTGCCAATCCTTTTCGGTCTGGTCCGCATACAGCGCTCCAAATTTACCCAGCGCCTCGGCGAATCCGTCTCCGGATCCCAGATAGCCGGCGATGGTTCGCGGGTCGCCGGATCGGGCGTGGCCGCGCGCCAGCAGTTCGCCGCACACCTCGCCATATGCCTGCAGGCCGCCTTCGGCCAGGTCCGTCAGGTCAATCGATCCCTTGTGATCGTTCAGTTGGCGCACCAGGTAATTGCGGTTGCCAATGTGCGTCCATCCCAGAAATGGGTCGGATTGCAGTTGCATGGCGCGCTGCCCGTCTGCCACGCGCTGGCCGTTGTGGTGGGCCGGGTGCGCATCGGGCAGGTAGGAAGCGTAGCCTGAGGCCGGCTCCTCCTTGATTTGCAGAAACAGCGGATCAGATGGCCCGTTGCCTTCAAAATAAACGCAATAGTCGCGCAGCCCCACCGATCCCGTGCCCACCACTTTGAAAGCCACATCCACCGGCCGATAGAACCCCAGCAGGTGCTGCCGCTGCGGCTCCAGCATCTCCCTGTAAGTTGCCAGGGATGCCAGCACGGCGGCGGCCTGCGCAGCGGCCACACGAGTCAGAATCGGCTTCGACTCGCGGAAGCGGCGAGCGCCCGGCTTATCCGGAACAGGCTCCGTGAGCTGTTCGAGCGTGTGCTGCGGCGTGGCGCGCTCGGCCTTCAGCAGCGCCTTGTGCACCGGCGCAACCGAGCCCATCCGGTGAACCTGGTAGCGGCCCGCTTCAAGGCACGGCATGTCGGCAAACGTATGCATCAGGGTGCAGTACCGCTCAATGCACAACTCCACTGCGCGCACAGCCGCGGCATCCTTGTGGCCCGATCCGCGCCCAGCCAGCACCAGAGACGCGGCCATCCGCTTCAAATCCCATTCAAAGGGTCCGCGGATGGTCTCATCGAAGTCGTTGATGTCGAATACCAGCCGCCCATCGGGAGCAGCATAGGCGCCCAGGTTGCGCACATGCGCATCGCCGCAAAGCTGGCTCACGATGCCGGTATTGGGCAGCAAGGCCAAGTCCGCGGCCATCACCGGCACTGCGCCCCGAAAATAGCCGAACGGAGATTCAGCCATCAGTTCGTACTTCAGCTTCACAAGTGCCGGGACACGGCCAGACATCGACCGGGCAAGCAGCGAAATCGAAGATGTTTTGCGCGATTTGCAGTTGAAATCACAGTGTTCCTGGCGGCCAACCTGCTTGCGCCGCGCCTGGCCAAGATTGGTGCGTTCTTCCGGAGTTGCCCAGTGCATGTGTGGCACCATACACTCTCTGCCCGCTGCGTGCAACCGGC
>CAYWMR010000140.1:0-4706 GCA_964458965.1 uncultured Occallatibacter sp. | reverse complement strand
TCGGCCGTCGCCGTCCTCCTTTCGGCTGCCGTCCCCCTTGCCGCGCAGGCTCCTCCAACGCCTCTTACTGTTGAAGCAATCTTTGCCCATGGTCCCATCATCCCGCATCCTCCCGAAAATCTCACCTGGTCGCCCGATTCCGAGCACCTGACCTATGACAACGGCGGCGAACTCATCGACATGGACCCCGGCACGGGCAAGCCGCATGTGCTGGTGAGCAGCGCCAAGCTGGCCCCGCTCACGGGTTCAGCCGACTCGGAGAAGGACCGCGATCGTCGCGAACGCTACAAAGTGCCGGAGTACCAATGGGCTCCAGATTCCAGGCATCTCCTGTTTGATTCCAACGGGCGATTGTGGCTTTACGATCTGAGCAACGGCACCGGCGTACAGGTCGGATTTACCGGAGCCGCCTCCGGCGACGACCCGAAGTTCTCGCCGAACGGGCAATATGTCTCGTTTGTGCGCGACCACGCGCTCAGTGTGATTCGCCTCAAGGAGCCATGGGCAGGCACAACCGTGGTCGCTCCCCTGCCCAATCCGGATACGCACCAGGTGGTGCTCAACGGCGAAGTGGACTGGGTCTATGAGGAGGAGCTGGACGTTCGCAGCAACTACTTCTGGTCGCCAGACTCCAGCCGCCTGGCCTACCTGCAGATGAACGAGACCGATGTGCCGCAGTATCCCATTACCGATTGGATACCCACGCACCCCACCGTGGATATGCAACGCTATCCGCAGCCGGGAGATATCAATCCCGATGTGCACGTCGGTGTAGTCAGCGCCTTCGGCGGCAAAACCGTATGGGTGAAACTTCCCTTTCACGCAGGACAGGACTACATTCCGCGCTTCGGGTGGGCCGATCCAAGGACGCTTTGGATCGAGACACTGACGCGCGACAATAAACACCGGGCGATCTATCTAGCCGACTCCGCCTCAGGCCGGTGCCATAAGGTGCTCGAACTGGCAGACGATGCCTTCTTCGACGAGAGTTATGACGTGGATGTCGGGGCCGGAAGCATCGTACTTACAAATTGGTCCGATGGACATAACCATCTCTATCTTTACAGTTACGATCAGGCCAGCCCCGGCTCCAACACGGCTAAGCTCGAGCGCCAGCTTACCAAAGGCGACTTTGAAGTTCAGGATGTGTTGCGCGTCGATCGCACGAAAAAGGTGGTGGACTATAGCTCAAACGAGGGTAACTCGCTGGATAGTCAGTTATGGCAGGTCAGCTTCGACGGCCAGCGAAAACAGTTCAGCGCCGGCCCAGGACATCATGAGGGCGCCATTGCGCCCGACGGCAGTGCATTTGTCGACAAGCAATCCACGCGGATGTCCCCTCCGGCTCTGAGCCTGTGCCATGCAGCAGGGAGATGCAAGACCTTTTGGGCGACGAATGCGCTCGAACCCTATGGACTTCGTGCACCGGTGCAGCTTGAAGTAAAGGCTCACGACGGCGCAACGCTTTACGCAACGCTGCTGCTGCCGGAAGGTGCGGCTCCAGCCAGTGTGCCGCTTATCGTCAACCCATACGGAGGCCCCGGCCCTCAGGATGTAGCCAACAAATGGAGCGATGCATTGCTGTTCGATGAGTTACTCGCCCAGCATGGCTTCGCCGTTCTCCACGCCGACAATCGCGGCACAGGGGAGCGCGGACGAGCCTTTGCCCAGGCGGCTTATCATAACTTCGGTCCCGTCCAGTTAGAAGATCAGCTAACTGTCATGGACGCGGCGCTGGCACAATATCCGCAACTCGACCCAAAGCGCCTGGGCTGGTGGGGATGGAGTTGGGGCGGCACTTTCACGCTCTATGCGCTCTCTCACTCCGATCGCTTCCGCGCCGGAGTTGCTGTAGCTCCAGTTACCGACTGGCATAACTACGATTCAATCTATACAGAGCGCTACCTGAGCACGCCCGGAGACTTCCCCGCCGGTTACAAAGACTTTTCCGTGGTGAATTCGGCGGCCAATCTCAAGGGGCGCCTGCTGCTGGTGCATGGAACCGGAGACGACAATGTTCACCTGGAAAACTCAGTCCAGTTTGTGCAAAAGCTGATCGAGGCCGGGATTCCCTACGACCTTCAAATCTATCCGCGCAAGACTCATTCCATCTCCGGCCCGGACGTGCGCACCCATCTGTTCAATCGCATTCTCGCGCATTTCGAGCAATACTTGAAGCCCCCGATGCAATGAGAACTTCGCGCCGTAGGCGCAGGGGAGAGCTACGTATGCCGCCGGAAAATATCGTCCTTCTCGCGTTTAGGGCAGTCCGAGCATCCCAGGCAGCAAACCAATAGCACGGCCACGCCCGCCGTCACCAACACAGCGAGGATGTTTCCGTTTAGCTCAAACCAACGAACCAGGGTTTGCATGTTGCATGAGACCTATACATAGACTTGGACGCCAAACCTTCTCGCGGGGTTATCCATCCCCTCGCCGGCTCAAGTTTTCCGGGCGTCGAAACCACTGCGAAGCAAGTGTACCATTGCAGATTTTCTTCAGTCACCCCTTGATTTAAAGAGAAGAAAAAGCGAAAATAAAATAAGCATGGTAACCGCTCCAAACCCGGCTCAGTTCACCACGCCCGATGACTGGCCGGAGACTCCCGAGTCGATTGGCGCCCCGGATTTGAGTCCAGACTCCAACCCAAAGTCGAATCCGGTCTACGAGCCGCCCACGCAATCGCCGATGCGCGCCGAAGCCCTCGACGCACCAGCCGGCCCAACGCTGAACTGGTTGTTTGTCGACCTCAACTCCTACTTTGCATCGGTGGAACAGGAGGTCCGGCCCGAGCTGCGCGGCTACCCGGTGGCCGTGGTGCCCATGATGGCCGACACCACGGTTTGCATTGCCGCCAGCTACGAGGCCAAGGCGCACGGCGTAAAAACCGGAACCGTCGTGGCCGATGCCAAGCGGATGTGTCCCGGCCTGGTATTGCTTGAGGCGCGCCACGAAATTTATGTCGATTACCATCACCGCATTATCGAGGCAGTTGAAAGCTGCCTGCCGGTAACCGCCGTGCTCTCCATCGACGAGATGGCCTGCCGCCTGATGGGACGCGAACGCCCCCTGCTGGCGGCCATGGACCTGGGCCGCCGTGTCAAGGCGACTATACGTGAGAAGGTTGGTCCCATGCTGCGTAGTTCCGTTGGCCTGGCCACCAACCGCTATCTGGCCAAAGTGGCAAGCGACATGGAGAAGCCCGACGGCCTCGTTGCGCTCACCCTCGACATTCTCCCCGATGCCTTGCGCCAGCTCACCCTGCGCGATCTGCCCGGCATTGGCGCGCGCACCGAGAAGCGGCTGAACGACAAAGGCCTCCACACTATGGATCAGCTCTTAGCGCTCGATTGCGAGCAGGCCGGCCAGCTTTGGGGCTCCGTGTGGGGCGAGCGGCTGTGGCACTGGCTGCGTGGCGAAGACTTCGACATGTCGGACACCGAGCATCTCAAGTCCATCAGCCACTCCCACGTGCTTGCGCCCGAGTTGCGCACCGCGGAAAAGGCCTATGCCGTGGCACACAAGCTGCTGCACAAGGCGGCCATGCGGCTGCGGGCGGGCGGCCTGTGGGCCGGCAACATTGGCCTCGCGATTGGCTTCGCGGTTCCGCGCGGAGACAAAACCCCCGTGAGTCGATTCGGCGTGCCCACCCGCGGATGGAAGAGCGAGCTGAAACTCAGCGAGTGCCAGGACAATCAAACTCTCATCGCCGCGCTGAGCCGTCTGTGGGCAAGCCGGCCTTCAGGCGCGGAATTCGACCATCCGTATTTCATCGGCGTGCATCTGGGCGAACTGGTCCCCGACCGCCTCCACTCTCTCAACCTCTTCGACAAGCTTGACGGCGAGCAGAGCCGCACGCGCCTGCTCGCGACCATGGACGAGCTGAACAATAAATATGGAATGAGCACGCTGGCCCCAGCCACCATGCTGACGGCATTCAAGGCCGCGCCCACGCGCATAGCCTTCGGCAGCATTCCAGATTTGTTTTGATTAGCGACGTCTCAGAAATCATAGGCGAAAGACAAAAGAGCCATCTCGTCAACCACTGAGTCGCCGTTGACAAAATGTCGGGCAATGCCGATAATTCAATTGAGCGACTGGTGCGCCGGATGGTTTCTGTTAGCCGGGCGAGCCGCTCGAATCCTGGGAAGGGCTGCCTACGGGCGGCCCTTCTGCTTTTGGATCGGCCTATTCCGGTCGCCTTTAGGCATAACCGAGAAAAGCTCTGGTCGCGGGTGGCGACTCATACATTCGAAGACAGCTCTGTCATGAACTTGATTGCCGTACCGGTCTGTCCGCTGGCTCGGGTTCTCGATTGCCTGCATCGGCAGATTTCCGACAAGCATCGAAGCTGAATCCATTGCGCTCGCGATCTGATCAATCACGTCGTCGATTGTGTACCCATCTCGCAAACAGCGGCTTTGATAGATGTGGCTTCCAAAGAAGAGTACCTCAGCGATCATTGGCTCAAGATTGAGATTATGTTCTTGTCGGTGCTCGTTGATGGCGTCTAGCTGCTGTTTTGTCAGCGCACCTATTGCAATCGGTTTTACTTTATTTCCCTTCGAGATCTCGTTGAGGTTTGCCCGGATGAGGTCTATAGCGTTCGTATAAAGGGGCATTTCACCAGCTTATACCTCTGCCGACCTTCCAGTCTGGATTCACGCATATCACCCAATTCAGTTCCGGCAGCTTGGTATCCAAAT
>CAYWMR010000139.1:0-10598 GCA_964458965.1 uncultured Occallatibacter sp. | reverse complement strand
AAACGCCTTGTATCCAGCTACCGACTTCTCTAACCTGTCGTATTCGTATCAGTATCTGTACGAGAATTCTTCCGGTGCTGCTTGTGTCCCGCCCACGCAGCTTTCCAGTGTAGTCGGCGATGCAACAGACTCCTTCTGCATCGATCCGAACCACGTTGCCCCGCTCTCGCCACAGTATTTCACCGATCTGACCAACGGCACGCTGCCCAGCTTTGCATTTATCGAAGCCGGATACGGAAACAACGACGAGCACCCAGGATCCGGCCAATCGATTCTATTGGGTCAGACGCAGGTGGCCATGGTCGTGAATGCTTTCATGGCTAGTTCTTCGTGGAAGGATTCTATCTTCTTCTTCAGCTACGACGAGGGCGGAGGACCATACGATCATGTTCCTCCGGTGCCCGGCCACTCAAATGACTTCACGGATGCTTCGCTCGGAACCATTCCGGACATCTCCACGATCGCGATAAATCCAGACAGCTACAACCCCTGCGTGCCTGCTACTCCCGGAACCCCGACGCTGCATTGCGATCTGGTGTCGACTGACCCCGGGGCCAATTCGGGGGATGCTGCTGCCACTCAGGGATTTGCCGCCCAGCTTGGCTTCCGGCTTCCTAACATCATCATCTCGCCCTTCACAAGGAAGCATTATGTTTCGCACACGCCGATGGACCACACGGCCGTGATCAAGTTTGTCGAAAATCGGTTCATTGGCAGTTCCACAAACTTGACTGCCCGCGATGCTGCTCAGCCCAACATGCTGGAGTTCTTCGACTTCACCAAGATCCCTTGGGCCACGCCACCCACTCCGCCAATTCCGGTGACAGCCGAGTCGCTGGGATACGATCCGTGTACCCCGATCACATTCGCGCCATAAGCTCGCGGCAGGCTCAATCACCGTTGTTACTCAGGGCTCGACGAGTTATGTATTCAGGATGCCTGCGGTTCGTCGAAGCAGTGGCGAATGCGACCCCCGAGTTTGGTAACCATCCCGAGGCATTTCGAATCGCCCCGCTCTTGGCCTGAAGAACGAAAAGACAATTCTACCGGCTCCAGTGTTGCCGTCAGGGATCTCCGATCATTGTTGCGATTTCAATTCGTCAACAACAACTTCATAAGGCCGCATCATGTCGTTGTCTTCATGTTCCAGCATGTGGCAGTGAAAAACGTACCGGCCAGTATAGCCCACGAATGGAACGATGATGGTGAGAACATCTCTCGGGTTCACTATCGCCGTGTCCTTCCAGCCGGCCTCGTTTGCCGCAGGTGGTCGCGGGTTTCCAACCAGCTCCAAAATCCCTTTGCCAAGCGCCACGGAGTTGAACCCCTGGCGTTGAACAATCTGAAATTGCACCATGTGCAGATGCATGGCGTGTGGATCGTCCGTGGTATTGATGAATCTCCATTTCTCAATCGAACCCAACTTCACTACCTCTGTCACTGCGTCGTCGTACCCTTTGCCATTGATTCGCACGCCCATAGACCATCCTTGAATCATCTGTTCGGACAGCACGAAATCCCTGGTGATAGTGGATGTTGTCTCCTTCACCCTGTGGAAGGAAGGCGCCGGCCCCATGCTGAAAGCCTTCCTGCTTCCTGGCTCTGGCAGGGTCACACGAAACTGCATTAACTCGTAGAGCTGCGGATAATGCAGGTTGATCATCTCCCATCCTGGAAATGGAGCTGGGGCATTGTTGGACAAGGTCACGATTTTGCCATCGAGTCCGGAAAAGTCGATGATCAAATCAGCGCGTTCCGCAGGCGCCAGCAACAGCTTGTTCAGCTGAGCCGGGTTGGGCAAGAACCCTCCGTCGGTTCCGATTTGATGAAAGGGTACAAGCGCAGGTATGTCCGTAGGGCGCTTTGCAAGATTGAAGAACAGGTTGAAGACCCTTGAATTCGCACCATTCAACAGGCGCAGCCGATAGGGACGCGGCGCAACTTCCAGATAGGGATAGACAGCACCATTGACAACTGGAAGGTCACCAAAGAGCTGCGGGCCCCAGACGCCTGGAGGGACCTTGTCACCGTTATCCCACGTCGGAGAATAGACGAGCTGTCCACCGTCATCGAGCGTGCGATCCTGCAGTAACAGTGGAATTTCGTATTCGCCGGAGGGGAGGCCCATGCTTTGCTCATCGGCGTCGCGCAGCAGGAAGAACCCTGACAAGCCGGCATATACATTCAAGCGCGTAATGCCCACCGCATGGTCGTGATACCAAAGCGTCGCAGCCTGCTGGCTGTTTGGATAAACGTAACGTGCCGAATTGCCGGGCGTGAACCACTTCTCGGGCAGCCCATCGCTCTGGGACGGACTGCGTGCGCCGTGAAGATGGGGTACGGTTCGGACTGCGGGCGCCGGAGGCATCGCCCCATGTATGTTGGGGTCGAAATCGAAAATATGCCGGGCGGGCAAATGATTCTCCCATTGAACTACGATTGGCTTGTCCCGCTGCGCCTCGATCGTTGGACCGGGATACTGTCCTTCATATCCCCAGAGTTTCGCAGGTGGCAGTTGCGAATGCATCTGCTGCGTGAATTCCAACATGCGAACGCGATACTGTACCCCATCCGCGCCCGTGCTTTGCGGCATCAACCGTTTCGGGAGAGGCAGTGGATCTATATATCGGTCCAGGAATCCAGGCTTGCGATAAACCGGTTGAACAACCTCACGGTCCGCTGAATCAGCAGCATCCACGCCATTCGCAAAGACCAAAGCCGGTAAGGAAGCAATACACAATTTCAGGAAATCGCGCCTTTTGCGGGAATTCATTTCACCTCAAGGATGGCCCGTCTCCGCTTCCTCCGTCCGACACTGTTTTCATTCACACAGCTGAATCTCGAAGCCACGGTGACAAGTAGCGAGCAGGTCCGTTCGACCCTCGGAATGCGGAAGTCTAAATACTTATAAGCGCAAAAAGCTGGTCAATTCTGCACAGGGCAGGAGAATTGCCATCCATTGAACCTGGAACGGTTTCCGCGAAGAAGCAGATTGTCAGGTATTCGGAAAGTACCTCGCGTCGTCTCGATTCCTCTTCCAGGCGATCGCCGTACATCGGCGCACAGAACCCATAGTTATTGCTTCTATCCAGGATTGCGAAGCCAGGTCTGGCGTGGACACGGAAGCCGGCAGACGCGCTACCAATACGTGAGGCTGAAATTATCCAGGTAGGTTGTATTCGAAGACTGCCTGTAGTTTCCGTCCATCTGGTAGTTGACCGTGACGCCCCACCATTCTTGAGGAACGGAGAACGGCGGATAGGTCTTGTTTATGTTGGTGGTGATACCGTTGAGCGTGATCGACTGATATTGAACCTCATTACCCGATTCCCGCTGCCCTTGAACGGTAACGTGATTCCAGGCGTTGCTCTTCAGATTGCACGCAAAACCGGTTGACACCCATTTTGCATTTACATTGTCCCAGATGTCCCAAACTCCTCCGCCCAGATGGTTGCACTGGTTGCCCCAAATCATTCCAACACCATCCATATACATATTGATGTCGAACTCAAGAACCTGCGTATTCGGGACATTGGTCACATAAAAATAGGCGTCATACGTGAAGTTGTGTAAGGTCGGAAGAAGCGTGTGGCCTATGTCCAGAATATCCTGCGTTGAGTTCTGGCCCAACACCGGAAGCGACCATAGGGCATCGGAGTAGGGTTTGGTTCCACCGATATTGAACTGGGTTGCATTCCCGCTCAAAGACGTTGTACTGACATGCTGCAGCATTGACCAGGTAACTCCCGAACAAGGGGATAAGCAGACGTCATAAACCGGCGCCAACTCGCCCCAGCCGTTCCATCCCCCGCTCGCCTGCAGGTTGGAAAGCACTTTATCGCTGCCTTGTACAGTGACATTGATCGGCGTGAAAGACGCACCGCCGCAATTATCCCACTCTTCTACAACGGTATGCTGGACGCCCGATCCGAGATTCACCTGGGTGTTCATCTTTGCTCCGTCTTCGACATACACGAGCTGATTGTTTGCGTAGATTCCCATCGATGCAATGCCTTTGGAACAACTGCTCGTGGCAGTGGCAACGTAATTGGCAGGAGAACTCACAATGCTCCCGTTTGCCGGCGAGATCACGTGGACTCCTGGCTGGCTGGTGGCCGTAATCTCAAGCGAGACGAAGGTGGCTCCGCCGCAACGGTCCCACTCTTCAACAACGGTATTGTGCGCACCGGGGCTCACGGAAAGAGTAGTGCTCAAAGTATCTCCATCCACAACATAGAGCAGTTTGGAGTCGACATAGACACCCATTGACGCTACGCCCTTTGAACAGGTGCTCGCGGTAGCCGTCGCCGCGAAGATGACGGTTGAGCCTACTGTCTCGCCGTTGGTCGGGCTGCTGACGACAACAGTTGCGAATGCGGATGCGGCAAAAGCCAGGAGGAATACAACGACAAAAGCGATTTTCACGAACCTGCCTCGGAAAAAGATTTAATCCCATCGTTCTCGAAGTTACCGCACAACTTCATCTGCTCAGCGATGTAGGCCAATCGGCCTAACCAGCCGTCTTCTCAACACGAGCAGTTCAAAGCGATACACAAGGCATTGCGTTCGATGAGTACAAAGCACTCTCGTCACCTGTATTGGATTCGGCGGATTCAGAGGGCGTACATGCCCACAATACCCAACCGAAGCTCGGATCACGCAGAAGTGCGTTGAAGAAATGCATGGTGCTGCTAACTTATGCAACTAACTCTACACAGTGTTCGTACTACCGTATATGGCCGGACGCATGAAAGAATGGTCAATCGGATACTAAAACGGATTATTCCTGAAGATTAATAAGATAATCAGCAAATCGGGCATGCTCCAGGAACCAGAGTCAGCGCGTCGCGTTGGACCTGCGAGTTGAGCAGAAAAGACCAGTGCCGGACGGAGCGATCAATAACAATAAGGTGACGAATGCAATGGCAGAGGCTATTGCAGAGCATTGTGCGAGTTCCTTCCAGGTATTGCTAAAGCAGCCTGCTAACTTGCATGTTATCCATGCAGGCTGGCAGGACACAATGATTCGTCGGCCATGCCATCTTCATGGAAGGTTGGAGCCATGCAACAGAGTCTTCCTGATGCGCCGCGCGTTCTGTTGTCACTCCTCACTCTTGTAGTTGCAATGCTGCCCCAGGCCGCGCTGGCCGCTTCCTGCAAGACGCAATCGCAGTTGACGGCTTCGGAGCGCGATGCCCTGTCGAGTGCGGCGCGCACCATGGTTGCCGAGGTGCAAAGTGGAGATTCACAGGCACTTCGTGCGAACACGATTCCCGCGGTAGCGGCGGATTTCACTGGGATTGCTGGTTCGGCAGACTCCTTGAAGCCTTTTGTGCAACAAGCGGCCATCACGGTCGATAGCCTCTATGCGCTGGATGCTACTGCCGAGTCAGTGGGCGCAGCCCGAACCGATTTCTATTGTGGATCGCCGGTTGTGGTAATGAACTTTACCGATTTGCCGCCGGGGATGTATGCGCTTGCCATCCTTCACGCCACCGGCGTACCGCAGCCGCAGCAGATTGCACTGATTCTGTCTGAGACGGCCGACCATCGCTGGATGCTTGGAGGCTTCTTCAGCAAGCCGATGATGGAGGCAAATCACGATGGTTTATGGTATTGGGTGTCGGCGCGCAACTACGCACAGAAGAATATGAACTGGGATGCATGGTTCTATTACCGAATGGCCGCAAGTATTCTGGACCCAGTGGAGTTCTTGTCCAGCCCAAACCTTGAGAAGCTCCAGCATGAACGGGACCGCGTACACCCTGTCGGCTTGCCGGACTCCGAGCCGCTTTCGATCGATGCGCATGGTTCTGTTTTTCGTGTGACATCGATCGACACCACAACAGCATTGGGCGCGCTGGACCTTGAGGTCCACTACACCCCAGACAATGAAGAGGCGATCGAGTTGCATGATCCGCCAACTGCGCGGAAACAGGTAACTGATCTGATGGCTGCTTTGCTCACGATGCACCCCGAACTGAACGACGCCTTTCATGGCTTCTGGGTGCATGCGGATCAAGGCACTGCTTCTCTGTTTTCGTTGGAATTGTCAATGAACCAGATTGTTCAGGGGACACAATCGCCCGTCACAAATTCGAATTCGATTACCCAGTAGAGGAAGGGTGCGAAGATTGCGTGATGGAGATGCATTGGCGACCCGGAGCGAAACCTGCCAGGTCGCATTTCTGCATCCAATTCAGCAGAGGAGAATTCAATTGCAGGCATTAGACCACTTTCCTATGGTCTCAAAGTTCTTCTCGATATCGTTCACTCGCCGATCCCGCGGCCTGGTGGCCATAGTCCTGTTTGGGTGGAGCGGATCGTCGTTACTCTGCCAAGTCCAGCCCGCATCGCCTACTCAGGCACAAACCACAATGCCAGCCACCGTTCAGGCCCCTGCTCGAGCCGAGGTTCAGCCGCGACTGGACTTGGACCACGATCCGATTCCCTCGCCAGACGCTGAAGAAAAAGCGCCCGTGATTACAGCTTCACCCCTCGCCCCAGCGCGGCCCGGTGAGATTCAGAAACGTCAGGACGGCGTCTACACCATGCATCAGGATGTGGATGAGGTTCTGCTGAGTTGCGCGGTAGTGGATGAAAAGGGACGGCCGGTTATGGATTTAAGCCGCGGCGACTTTCACGTCCGGGAAGACGGCCTTCCGCAGACCACCACCTCCTTTCTGCACCAGGACCAGCCCGTTTCGTTGGGCATACTCATCGATAACTCGGGCTCAATGCTCGATAAGCGTGAGGCGGTCAATGCGGCCGCATTGAACCTGTTGAAGGCATCAAATCGGCAGGATGCGACGTTTATCGTGAATTTTTCCGATAGAGCTTTTCTCGATCAGGGCTTTACCTCGAACATCGATGAACTGAATCGGGGACTATCGCATTTCGATTCCAAAGGCACCACGGCCATCTACGACGCAGTTGCAGCTTCGGCAGACGAATTAGCCAATCACGGAAAGCTCCCAAAGCAAGTGCTGCTTGTCATCACCGACGGAGCGGACAATGCTTCACGCCTCGACCTGGACCAGGCTATCCTTCGCGTGCAAAACCTGGGGGGCCCGGTGGTTTATACCATTGGGCTGCTCTTCGGGGCAGACAAAGAGGAAGCGGCTCGAGCGCGGATCGCACTGGAGAGACTGTCGCAGGAAACAGGCGGAATCGCTTACTTCCCGCACTCCCTGCAGGATGTGGATAGCATCGCAGCAGAGGTAGCTCACGAGATTCGGGACCAATACACAGTTGGTTATCGCTCCAGCAAAAATGCCAGTGTGGGGGGCTACCGGGCTGTGAGCGTCGAGGCAAGTGCGACAAAGCATGGCAAGCTGATTGTGAGGACCCGCAAGGGCTACTACGCCAAGAAACAAGCACCACAACACACGCAGACCGCGCAAGACGTCAAACAGTGATGCGCTAGCCAATCAAGCCTATGATCGCCCTGTTGCCTTGCCAATGTGGTGATGTGCGTCGAAGTACCGGGCCGGAATGGAGACAGACTCGGCGCCCGGCCAATGGCCCTGACGGATTCTCGTCGATGAACCCATGCGTTCTGACCGCTCGGAATTCGCCGATGAAGCCGATGCCTCGAAGCGCGCGGCCTGACTGTATCTCGCGCCTCTGCGGGCATCGCCGCAGTTCGTTGGCTGGGCTAATACGACCTTTTGTTCGTGGCCAGGTTATACGCGTAAAGACACAGGGATACAGCAAGTACCGTAGCTTCCGGAATTGATAGCAATCCTAATGCGCTCATGTTGAATCTCCGCTTCTGAGTACATCGTCCTGTTAGTTGTTTGAGTCAGTCACGCATATCAATGCAGATGGAAGTCCACGTCGACAACGATCTGCACCGCAACAGCATGTCCCTGGTAAACGGCCGGCTTGAACCTGTACTGCTTCACTGCTTCGATGGCCTTTTCTTCCAGTCCCATGCCAAGATGACTAGCCAGGCGGACGTCTTGGGGGATCCCTTGCGAATCGACAATGAGCTTGATGGAAACGCTGCCCTGATAATTCGCTCGCCGAGCATCGTCTGTGAACTCTGGCTCAACCGAGTGGATTACCTGGGGCGCGCTGACGCCATCCCCCACACTCATCAGGCCTCCGCCGTAGCCACCACCAGTGCCAGGACCGGCTCCGGTGCCGCGTCCCGCGCCAATCCCGCCGCCAAGGCCCTGACCGAGTCCTGAGCCGCTGCCTCTTCCTTGCGAGGCCAACACAATCTGCGGCGACTGAGACACGCCGAGTGTGGGGAGACTGTTGTTGTCCGGTATCTTCATCTGCTCTGACGGCTCGACTGCCAGCTTTGGGTGATCGAACTTAAGCAGTTGTGGAGGGGCGAGCTGAATCGCCACCATCGTGGGCAAGTGTCCCCTGACAACCTCGACCACCGCGTGCGCGCCGCCCCCACCTCCTCCGCCCATCGACTTGGCAATCAGCGGGGTCACGGGAGGGGGAGGAGTGTTGAGTTTGAAATCCACCGGCGTAACACTCGCAGTTTGCATCGTCACGACCGTGTGAGCTTTTATCGCAAGTAAAAGAACCAGCGTGATAACGACAGCGTGCACCGCAAATGAAATTGCGCGCGACCGTGGGTTGCCCTTGAATTCCAATTGATTGGCAGCAAACATTGGCCGCGCCGCAAACTGCGTCGAAGCCGCATCCCTCGAAAAGTCTCCACCAGCAAGGCCTGACCCAAGAGATGGCCATGCAGAAACACCTGCATCGTGCATCATGCGGTTGGGACTCTTGGCATATGCCGTACCGCCTAAGATAAGTTCGGGATTCGTTGTTACGAGATCGCTCATAATATTGTGCCGGAGGCTGAAATCCCGGCATCTCCTCTCTTGGTTGGCCACAGGTTAACTAGCAAAAAAGCAATCGACTTACCCGTCTTCTACTTGAGATTGCCCGGAATAAATGTGCTGCCTTACCAAATGCCCTTATCGCTCCCAGTCATTGTTTGCCCAACAAGAGCGGCTGTGGCCAGCCAGGGTAACAGACATAGCCGAGCGCC
Organism: uncultured Occallatibacter sp.; assembly: GCA_964458965.1. Taxonomy (GTDB): domain Bacteria; phylum Acidobacteriota; class Terriglobia; order Terriglobales; family Acidobacteriaceae; genus Telmatobacter. The sequence continues at coordinate 1,576 of CAYWMR010000139.1, read as the reverse complement.
GCTCTGCAATTCGCGCCTTCGCAGCATGCCCGCGAGTTGCGATCCGTAAAGGCTGGCAGATTGCGGCATGATTGGAACACGCAGAAACTCTTTGGCGTAGAAGATTTCGTTGCCTCCGAAACGCGCTCCAGAGATTACGAAATGCGGCAAATCGAGACCTGAACCGGCATATTTCCTAACGTAGTCCGACACAATCACAAGATAGGTCGCAACCCCTTCCCAAATGCCGGCATCGGTGGCCGCTGAGCGCAGGTCTCCATAGTCAATGTCCCCCGTCTTCGACAGTGCGGCAGTATCCACGATGTCGCACAACCGAAAGTAGAAATGCCGGTACATTCGCTGCAAGGTGGAAATCATCAACCGGTCGGACGCAGATGGAACTCGAAACATGTGATCGCCGACCGCGACGCGCCGCGAGCGCTCCACCAGGCGCGAGGCAATTGCGATCTGCTCTCCAGTTTGCCCCAGGCGGCCAATGTGAATCTCAACGGCCTCACTCAACCCAGGTATAAGAAAGTTTCGTTTTCCCGCCAGCCGGTCTCCCCAGCTACGCGGAGCAATTTGTGCGTGGAAGCGCTTCTTCATAAATGGGATTATGTCTGCGGCATTGCTATCTGTATAGAGATCCAGGTCACTGCCAAGATCGGGCCAATGATCAAGCGACTTGATTACTACTGCACCATATTCTTCGTCATCGAGCGCAGTGCAAATCTGTTCAAGGTGTGTGAGAGCGGTTGCGATCCGCGCCCGTTCTGCCGCGAGCCCGTCCAGCGCCCATTCGGCGCGAATGTCATCCTTTGCCTCGCGCATTATTTCCAGGAAAACTTCCAGGCCACGCACAACTACGTGGTTCGAGTTGGCCAATGAAAGTAAATTGGAAAACTCCTCCCACGTTATCTTTCGCATCTCCGAAATCAGCTCTTCCAGCATCGGATGAGATGCGCCGATGCCATCGCGCGGCGTAAGCAGCAGGCGAGAGAGTAGCCTCATCGAATGATCCGTCGGGGGTTTTGCAGTGGGCTTGGTCATGTTCGTGAGATCCCTGTTGAGCTTGTTAAGGCTGCGGCACGGCGGGCGCTGCCGCAGGTTGGATATCGGAGGACGATGGCTTTTCCGCAGGCACGCTGGAAATCCCGGCCGGCGCATTATTCCGAGGTGTCAGTTCAATCGGGCCCGGCTCCCGGCGACGCTTCTGACTGTATTTGTCAAGCTCATCATTGACGTGGTGGCCGCTATCCGTGGCAACTGTCGATAGCCTCTTTCCCTCTGCGGAGCGCAAGGTCGCCAGCCCAACGCGGGCGTTCGAATCGCCGGACTGTCTGGCCTTGTCATAGAAGAACTGCGCCGTCTCAATGTCGCCATCCATCTCCGCAACATATCCGCGGTTGTTCAGAGAAAATGCACTGGCTGGATCAAGCGAGTAAGCATGGAGAAAGTCTTGCCGTGCCGTTGGCCAATCGTTTTCGTTGATCGCAGAGACCCCGTGCACGGTAAGCAAGTCCGCGTTCTCCTCGGCAGGAGCCATTTTCTTCATTCGCTCTTCCTCCGCCTGTCTTGCCTCTGCCTGCTCCTCCTG
>CAYWMR010000138.1:0-10634 GCA_964458965.1 uncultured Occallatibacter sp. | reverse complement strand
GTGCTGCCCGCTGTGAGCATTCGCGAAGAGACGCTGGAGACTCTGCGCACTTACACACGAAAGCTCGCGCTTGCGCTGAAGGTGGTCGGCCTGGTGAACCTCCAGTTCGCCATCCAGCGTGACGCTGCGGGCCACGACCATGTCTATGTCATCGAAGTAAACCCGCGCGCCTCGCGAACCGTGCCTTACGTCTCAAAAGCGACCGGAATTCCGCTTGCCAAAATTGCCGCGCGCCTCATGACCGGCAGGAAATTGAAGGAATTGCTGCCGGCTCAGCTTGCCGCGGGCCGTGACCTCGGGACCGGGAAGCACTACTACGTGAAGTCGCCTGTGTTTCCGTGGTCCAAGTTCGCCGGCGTGGATACGGTTCTCGGACCAGAGATGAAGTCCACCGGCGAGGTGATGGGCGTGGCTGCCAGCTTCGGAGAGGCTTTCGCCAAGGCGCAGCTTTCTGCCGGCCAGGTGCTGCCCACCGGCGGAACAGTATTCTTCAGCGTCAACGACCATGACAAGCCTGCGGCCATCGAACTGGCTCGCCGCTATGTGCACCTCGGGTTCCGCATAGTGGCGACTGAGGGTACGGCCAATGTTCTGGAGAAATCCGGCCTTTCAGTCGAGCGGGTTTTCAAGGTCAAGGAAGGCCGGCCAAACGTGGTCGATCTGATTAAAGGCGACCGCATTCAACTCATCATCAACACCCCGCGCGGACAGGATACATTCTTCGACGAGAAAGCAATTCGCCGCGCCTCGGTCCTGGCTCGGATTCCAACCATCACCACCATCGCCGCCGCTCAGGCAGCAGTGGAGGGGATTGCCGCCATGCAGCTTCATCACACCACGGTTTACGACCTGCAGCAACTTCACGCCGCCGGAAGCGCGTCCTGACTCTGCCTTCGCACTTTAGCCAATGGGCCGGTAAACTTGGGTTTGCATTGTTCAAAAGTGGTAGAAAATAATGCGAACGAATTGTGAATATTGTGTTACATTTTAGAAATCAGCAGGGAACTGATGCGGCAGTTCCTGGAGCCTTTGAAATGCTCCACGAAAGCCAATTCAAAACGGAAACGAACGTGCAACCCCGGTGCCGTTAGTGCACTGGGATCGGAAGTCACGGATGACACCGGCATACCGATTCAACTATTTGATTCCAAATTGCTTGGGATCGAGTGACGCTATGAGTTGCCCCCGAATCTGAACCACTCGGTTCAGCCAGGTTCCGCTCATCGCGCCGGGTAGTTTAACCCGAGTGGCCACAGAGCGAGAACCGGCTTGCAGCCGCACCAAAGCACTTCAGGCAGTTGCATTCCGCATTCCCGTCTATTCGCCGTCTCAGAATTGACCAGAAAACCGTTTTACGCGTCAGCTCCGCCTCGTCCCTCAATACCTGGGACGCGCGCAGGCAGTCATGCGTTACGACGATTGTTCATTCTCGAGGCTTCCACTCGTTCGTCGGCCGCTCAATGGTCAGGAAGGGGGATCCATGCTCAATGCGCAACAAGTTATGAATCGTTCTCTGGAGTGTGTATGGATGCCTTCGGGCAAAGGGCTCTCCTGCGTCTGGATCGAGCAGCATGTTGCCACGCCGGCAGGGAATCGCGGACAGCAGTGCTCCGAGCTCCGGCGCAATGAGGAGCCCGATCGGAAGGTAGCCTAGACCCACGGGCGCAAGGCGACATGCCAGAGCCAGCGCCCGGGGGTTCTACAATAAAGGCATGCTGATTGAGGGCATTTTTGCCGCCGTACCTACGCCGTTCTACTCCGACGAGCGAGTCTATTTTCGCAAACTTGAGGCCAATATGGCCCGCTATTCGCGCAGCCTCCTGTCTGGAATGGTTGTCCTCGGGTCGACAGGCGAAGCTGTCATGCTCGACGACAGCGAGTCGCGCGATGTGTTGCGCACAGCCGCAGAAGCCTCGGAGCCGGAGAAAGTGCTCATTGCCGGCGTAGGCCGTGACAGCGTGAAGGCAACAGTGGAGTTGGCTGAGACGGCCGCGCGCTTTCAATACGATGCGGTGCTCGTGCGCACTCCGCCTTACTACTCGAGCCAGATGTCCGCGCCGGCTGTCCTCCATTACTTCAGGAGCGTCGCGGATCGCTCGCCGCTGCCGGTCCTGCTCTACAACATCCCCAAGTGCGTCCCGTACCAGATCCCCGTTGAGATGGTGGCGGAGTTGGCACTGCACCCCAACATCATCGGAATCAAGGACTCCAGCGGCAGCCTGGAGCGGATCCCTGCGCTGGTTGCTTCCACCCGGACCGCTTCCAGGCGCTCGGTTACTGTGACGCCCATTTTTGAGGCGGTCACGGCGCGAATGTTGACGCCCATGGCGGAAGCCGGCGCAACATTTGTTTCCGCGGGCGATCTCAAGAGTGGCGTCGCCCTTGCGGCAGCTCCTCCGGTAACGCCATTGAAGACCCGAAACAAGGAAGTGGGATTTCAGGTGCTCACAGGTTCGGCCGCCGGTTTGCTCGAATCCCTTGAAAGCGGTGCCACTGGTGCGATTCTCGGGTTTGCGGCTTGCGCTCCGCAAGCTTGCCAGGAGGTCTATCTTGCATGGAAAGACCACGACCTGAAACTTGCCCGGGAGAAGCAGGAGCGAATAGCTGGGCCCAGCCAGCGGATCGCCGGGCAGTTGGGAATCAGCGGCGTCAAGTATGCCTGCGACTTCAACGGCTATTACGGCGGCAGTGCCCGGTCTCCGCTTTTGAAATTGACCGCAGAGGAGAAGGCGGAGATTGAGGGGCTCTTGTCAGGAATCCGCAATTAAGGGCGTCCGATGAATACAACTGTCATTTAAGATTCCTGGTCCTTAAGGCGGCTGTTGTGTGAGTGGGTGGCTTGATGATTGCGCGGAATCTCATGCCCATACTCTTATTCCCGATCGCTCAATCGTGGTAGTCTCGAAGCATTATGAGCACGGCAACCTGCATGTCCGAGGAGAGGTATCTCCGGTCTTCCTTCGAACCGGACGCTGAGTTCGTTGACGGGGAAGTCAGGGAGCGGCCCATGGGACAGTACGACCATAACGACTGGCAGCAGGCAATTCAACGGTGGTTTGTTAATCACGCTTCGGAGTGGAATGTCCGTTCGATTCAAGAACAGAGGGTCCGCGTCGCTCCGGGAAGATACCGCCTGCCGGATGTGGCTGTCCTCGACCGTGCCAATCCGATGGAGCAGGTGGTGACTTTACCTCCGATCGCGGTCTTCGAAGTCCTCAGTCCTGAGGACAAAGTCCAGGAATTGTATGAAAAGTTTGCCGACTACGCAGCCATGGCGATTCCGCAGATCATGGTTCTCGATCCGAAGACCGGAATGTTTCAGCAGTACACTGACGGCTGCCTGATCAAAGCAACTCGTTTTCACCTTCCTGCCCGAGGCATCGAGTTCGAACTGGATGAAATCCAAAAGCTGCTTCAGCGATAGTGTTCCCGGCGAAGGCACTTCAGAAAGTGCCCGAATGTCTGATAACGGATATTCTGTATACTGGATGCAAAGAATAAGACGATCGAGCTAAAGATGTCTGATTTCCTCAGATTCGGAGTGAGTTCCCCATTACCCTGAGGTGTCCGCTACATCTTGTATCGCCCCAGATCGTCGTCGTTCAGCCCTTCCAGCCAGCCGCGTAGTTGCTCGGCGGTGGGGCCTTCAGGCGGCCCGGTAGTATTCAGCTTGGCGGTCTGCATCACCTGCTCCGATACATAGATCGGGCAATCGGCGCGGAGCGCCAGGGCGATGGCGTCCGAAGGTCGAGCGTCAACGGTCATCGGCTCGCCGTCGCGCCGGAGCCACAAAACAGCATAGAACGTGTCATCCTTAAGCTCAGTAATTACAACGCGTTCCAGCCTCGAATCCATGTGACGGATGAGATTCCTCGTCAGGTCATGTGTCATCGGCCGCGGTGCGGCAACCTTCTCAATCTCAATCGCGATTGCGTTGGCCTCGAAGATCCCCACCCATATCGGCATCACGGTTTCTGAGGCGACGTCTTTCAACACCACGATGGGCATATTCGTGGCCGGGTCCATCATCAGCCCGCGAATCCTCACTTCGATAACCCCGGGATCCACCTCAGTCTTGCCCTGCTCGGCCGTCAACTTCTTCAGTTCGGCTTCGAGCCTGGGAAGTTCAGCCTGCCGGATTTCAACCGCGCGATCCAGATGCCCTTTGCGTACCTGCTCGTCGGCTTCGAAACGCAATGCCTCGATCCGTTTTTTCAGATCGCTCTCCATGGCTCTCTCCCTTCCCGCGCCGCGTCTGCTCCAATCTTAGACTGTTTCCCCCACCAGACTGTTCGGATGAGTTGCAGTAATTTTTACCTGACAGTAGCTGCCAGGCGCTGGAGCGATAGGTTGCGAACAGATGAAGTTGACCGGCTTGTTCTGGCTGCTTCGCCCTGTCACCTGGCCGCGCGCCGGGTTAAGCCCCTCTACCATCACCTCAATTACCTGCCCTAAATGCTTGGCATAATTGATCCTTTGAATCTCGCGCTGGCGATCAAGCAATGCTTGAAGCCGGGTCGCCTTTTCCGCTTCCGGGATGGAATCAATCATCGTGAGCGCGGGGGTATTGGGTCGCGCGGAGTACTTGAACCCGAAGACGCAATCGTACTCGACTTCGGCAAGAAGATCCATCGTCTGGATAAAATCGTCGGCTGTTTCTCCTGGAAACCCGACAATGATGTCTGTCGAGAGCGAAATGGAGCGCCGCGCCGCCTTGACCCAGGAAATCCGCTCCAGATACCACTCCGGCGTGTACTCCCGCGCCATCAACTTCAGAACCCTGGCGGAGCCTGACTGCACGGGCAGATGTACGTGGTCGCAGAGCGTTGGCACCGCGTCGATGGCGTCGATAATGTCGCGGGTAAAGTCGCGAGGGTGGCTCGTTGTAAAACGTACGCGCCGAATTCCGCCCACCTGCCCCACCGCCGTCAGCAACTCGGCAAAGCTCCGCTTCCCTTCCGGGTCGCGGTAGCTGTTCACGTTTTGCCCCAGAAGCTGAATTTCGGTGTAACCCATGTCGGCGATGCGGCGAGCCTCAGCAAGAACGGATTCCGACCCGCGGCTGCGCTCCTTGCCCCGCGTGTACGGCACAACGCAGTAGGAGCAGAACTTGTCGCAGCCTTCGATGATGGTGATGTACCCGCGGTAGGGGTTCTGACGGGCGGTGAACTCCGTCTCAAATGTCTCGTCGGTCTGCCGGTCGTCCAGGCCCGTGATGCGGTTCTCCCCAGCTTCAAGCCGAGCCAGCATCTCAGGCAGCTTGCGATACGAGGCCGACCCCGAAACCAGCGAGACATACGGCGCACGCTCAAAAATCTTCTCGCCTTCCTGCTGCGCCACGCAGCCAAGCACGCCGAATCGCTTGCCGGCCTTGTGCAGCTTCTTGTAGTCGTTCAGGCGGTTAAAGACCTTCTGCTCGGCTTTGTCGCGGATCGAGCACGTGTTGTAGAGGATCAGCCCGGCGTCCTCTTCCACTTCCACCTGCCGGTAGCCCTCGTGAAGCAGCGTCCCAATCACCTTCTCGGAGTCATGGGCGTTCATCTGGCATCCGAAGGTTTCAAGGTAGAAGGTTTTCTCGGTTGCCATAACAATCATGAGTATAGCGTGATTTGGCTCACACTCGCTTCAGCGCAGCCCGGTGTGCAGGTAAGCCAGCAGCGCCCCCATCTGCTCTTCGGTAAAGCGGCCGGCGAAGCCGGGCATCATTCCCCTGCCGCTCAAAACGTTTTGCCGCACTGCCGCGTCCGTGGCGGGCGCCCCGCTGGGCAGTGCCTTCCGCTCGAAGACGCCGCGCAGGTCCGGCGGGATCTTCTTCAGCGCCAGGTCGTTGTCTTCGTGGCAATGGGCGCACCGCACCTGGTAGAGATGCTTCCCTGCTGCTTGCTGGTCGGTCAGCGCCGGAGCCGAGTGGCAGCCAGATAAAACGATACCTATGCCAGCTGCCATCCCCGCCAGAATCCCCGCCCAGCCGCTCCGCCCCATCACCAATGAAGCGACCTCACGCATCCGCCTTCCTGGCAAACTGCGCGCTCACATAGTCCCAGTTGATCACCTGGAAGAACGCCTTCACGTATTCGGGGCGTCGGTTCTGGTACTTCAGGTAATACGCGTGCTCCCACAGGTCTATGCCAATCACCGGCTGGTGCCCCGCAGTCAGCAGGCTGTCCTGGTTGGGTGTGGTCGCCAGCTCGATCGTGCCGTCCGGCAATTTGGCCAGCCAGGCCCAGCCGCTGCCAAACACTGTCATCGTTGTCGTGGTTAGCTTGTCCTGAAACGACGAGACGCTGCCAAACCTTGTATTGATGGCCTTCAAAAGCTCACCGGTCGGACCGGTGCCGCCTTTGCCCAGAGTCGGCCACCAGAAAGAATGGTTGGCATGGCCTCCGCCCTGGTTGCGCACGGGAGGACGGGCGGTATCGGATAAAGAGCTGAGATTCGTCAGCAGGTCGTCCAGTGTTTTCCCGGCCAGTTCAGGATGCTGGGCCATGGCGATATTCAGGTTATTCACATAGGCCTGATGGTGCTTGTCGTGGTGCAGATGCATGGTGACGGCATCGATGGTAGGCTCCAGCGCGTCATAGGCATAAGGCAGCGGCGGCAGTGTGAACGGACCTGTCGGGGGCGGTGGCGTCGCCGGTGGCGCAGTTGCGGCTGGGGCTTGGCCGGCGGATAAACCGTCGGCACGCAGGGCTTCGGTCAGGAGCAGGGCGCTTGCCGCGCCGCCTAGATGCTTGATTGCAGTTCGCCGGTTCATCATGATCCCAGTAAACCTCCATTCTGCTCAATGCTCAGCAGTACTGAAAGTCTGCGCGGAAGCAGGCGTTGCCGTCAACTGTCTGGGTAATCGCTTCTTCACAGCGTGCTCCGGCGCCCAGGGGTTTTAGAGTTCTCCTCCGCTGAGATTGAACCGAATTTGGGTCGATGCTGAAATCTGCCGTCACAAATTTGAGCCAGGCGCCACTCTACTCTGAGCGCTGAGGCCAATCGTGCCCCGCCCCGCGAACCCTCCACCGCGATTCGGAAAAACCGGTAGCGGAATCCCCCAGGGTTCGATAGAAGAGTGAACTCGAATGATTGTGAACGGAACGCAAAAGAGTGGAAATGGATTAAAGACGCTGGGCTGTCTGGCGCTCGCGCTGCTGACGGCCTCAGCCGCACAACAGGCAAAAGCCGCAACCGTAATCCATGCATGCGCGCATAACAATACAGGCGATTTGCGGGTTGTGAATTCAGCCAGCGAATGCACCAGCAGTGAGCATTTCCTCTCATGGAACGAGCAGGGGCCCATTGGACCCAAGGGCCCCGCAGGCGCGCAGGGACCTGAGGGTGCACCTGGACCCGCTGGACCGAAAGGCGCCACAGGTGCGACCGGCTCACAAGGGCCCGCCGGAGCCACTGGAGCAACCGGAGCGACGGGGGCTACCGGGGCTACTGGAGCACAGGGTCCTGCTGGGCCGGTTGGGCCGGCCGGGGCAACGGGCAGTGCAGGGCAAACAGGCCCCGCGGGACCTGCGGGACCGACGGGACCCACTGGACCGCAAGGACCGGCGGGCGCCCCCGGAACTGGAGCCATTCCGGCGAACCTGACAGCAATTTCGAATCAGCTGGGGACAAGCGGGTACGCCAAGGAGAATCTGAACTTCGACGCTACCTGCATGATCGGCGATCTGATTCTCAGCGTGAACTCCTATGGCGGCGGAGGCGCGGCGATTCCAGCAGACGGACGCCTGCTTCCGATCAATGGCAATCAGGCGCTGTTTTCGACCATGGGAAACAAGTTTGGCGGAGACGGAACAACAGAATTCGCTGTACCGGATATGAGGGCATTCGCGCCGGCGGGTATGCAGTACTCAATCTGCGTTTTGGGCAACTTCCCCTCGGAGAACTAACTTCAAAAGTGTTGGACCATGCACTTGGTCCGCGGCTTGTCCGCGGACCCCTTTTTTTGCGTGGTAAATGGAGGCTGATTTCAGGGACGAGGGAGGAATTTGATCCCTCGCATTGGTTATGCTGGTTTCATGCAGCTTCCCATTTTGTCCCAGATTCACGACGCGCAGTCCATCGTGTATCGCCACATGCCTCCCACGCCGCAATATAGATGGCCGTTGATCGAGGCGCGTCTTTCCCCCGGAAAGCTGCCTGAAGTCGAGGCCTGGATCAAGCACGAAAATCACACCCCGGTAGGCGCTTTCAAATTGCGTGGGGCGCTGGTTTTCGGGTACTGGCTTAAGGAGACTCAGCCGGAATTGGCTGGAGTGGTCGCGGCAACACGCGGCAACTTCGGCCAGGGCGTGGCCATGGCCGCCCGCCTGCTGGGACTCAAAGCCGTCATCGTGGTCCCGCACGGCAACTTTAGAGACAAGAATCGTGCCATTCAGTCCCAGGGCGCTGAACTGGTTGAGCACGGCCACGACTTTCAAGCCTCTCTTGAGTTTGCCCGCACGCTCGCCGTCCAGCGAGGATTCGCGATGGTCGATTCCTTTCACGAGCGGCTGGTAATGGGTACGGCGACTTATGCCCTCGAACTCTTCGATGCTGCGCCGCCCCTCGACAGGATTTATGTCCCCATCGGTCTCGGCTCGTCCATCTGTGGAGTGGCCGCGGCACGCAATGCCCTGGGGTTGAAAACGGAAATCGTCGGCGTGGTGGCTGAGAATTCCCCTTCCTACTCGCTCAGCTTCAATCAGCGAAAAATCGTCGAGGCCCCGTCAACCACCGCGATCTCCGATGGGCAGGCATGCCGCACTCCCAACCCCGATGCGATGCAGATCATCTGGAACAATGTCGCGCGCATCGTTGAAGTCAGCGATGCCGAGATTGCCGAGGCCATGCGCGCCTACTTTGAGGACACACACAACGCGGCCGAGGGCGCGGGAGCTGCCTCCCTGGCCGCGGCTCTAAAGGAGAAAGACACTCTGGCCGGCAAGCGGATCGGCATTGTCCTCACCGGCGGCAACGTTGACAGTGAGATGTACGACAAGGTGTTGACCGGCGTTCTTTAGGATAAACAGCATGACTGCTACCAGCCAGAACCTGACTCCCATGGCCCACGCGGCGCAGAATCGCTGTTTTGGCTGCGGACAGGCCAATCCCGCGGGACTACACCTCGAGTTCCTGCTTGCCGCGGACCATTCTGTTGTTTGCCTCGCGGCGATTCAAGATGCCTTCGAGGGCCCGCCCGGCTGCTTGCACGGCGGCATTATCGCCACCCTGATGGACGAGACCATGAGCAAGGCCGTGCGCGCCAGGGGTCTCACCGCCATGACCCGCCAGATGGAGATCGATTACCTGCGCCCGGTTCCCAGCGGTGCGCCGATTCGCATGGAGGGGTGCGTTCATCGCAGCGAAGGCCGCAAGCACTGGACAGAAGCAAGGATTTTGGATGAAAAAGGAACCGTCCTGGCAACCGGCAAAGCCCTGTTTATTCAGGTCCGCCCAAGATAAAGCACAAAGCAACTTCGGCCGTTCCCATCCAGCAAGCTGCCAAAGAACCTTACTTCGGCCGAGCGCTTTGAAAGGGCACGACTTCAGTCATGCCGCAAACGCCCCAGAATCAGAGCGGGCTTCAGCCCCTGAGGGATGCCTTTCAGGATTCCCACTTACAAGAAACCTCGCCCTTTTCCGCAGCCCCTCAAACTACTTGAGCTGCGCGAGCCAGTCGATCACAGTCGCCTCAAGAAATATGCGGTGATCGGACCAACCATGGTCGGTCGCAATGTGAATTGCCTTCACGTTTTGATTCCCCTCCGCCACAACCTCTTTCACCAGCGCGTCGGTCGATGGGGCCAGCCCGTCGTCCGCAGAGAGCACCAGAAGCCGCGTTTGACTCAGGCCCGGGGCGGCGGTTGAGAATTGAAACGCCTTGCCATTGGCAATCACCTCATCGGCCATGCTTTCAGCCGTCACCCCGGCAAGCGATTCCATGTCGCCCGCCATATGCTCGGCGACCTTCTCGCGCGGCAGCTTGACCATCGATCCCATGTCTGCAGCGCTGATCAGAATCGCTCCCAGCAGCGCGTGGTCATGAGCAGCTGTTTGCACCGTCACCCAGCCACCCATGCTGTGCCCGGCGATGGCTATGCGCCTTGTATCGATTCCCAGCCGGGCGGCGTTGGCTGGGTCGCGCAGATAGGCCAGAACCGAGTCCGCGTCTTCAAGATTCTGTGCGAATCGAAACACCCCGGGGCTTCCCCAGGAGCCGCGATAATTGAACGTCACGGCATTCCAGCCTGCCCGACGCACCGCCTGCGCCAGGTCAAGATTCTTCTCGTTGCCCGGCAATCCATGGCAGATAACCAGCGTGGGATGCGGGCCACGCCCAGAGGGTTGGTAGACCAATCCGTTGATCGACACCCCGTGGCTGGGAATGTGAAGCACAACCATTGCGGCAGGGTGTGCCGCGTCCGATGGAGGATCGGTATAGACGGCTGCAGGAACCGACTGGGCAATGGCCGAGGTCGCTGAAAAAGCCGCAATTGCCAAAATGAGACGACGCATCATGGTTGCTCCCAAACGAGGTGGTCAATGACTGCACAGGTCAGACTTCGATCGTATCAGGCACCGGAATTCGGTTGACCCGTAAGAGTGCCGGATTGGTTACGCCCTGTGCGGGTTGGTTTGAATTGTTGAATCCC
>CAYWMR010000137.1:0-10721 GCA_964458965.1 uncultured Occallatibacter sp. | reverse complement strand
CAATATGGATGGAGCACGGGCAACGTGGTCAACGTGGTCACCAAATCGGGGACGCACGACTTCCACGGGTCGGGATACGAATTCTATTCCAGCAACAATTTCAATGCCCTCAACTACTTCCAGGGGCCAGGCAGTTGCCAGGGTCTGCTCAACACGAACCTTTGCACGTTCAGCCGGAACCAGGTTGGTGGAACCGGTGGCGGGCCGCTTTACATTCCTCGAGTGTATAAACAGCGGAACAAGACCTTCATCTTCGGTAACTACGAGCACTTCCATGCAAACACTCCAGCCCCGTCGCAGTACACGGTGCCAGACACGAACTTCCTCGCCGGAAACTTCTCTGAGCAACTGTCAAGCACGTCCGCGGGCAACGACGCTCTGGGCCGGCCCATCTATAACGGACAGATTTACAATCCGCGCAGCGGCCACGCAATTACCGCCGGTCAACCGGATACTTATAATCCCGTGACCAACCCCTACGGCACCAACTTGACGGCCACCAAGACCGGATACATCCGGAACCCGGTCCCGGGCAACATTCTGTCTAACATTGCCGGTTACACCCCGGATACTGTCGGCGCCAAGCTGCTGAGCTACTTTCCTGCTGCGCAGAAGCCGGGCAATGTGGCCAACAACCTGACTCTGGCCGGCGAGGCGCCCACGTATTGGAACGAGTACGGGATCAGGGTCGACCAAAATATCAACGACAATACCAGCGCCTATTTCCGCTACTCCTACAAGGAAGAGGCAAAGACCGGCGAAGCCGCTAACTGGGGATCGGATCCGGCCGGCCAAGGCAATCAGCGGCCCAACAACCGCTGGGGCATTTGGGCGGGGCTCACGCGGATCTTCAGTCCCACCTTCACCATGAATATCACTTCGGGTGTCCAGATTTGGCATGAAACCTCTACCAATCAGTCGGTCGGTTTCGACCCCACGACCACCCTCGGACTTCCGCCGTATGTTAACCAGGTGGATCCGATATTTCCCACCGTCAATTTTGGACAAGGGATCTCGCAACTCGGTCCAAACACCGGCAACACAGAGGGGGTCACCAATCATGGCCCCATCGGCACAGTGAATGCCGACTTCATCAAGACGGAGGGAAAGAATACCATCAACTTCGGGTTCATGGGCGTAGAGCAGGTTTTCAGCCAGTACAACTTCTTCTCGAACCAACTATCGTTCGAAGGAAACTTCACTACCGGACCGAATCCTCTGGCTGGAGCGACGGGAGTCAGCTTCACTGGAAACGGTGTTGCTCAGGCGCTGCTTGGCGTTCTGGACAGTTCGGGCGGCGATCCAACAAACATCGGAACACCGACCACGCCCTATGAATCCAACCATCTTTTTGGCGAGTACTTGCAGGACGATTGGAGGCCGGTGCACAACCTGACACTGAATCTCGGTATCCGCTACGAGATTCAGACTCCATACACTTCGCGTCATAACGAGGGCTCGATCTTCGACCCGAACGCGCTGAATCCGCTGAGCTATTCGGCGGGAATACCCTTGCTGGGCGCGCTCCAGTTCCTGGGACCCGGCAACCGGTATTTCTACGACCCGAACTACCACAACATTGCGCCTCGAGCAGGCTTCTCGTATCAGGCGATCCCGAAGGCTGTTGTCCATGGCGGATACGGAATCTTCTTTCCGGAATCGTTGACCAGCTCGGGCTCGGTGGATGCGGATGGTTTCACGGCAAGCACCGGCTTCAACCAAAGCCTGGACGGCGGCGTGACGCCCAACCCGAATATCAGCACCAGCAATCCCTGGGGCGGGCAGTACGCGCAGATTTCCGGTAAAGTCAATGGCTCATTTCAACAAGACGGCAATGGCGTCGGCGGAACCTTTCGGAGCCGTCCATCTCCCTATGTCCAACAGTGGCTCCTGGGAGTGCAGTATGCCTTCACGCCGAACGATCAACTGGATGTAAACTACATCGGCAACCGCGGAACTCGCATGGTTGGCAACTGGAATTACAACCAGTTGAATCCGAAGTACCTGTTCGCGGCGGATGGGACACCGAATACCAGTTTCCTCAGCTCGAACGCAACCTCCAATCCTTTAGCGATACCGCTCCAGAACCTTGAGAAAAGTGGAACAATCGCGCCGAGCTCCTGCAATATCGATAGCGCGACAGCGGTGCTAAACGAACAACTGCTACTGGCTTATCCGCAGTATTGCGGCGTGAGCCAGACCGACGCGCCTATAGGCCAGTCCCTTTACAACAGTCTGCAGGTCACCTACAACCACCGCATCAGCAAGGGGCTTACCGCGCTGGTGTCTTACACCTATTCCAAGTTCCTTGATAACGTCGAGGGCAACAATTCCTGGTCGTACAACGGAGCGGCGAACTGGGGCGCCACGGCAAATTACTTCAACCTGGCGGGCGAAAAGAGCGTGGACGCGGGTGATATTCCGCAGGCACTGGTGGCCAGTTACGTCTATAACCTCCCCATCGGTCGCGGCAAGGCGGTTGGATCGGGCATGAGCCGCGTAGCGGATGCCGTGATTGGGGGCTGGGAACTTTCAGGAATCGCAACACTCAGAGGCGGAATTCCACTCAGCGTGTTCGGCAACAATTGGAATTCCTACGGCGGCGATCCAAGGCCGGATGTTGTTGGGAATGTGAAGCCGTCCCATCAAGTAATAAGCAGCACTGTGCCCAACTCCTGGGCCAATAGCAGTGCCTTCGCGTATTCGGCGTATGGCACTTTCGGCACGGCCTCCCGCTACCTCTCAGATCTGCGTGGACCCCATTTCACGAACTGGGATAGCGCGCTTGAGAAGAACTGGACATTCAAAGAAAGCATGAGAGCCCAGTTCCGCTTCGAGACCTTCAACTCCCTCAACCATCCAAACTTTTATGCGCCGGGACCCAATAACATGAGTCTTTATAATCCCGGTGGTTTCGGAGAAATAACAACCGCGTTTCCTGGCAGAGTTGTCCAGCTTGCCGGGAAGTTCTACTGGTAACCCACTCGTGAACAACTGTTTCAAATTGGTTCTGGAAATACTGGTGGCCTTGCTGGTCGAGCCCTTCGCGGGGCTTGGCCAGCAGCCGGCGGCGTCCACGCTTGAATCGCTCGTGGCCATCGCCCAGCAGGCTGAAGCTGCGCATGACTATGCCGCGGCAGTAAAGGCTTACAAACAAGCGGTAAGGATCGAGCCGTCGATGCCGGAACTTTGGGCCAATCTCGGACTGATGCAGCAGGAAGCGGGAGACATTGCCCAGGCAATTCCCAGCTTTCAACAGGCCAACCATCTCAATCCTTCCCTATATGTTCCTAATTTATTTCTTGGCATCGATTTCCTCCGCACGGGGAAGGCGCAGGAAGCAATCCCATTTCTGATGAAAGCGGAAAAGATCAACAAGACAGATCCCCAGACGCCGCTAGCCCTGGGGCGTGCTTACTACGCAGTTGGCAAGTTCACCTTTGCGGCTCAGGAATTCACGCGCGCAATCGCGCTCGATCCCGAGCTCGGCGCGGCCTGGTTTGGCTCGGGGATTGCACGTCTGAACCAGGTGGAAATGGACGCTCGCAAGATGTCAGTGGAAGCGAAGGATTCTCCATTTGCCGGGGCGCTTTATGCCGAGTCACTGGAGAAGCAGGCAAGATTCAACGAGGCCGCAACTCTCTACCGCAGTTTGCTTGATTCCCAACCTCAACCCCCATGCCTGCGTTCAGCGCTAGGCATTGCGCTGCTCAGGCATCGCGATCCGGAGTCTGCTGCCGGCGAATTTGCCACTGAACGCACGGCGCATCCGGAATGCGGCTTGGCGCTTCTTGGTCAGGCGCGCATCGCAATCGACCACGGAGACAATGAGCAGGCAGTCAAGCTGCTCAAGGAGTTATGGGGGCGCGATCATCGCTTTTTTGTCTTCAACGCCAATGTCCTGATGGAGGGCTTGCCGAACGATGCAGCGTCAACGTTTGTCGCATATTTCTCTCAACAGACGACTGCAGTCCCGAACGATCTGCGCGAAGCTCTCCTGGCTGCCTTCAACGGCGGTGGACAGGTTGCGGACAATCGGCGCGATAACGGCGATCCTAGCCTTCCCAGCGCGCCTCTGGCCGCCACGCCGGCTTCCACTGACCGACGCACCGCCGAAGAGCATTATGCGGCTGGGGAGTTCGGGCAGTGCGAACAGCGGCTCCGTGCTGCAGTTGCCGCGGGGAGCGGCGAAAGACTCCGGCTGCTTGCCGCATGCTCTTTCTTCGTCGGAGACAACGAGGGCGCTGTCCGTGCCGCAACCGCACTTGAAGCGTTGCAGCCGCATTCTCCCGAAGCTCTTTACTGGTTGATTCAAGCCAACGAACGGCTTGCGGTCCAATCGCTGGCGCGATTCCAGCAATTGGAATCGGACTCCGCCAGAAGCCATGTTCTGCTCGGTGACATTTACCACCAGCTTGAGAGGGAGGATGATGCGCAGGCGGAATACCAGACGGCTCTTGCTCTGGAACCTGGCAATCCGGCGGCCATGCTCGGGTTGGCCTCGGCATACCTGAGCAACAACAACATTGAGAAAGCCGGGAATACAGCGCGTGCGGCTTTGGAGCGGAGTCCGCAGGACCCTGAACTGAACCTGATCGTGGCGGAGACAATGGTGGCTCAATTTCAATTTGCGGCGGCTGAACCGTACCTGATGAAGAGCCTCACCGTGAAGCCGCAAATGCTTGGTCATGTGCATGGTTTGCTCGGGAAGGTCTATTCGGAGACCGGGAGAACCATCGATGCGATTCGCCAATTGAAGATGGGCAAGTCAAGCGATGAAGACGGCTCCATTCACTACCTGCTGGCGCGGCTGTACCGCCAGATTGGCGACACCAAAAACGCATCCGCAGCGCTTGAACAGGTCAAGACGATCAAGCAGCGGCGCGGCCAACACGTCAAGATCGTCGAGGATCCCGATCTCTCCTCGCTCGAGTCTCCGCCGGGTTAAACCTCCACTCCAAAGCCAGGCGATGGCTTCGGGTTCTCATTCGAAAAAACAGCAAAGACGTTATTTCATTCCAGGAGCCATCATGCCCATTTTTCGCACGTTTCATCGGATGTTCCCTGCTTTGTGCCCTGTTTTCCTGTTGTGCTCGATATCTCACGCAGCTTTCGGTCAGTTCAAACTGCCTTTGGGAGAAGGAGATGTTCTTACGCGGCAGGCAAGCATGGCGTCGTTGCCGAATGGGATTGACGTGCAGACCGGGGAGATGCGGCTGAAGGTAGTTGCCTTGCGCGATGACGTGTTACGCGTCACCTATGCGCGCGGTAACTCCCTTCCTGAAGACGCTTCCTGGGCAGTTCTTCCTACCGCCCGCCAAAGCGCTGTCCCAGTTTCAATCGATACCAACAGCGATCACTTTGGATTTCGAACTCACGCGCTGATTGTCGAAGTGGATAAAAAGACACTTCAACTCACAGTGCTTGATCTTGCCGGAAACGTGCTTGAGCAAGATGCGCGGCCAATTCGCTTCGACGGTGACGCATTTCGGATCTACAAGACGATGCCCCTGGACGAGCACTACTTTGGTCTTGGCGATAAGACTGGGCCGCTGGATCGACGCGACGAAGCTTTCACGCTATGGAACACAGATGCCTACCGCTTTCAGGAGTCCACCGATCCACTCTACAAGAGCATTCCGTACTTCATGGCCTATCGCGCAGGGCGCGCAATGGGCGTGCTGCTCGACAATACCTGGCGCACAAGTTTTGACTTTGGCAAAGAGCTACCCAATGCTTACTCGTTCGGATCAGTGGCGGGACCAGTGGATTACTACGTCTTTTACGGACCGTCTCCAAAGCAGGTGGTCGAAACCTACGCGTGGCTCACCGGAACTCCGCCGCTTCCGCCGCTCTGGGCACTGGGCTTCCAGCAATCGCGATACAGTTACATGACGCAGGCACGCGTGCTTGAGGTGGCGAATCGCTTGAGAGCCGATTCGATTCCCGCGGATGCGATTTATCTCGACATCGATTTCCAGGACAAGAATCGGCCTTTTACCGTGAACACAACGACGTTTCCGGATTTTTCCGGCATGATTGCACAGCTTCATGCTGAGAACTTTCACGTTGTTGCCATCACCGATTTGCACATCGCCAATCTGCCAGGGCATAACTACTATCCCTATGACAGCGGCATCGCCGGCGACCACTTTGTCAAGAATCCAGACGGCTCAAACTATTCGGGCCGCGTGTGGCCGGGGCCCAGTGTTTTTCCAGACTTTACTCGCCGCGAAACTCGTGCTTGGTGGGGCACGCTCTACCGCGATTTGCAACACTCGGGTGTGGACGGTTTTTGGAATGACATGAATGAGCCGTCTATCTTCGACTCTCCCACGCACACCATGCCAGAAAATGTTGTGCACCGTATCGACGAATCGGGATTCGCGCCGCGCATTGCAACCCATGGCGAAATACACGACGTCTACGGCATGGAGAACTCGCGTGCAACTTTCGACGGCGTGAAAGCCACCGATCCCGAAGCACGTCCATTTGTTCTCACCAGGGCTACCTACGCCGGCGGGCAGCGATACGCAGCAACGTGGACCGGAGACAACAGCAGCAGTTGGAGTCATCTCCGCTCTACGACGCCATTGCTCGAGAATCTGGGACTAAGCGGCTTTGCGTTCAGCGGCGCCGATGCAGGCGGCTACGCAGGAACTCCAACGCCGGAGCTATTGACCAAATGGCTTGAAGTGGCGGCTTTTCAGCCCATCGACCGGGATCATGCAGAGAAGGGAAAAGGAGATCAGGAACCATGGGTCGGTGGCCCTGAGCAGGAAGGCATTCGCCGGCATTTTATCGAGACACGGTATCAGCTGATGCCTTACCTCTACACGTTGGCGGAGGAGGCGTCGCGAACTGGACTTCCTTTGGTGCGGCCTCTGTTCCTTGAATTCCCCGATGCCGCAGCCGATGGTCATCCAATCGATACCGACCTCGCGGCTTCGGGCGAATTCATGCTGGGACCTAATTTGCTGATTGCACCTTCGCCGTATCCTGACGAGCAGGATCCCTATGTGGTCGAGTTTCCTTCCTCGGGTTGGTACAATTTTTGGTCTGGCGAAAGAATCTCCTTTCCTGTCCCCCCCACCCCAGCTATTCCAGATCCCCTCGCTGTCCTCGACAGAAACGGGCAATTCTCGGTTCGCGTTGCTCCTGAACTGTCTCAGCTTCCGGTCTTTGTTCGCGCCGGTTCAATTTTGCCCATTTCTTCTGTAGTTCAAAGCTCAGGTGAGACTCCGCGAGGCCCGTTAACTCTCCGTGTATATCTTGGAGACGGATGCTCTGGCGAACTCTATCAGGATGATGGAAAAACCTATGCTTTCCAGCGTGGAGTCTATCTTCGGATGAATTTCAGTTGTAGCAGAACCGCAGATGGTATGCGTCTCGACATCAGTTCGCATGAGGGATCCTATCCCGCGTGGTGGAAGCAAGTGCATGTCGAGATCTTTGGCCTCACGCCCAAACAAAGCGATCTCTACATAAATGGGAAGAAGACCGCAGCAAAGATGGACGGGAATCCTCAGAGCGCCGGCTTCACAGTTGAGGATGACGGCAAGGGTGAAGTAATCGAGATCAAATAGCACCTGGCAGCGCGTTCATTCAACATGCCGAAGAATGAGCGCGAGTTTCGGGAGGTGAGCGTTCTTCACGGCTTTACCTCCTGAAAAGAATCGAGTGAGCGCACGAACGATACTTGGGTCCCTTCGAAGGATGCTTGCAAGAAACCAGGTGGCGTCGACGAATCGTGAGCATAGGGCGATCCTAAAGCGACCACCACGCGTAGTACACACGCCAGATTTGCTTGGATGGTAAACGATCGATTCTAAATAGAATGAGTTGGTGCCGGGAGGGGGGCGAACCCCCATGACCGCAAGGGTCGGCGGATTTTGAGTACGATTTTTGCAATATTGCAGGACGCTGCTGCACGGAGCAGTTTATCGAATAAGTCATTTATTATGAATGTATTAGTCCGATGATCATCCTTTCACCATGTCGCAAAGACTCGCAGGAAAGTCCGGTACAAAGTATCCCCAAAAGTATCACCAAAATTGATTGCGGACTTCTGTGAAACTCGT
Organism: uncultured Occallatibacter sp.; assembly: GCA_964458965.1. Taxonomy (GTDB): domain Bacteria; phylum Acidobacteriota; class Terriglobia; order Terriglobales; family Acidobacteriaceae; genus Telmatobacter. Next base: position 2,640 of record CAYWMR010000137.1, on the reverse strand, counting down.
TGAATTGAAAAAGGCCTTGAGCCGTTCAATTGGCCTGGAGCCGCCGCTTCTGCCGTGTTTTCTCGCAAAGCAAGCGGGCCCTAGTCGCATGCAGACAATGCTACGTAGAATCAACGATTTATAAATTTCAATCGTGGTGCGTCGGTCGCGTAAGTCCTTTTGAATCTTATGAACCTCTTTGAGTCATTCCCAGAGGGGGACCCCAGCGTGGGAACCCCTTGGGGTCCAACAGGCTGTCGCTCCGATCATCGATGATCGAGCAGCATTAACCAGGTTCTCATTGGGTATTGACCGGGAGGTCAATCGAAGAAGTCCAGGCAGGATCAGGACTGCAGGTTCAATCCGAAAGTTCCCCCAGCGTCAGTTCTTAGCCTCGGGTTTAACCAATCGGAAGAGTGCCTTTCAATCGCAATTTTAGCCAGTTGGCTTCGCGTATGAACGTCCACCATTGGGACGCGGATCTGGCGCATTGTTCATCCTGCCTTCAGGCAGTTGGACCTTCGGGCTCTGCGCTTACCATGGCCAGCGCCCGATAATCACGAACAGCGCCAGAAGAAACGCCGCTATGGTGTTCCCAGTGTGCTCCTTACGGCGGGCGTGGTAAATGACGGCAACAACTGCCAGCAGCGCGAGCATGGTGGCAGATAGCCGAATGAGAATGTCCGGTGGCCAAAGGTCGATGGGAACAACCACGCACAGGGCTCCGGCAATCTCCAATAAAGCGATAGCAGCAGCCAACTCGTTCGGCATTCCATCGAAACCGGACATGGCCGGTTCCTGCAGCGCTCCCACACGGCGCTTTCGGACAATAATCTTACTTAATCCGGCAAACAGAAAGACGGCGGCCAACGCAATCTGCGCGATCCAAAGTAGGCTGTTCATTGGTTCAACTGCCCTCCAGGCCAATTCCCGGACTTCCGTTGAAAAACCATGATTTCGTGCGATGGTAAAACGAAAGGTGTACAACAGATAAAGAAAATATAACGATTACATAACGTATATGTCAAGAACGCATATTTTCGGGTAGTGGGTCAGTTTGAAGTGAGATCACCTCAGGGGCCAAATCCCATCGTTGAGATTACTGGGCTCAAAGTACGGGCTGAATCCCGTACCCATCAAACTGGCCCACTACCTATTTTCGGTGATTCAGCTTGCTGCCATATGAGGCGTCGCAAGTCTTGATTACCTGTAGGTGTTTTTCCCTCAAGCCAGATGTATTCGAGCTTGCGCTTGGTCATTATTCTCCTTTCTGAGTGAAAAGAGAGGTGGGACTCGATTACAAAACTAGTGAAGACGACATAAAACAGACATCAATAACAAATGACGATGTATTGATTTGGGAGTCGGCTAGCGGTGATGCGCAACCAGGATCATCAGGAGCAGGATCACCACAGGGATCAGTGCCAGCCCGGCGTAATAGACGATCTTGCGGGTGGCTTGTGATTTGCGTTTTTGCCAGTTGCGCAATTCCGGCCTGTCCTCCACGCCAACCTGATCCGGATTGGCGAGATCGTGCGCAAATTCCTGAGCCTTTGCATATCGGTTTCTGGGATCTTTTTCCAATGCGCGGCAAAGTATCTCCTGTAGCTGAGGAGAAGCGGAAGGATCGGCGACACGAAGAGGGACGGGATAGTTCAACAATCGCTCATTCATCAACGCCATCGGCGTGGGCCCGGAAAAGGGTAGTTTCCCGGAGAGCATTTCGTAGAGAATCACTCCTAAAGAATAGAGGTCGGAACGGCCATCGCCCCGCTTGCCCTGCACCTGTTCCGGAGACATGTAATTGGGTGAGCCGAAGACGGCGGTGAAGTTGGCATAGGTCAGGCGCCGCGCGGCTGCGTCGCCGGCAATTCCGAAGTCGATGAGCTTGATGTTGTCCTGGTCGTCGACCATGATGTTCTCCGGCTTCAGATCGCGATGCACGATGCCATTGGCGTGAATGTACTCCAGCGCCTCCAGAACGCCAATTGCGATCCGAACTGCTCGGCTTTGAGAAAGTTCTCCCTCGTCGAGCATCTGGCGGAGCTGCCGGCCCTCGCACCATTCCATGACCATATAAAGGCGAGAGCGCCTCTCGCTCAAGAAGACCCTCATGACCGCCGGATGGTGCAGCTTTTCGCCGATGCTCGACTCACGCTGGAAGCGGTCGAAGAGGACAGGGTCGGCTTCGAGGTCGGGATGAGGGATCTTCAAGGCCACCGTGCGATTGTCGCGCATGTCTATGGCCCGATAAATTGAGGCCATGCCGCTTCGGGCCACCTGCGCTTCGATGCGGTAAGAATCGATTTGCGAACCTGGTTCTAATGTTTCGTGAAAGCCCATTCTGCCTTATGCTCCATCAAAGTGTCACTCTCAACAGTACGCGGAAGACGTGCTCGAGTCGTCAACGCTCGGTATCGCGCTTCCGGTATCTGGCTGTCTGCAAGTCAACAGCTTGTCGCGGGGCCACCTTATGCGGGCAGTCGATAAGGTCTGCCGCGGTACATGCCCACCTGCTCCACCGATCGAATGCGAATAACCTGCGCGGTGGTGTTGTCGTTGCCGTCGATCTCCACAGCCCGCGCTACCAGTTCGCGCGCTACTTCATCGACGCTCTTGGACTGGGAAACGATGGCTGCAATGGCTGCCTCGCTCATTTCG
>CAYWMR010000136.1:0-10762 GCA_964458965.1 uncultured Occallatibacter sp. | reverse complement strand
GGAAAAATGCTTCCACGCTGTTTCCTGTTCGATTCCCGCCCATTCCAGCTCCTTCGCCGCTGTTCAACTCTGCATCTACCGTCTAAATGCAGGATATCGCAGGGGAGTTGCGGGCATCTCATTGGTCCATTGGATGGAGCCTGCCGCTGAATGCTCCAGGCTCCCATTTCAAGCCCCATCTGTTAAAGTGAGTGGGTGGTCCCCTCGCTTTGAATGCCCTGGTTCGACGGGTGTTTTCCCGAGATTACCGGGGACCCGCCGAAGAAAACAATGCCGCACGACCTGCCCAAATCCTACGATCCCACCGCCATCGAAGATCGCTGGGCCGAGTACTGGGTCCGCGAAAACCTGTTCGCGCAGCCGACGCCTGAACCGGTTTCTGCTAGCGAAGCGAACGTCCGCCCGCCCAGCAAGGGCTTTACCATTTTGCTGCCCCCGCCCAATGTGACTGGCAACCTGCACATGGGGCACATGTTCGAGCACGCTGAGAGCGACATCCTGGTCCGCTGGCGGCGCATGCGCGGCGACCGGGTACTGTGGGTTCCAGGCACGGATCATGCCGGCATAGCAACGCAAATGCTTGTCGAGCGCCAGGTCGTCAGCGAGGGCAAGACTCGCCAGCAGCTTGGCCGCGAAGCCTTTGTGGAGCGCGTGTGGGAATGGCGTCGCCATTATGGCGGCGCGATCCTGGGGCAGATGAAGCGCTTGGGCGCATCGGTGGATTGGCAGCGCGAGTACTTCACCATGGACGACAATCTCTCCATTGCCGTCCGCGAGGCGTTCGCCCGCCTATACGAGCAGGGGCTCATCTATCGCGGCGCATATATCGTCAACTGGTGTCCGCGCTGCCAGACGGCCATCAGCGACCTGGAAGTGGTTTATGACGAGCATAAAGGCCATCTTTGGGAGATTCGCTATCCGGTTGTCGGCGAAGACGGTAAGGACAGCGGCGAATTTCTGACCGTTGCGACGACGCGGCCGGAAACCATGCTCGGCGATGTGGCTGTGGCCATTCATCCCGAGGATGAGCGGTACCTGCACTTGCATGGGAAGAAACTTCGTTTGCCCCTTGTTGCCCGCGAGATTCCCATCATTCTGGATGATTGGGTTAGCCGCGACTTTGGAACCGGCGCGGTGAAGGTGACCCCGGCGCACGACCCCAACGATTTTGCGCTGGGCGAGCGTCATGCTCTTCCGTCGATCAACGTGATGGACGATACCGCCCACATCAATGCGGAGGGCGGCATCTACGCCAGCCTCGACCGCTATGTGGCCCGCAAGCGGATCGTGGCCGACCTTGAGGAACAGGGCCTGTTGGCCGGGTTAAAAGATCACACCAATAACATTGGCCACTGCGACCGCTGCAAGACGGTAGTGGAGCCGCGGCTTTCGACGCAATGGTTCGTTAAGATTCAGCCGCTAGCCGACAAAGCCATCGCCGCCGTCAAGGCCGACGCGGACGGGAAGAAGGCGATCCGATTTACGCCCGAGCAGTATGAAAAGACTTACCTCAACTGGATGGAAAACATCCACGACTGGTGCATCTCCCGCCAATTGTGGTGGGGGCATCGGATTCCCGCGTGGCATTGCGGGGTCTGCCGCAAGATTACGGTTGCACGACCTGGCGGGAGCCCGGACCCGACCGCATGCTCGCACTGCGGCTCGGCGCAGATCACGCAGGAAACCGATGTGCTCGATACATGGTTCTCGTCGGGCCTGTTGCCTGTCTCCGTCTTCGGATGGCCCAATTTCCATCCAAAGAACCAGGGTGCCCCCGGTCCCTCGCACTCGGGGACCGGGGAGGGGGCCCAGGATCGTCAAGATTTCGACGCTTTCTACCCCACCAGCCTGCTCATCACGGGCTTCGACATTCTCTTTTTCTGGGTAGCCCGCATGATCATGCTGGGCTGCTGGTTCTCGACCGATGTGCCGATGCCAGATGGCAGCCCGCGCTCTCTTGCGGACTCGGTTCCGTTCCGAGAGGTTTACATCCACGGCCTGATTCGCGACGCGAACCGCGAGAAGATGTCCAAGACCAAGGGCAACGTGGTTGACCCCATCGAGATCGTCAAGCAATTCGGGACGGATGCGGTGCGGTTTACGCTGGCGTCGATGGCTTCGCCAGGAACGGATATCGCTTTCAATGTTGCCAGGACGGAAGGCTATCGGGCGTTCGCTAATAAGATTTGGAATGCGGCGCGGTTTCTATTCCAGAACGTTGATCGTGCTGCCGAGGTTGGAATCACGGTCGATCCTGGCGTGCTTGGCGGGATGCCAATGGCCGCGCCGGATGCGCCGCTCGAAGCTCGATGGATCGTCGCGGAATTCTACCGTACTGCGGACAAGGTCAACCAGGCGCTGCAAAACTACCGTTACGACGACGCGGCGAACCTCATCTATCAGTTTTTTTGGGGCAGCTTTTGCGATTGGTACATGGAGATCGTCAAGCTGCGTTTGATTTTCGACGATCCTGCGAAGGTGGACGAAACGCTAGCTGCCCTTACAACGCTGGTCAGCGTGTTTGAAGCTTCTCTACGGCTGCTCTCGCCTTTCATGCCCTTCATCACCGAAGAAATCTGGCACTCTATCTACGACGGCAACCCGCCGGCCAGGTCAATCGCTCTTGGCAATTATCCTGTGTCCTCGAAAGAGGAATTCGATCGGCAATTTGGTGGAATGGGCTTCGACGAAGGCACCTTCGCGCGCATGAGCTTTGTTCAGAATCTCATCTGCGATGTTCGAACCATGCGCAAGGACGAAGGAGTCCCGGAAAAGGAATCTGTACCCATCACCGTCTATGCTTTTACTGATTCGGTGAAGCGGGCTCTCTCGGGCAATCAAGATGTCATTCGAAAGCTGGCTCGAGTCTCTGAAATTGAACTTGCCGATACTGAGATCGAAGGCCCTGGGGTCTTTCGGTACCTCAGTTACTATTCCGTGCGAATCGATTATCAGGCCAGGGAACGCACCATCGACGTTGCCGCCGAGCGCGAGCGCCTGAAAAAGGAAATCGCTCAGCACGAAAAGAACATTGCAAACGCCGATCGCCAATTGGGTAACCCGGGGTTCCTGGAGAAGGCACCAGCGCACATCGTTGAGGGATTGAAGAAACAGCGGGATGAGGCTAAGCGGCTGCTGGACAAGGCACGTGGCGATCTCGACGCACTGCCGCCGGAATGACAATTCGGACAAGCGAAAACCGAAGCGGAGAAAATCCGGTTCGTTCGCAATTGCTCTTCCTGCCATAGAATGAGAACGGGTGAGGAAGAGGGGGTATCGATGGCCGATCTGAATCCGCGCATCACCGTTGAATCGGGCAAGATGGGAGGAAAGCCCTGCATTCGTGGCCTGCGTTTTACGGTCTACGACCTTGCCTCGTTTCTGGCCTCGGGAATGACCGAAGACGAGATTCTGAAGGAGTTCCCGTACCTCGAGAGGGAAGACTTCCCGGCAGCCCTGGCCGCGCCTCCCCAGTGAAGACAAGGAATGCCTTGTGTTTGCGAAACATGCGCTCAGCACTTGAGGACTCTCGGCCTTGCTGCGAGGCCGTCTTCGAGGGCTGCGATCCGGAAGGGTTTCCGGGCTGCTGCTAAACTGTGGCACCCCGATCGATTTGAGAACGACGCCGTTAAACGCTCCGAGGCGGAAGAACATTTCAAGCAGATTCAAATCGCCAGCCGGGAACTGCTGGAACACTTCGAGAATCCGGCGGAATGGTTTGTTGAAAGCGTCGCAGTCACAGCAGCCGAACCAGTGGCAAAACCAGCGGCAAAGGTTCGGCGAGAACCCGCAATCTCATTTGGCGGCGCGCCGGGCTGCTTCACTGCGCCGGATTTTTCCTTGCATGCGGAAAGGATCATTGCAGAGCACAATATCTATCCGGACAGAGCCCTGGCCATCGTCGACCTGTCAGGAGCGGGTGCAAAGGCCGGGAGCTTTGCCCAGTACATCCTATTGACCAGTCATGGGATTTTCGTTCGCGATTATAGGGACATTGTCTCTCTGCTCTGGTATACAGACATGGGGAGGATCATCCTCGTCGATCTACGCAAAGACGGCAAGCTCGGCATCTGGCAATCGCTTGTCGAAAGGATGTCAGGCACAGAGCAGAAGTACGCGCTTGAGATTTATCGAAGGAATGGGGAGAGCTTTTGTTCCATCGTCAACGAGGTGGATGACAGCGTGAAGAAAGTCATTTATAGCTTTCTTGTGCAAATGAAGCCAAAGTCGCGTTCTTGAACCATTGAAAGAGAAACAAATGGATTGGAAAAGTACCCGCATCGACGCAATGCTTGAGAACGCCCTGGTGGAAGACCAGGCCGCACGCGACGCCACCACCAACCTGACCATCGATCCCGACCTGCGCGCGACGGCATCGATCATCGCCCGCCAGGAGATGGTGGTTTCGGGGCTGGGCTCGGTTTCGCGGCTGCTGGAGATATTTGCCCGCCTCGACCCTCGCCCTCCCGCGCAGAACCGCTTTGAAGTGGTGAGCCATCCCGAGATATTCGACGGCGTTCGCGTCCACGAGGGCCAGGTGCTTGCCGTCATCCGCCACAACGCCCGCGTGCTGCTCAGTTGCGAGCGCGTCATTCTGAACCTGATGCAGCACCTGAGCGGCATCGCCACGCTTACCCGCAAGTACGTTGACGCGATTCAGGGAACCCACGCGCGGGTGCTCGACACGCGCAAGACCGTCCCGGGCCTCAGGGTTCTTGAGAAGTATGCCGTACAGTGCGGCGGCGGCACCAATCACCGCATCGATCTTGCCTCCGGCATTCTTATCAAGAACAACCACATCGCACTCGGCGGCGGCCTGCCAGCGGTGCTTACACGGGCGCTGGAGAAGCGAAGAAAGGGCCAGCGCATCCAGGTGGAAGTACGCAACAAACAGGAACTGGAAGATGCGCTTGCATTTGGCGCGGAAGCTATCCTGCTGGATAACATGACACCCGAGGAAGTTCGACGATCGGTGGAGCGCATTCACGAGAAGACGCAGGGAGCCAATGCGCAGGAGCAGTCCGAGCGCTGGATTCCCACCGAGGCCTCCGGCGGCATTGTGCTCGATAACATCCGTGCGTATGCAGAGACGGGCGTGGACTTTATCAGCGTGGGCGCGCTGACCCACTCCGCCAAGGCTGCGGACATATCGATGACCATCGACGCGGAGCAGCGTTAGGCCGTGTTCGATCTTGCCGCTCTGGATGCCTCGCTGGCTGGCACCATGTTTGCGGGCAAGCTCCATTTCTCGCCAGTTACTCACTCCACTAACACTGACGCGCTTGAAGCTGCGCGCGCTGGCGCTCCGCATGGCTCTGTCTACTTTTCCGATGAGCAACTGGCTGGCCGTGGCCGAGGCGATCACGCGTGGCAATCGGCCGCCGGCCAGGGGCTTTACGTCAGCGTGCTGCTTCGTCCGCAATTCCCAGCCGTCCGCCTGCCGCTGTTGCCGCTTGCCGCGGGACTCGCCGCGGCGGAGTCTATTCGTATCGTAGCCGGCCTGACGGTGGATTTGCGCTGGCCCAACGATCTGCTCATCGGCCCGCGGAAGGCTGGCGGCATCCTGGTGGAATCGAGAACTGAGGCGGGCAACGATGGCGGTACAGTCGCTGTCGTCGGCATCGGGATCAACGTGCATCAGCGCGACTTTGCTCCTGGCCTGGCCACGCCCGCGACCTCGCTGGATTTGGAAGCCGGGGGGAGCATCAGCCGCCAGGCCTTGCTCGTCTGCCTGCTAAAATCGCTGGAGCATGAAACGCCTGGGCTGCTCGATGCGGCGGCGCATGAGACGATTCCTCAACGGCTGGAACAGGCCTCGACCTGGGTGCGTGGCCGGCGGGTTGAGGTGCACGGGCCGCAGGCCTGCACCGGGGAAACCGACGGATTGGACGAGAACGGTTTTCTGCTGGTGCGCACCGATACTGGATTGGTAACCGTGCAGACTGGCGGGATTCGCGCCATGGAGAAAAGTTAGAACATGCTGCTGGCTCTCGACGTAGGCAATACGAACACGGTGCTTGGCCTCTATCGCCTTGACGGCGAGAAGCCCGAACTAACCGCACACTGGCGCGTCACAACGCACCGCAGCCAGACCGCGGACGAATACGGCGTGCTGTTCGTGAATCTATTTGAGATGAACGGCATGGCGCCCAGCCAGGTGCATCACATCATCATCTCCTCAGTTGTTCCTCCGGTCGAGTCAACCCTGCGGCAGGTCTGCGAGACCTACTTCCACGTGCAGCCGCTGTTTGTTGAGCCGGGCATCAAAACAGGCATGCCGGTTCTGGTCGACAACCCCTCGGAGCTCGGCGCGGATCGTCTCGTGAACGCCATTGCCGCATTCGAGCGTTACGGCGGACCCTGCATCGTGGTGGACTTCGGCACGGCCACCACCTTCGATGTCATCTCCGCAAAGGGTGAATACCTCGGTGGGGCCATCGCTCCGGGCCTGGGCATCAGCGCCGATGCGCTTTTCTCCCACGCCGCGCGCCTGGGCCGCATCGACATCAAGCGTCCCGCCAAGGTGATCGGCACCAACACCGTCACGCATCTGCAAACTGGCCTCTACTACGGTTATATCGGGCTGGTGGACGGCATTCTGGAGCGAATGGTGGCCGAACTGGGAGCGACGCCGCGCGTGATCGCAACCGGCGGCCTGGCTCGCCAAATCTCTGCAGACTCGCGCTTCATCTCAGAGATCGACGACATGTTGACGCTCGATGGCCTGCTCATCCTTTTCGAGCGCAACCGCACCGCCCGCCCGCGCAGCCGGCCACAATGAGGCGCCAGGCGTGCTGAATTACTTCAACTACTTCACCGAGATCGAAGAGCGCTTTCAGCAGCGGCGCGGATCGATCCTGCTGCTCAACACGATCGACTGGGCGTTGATCGAGACGTGGCGGGAAGCCGGCATTCCGCTGGACGCGGTGCTGCGAGGGATCGACGCGGCCTTCGACAAGTACGAGGCTCGCCAAAAAAAAGGACGCATGCGCCGCATCAACGGATTGGCGTGGTGCGCACAGGCCGTGATGGAGGCTGCAGAGGAACTACGCGAAGCCTCAGCCGGCAGCGGGACGCCTTCCACCGGCACGCGCGAGTCGGGATTCGAGCAGGACCGCGTTGCAACGCATCTTGAGTCGGCAGCATCAGCGCTCGATACTGCGACCGTTGCCCCCGAAGCCTGCGCCGCCACTGCCGCGCGGCTTCGCGAGCTGGCTGCCGAACTCCGCGCCGAAGTCTCAGCCAACCCCGCCGCGCACGATTTGGAAGCGCTGGAACGCACGCTCACCGTACTCGAAGAGAAGTTGTTTGCCGCCCTCACCGCCGCAGCCCCTGAGGAATTGCTCGTCGCCCTGAAGGAACACGCCGCGCGCGAGCTTGCCCCTTATCGGAGCCGTATGGGTGCGGTACAACTGCGCCAGGTGGAACGCCAGTTTGTGCAGAAGCAACTGCTGGTTCACTACTCCCTGCCGCGCCTCAGCCTGTTTTATATGAGCCAACAATGAAACCACGCAAACCCCAATTCGCGCAAGGCCATCGCGGCAAACCCGCGCATGCCAAACCGTCGCTCGCGCAAGCCGAGACGACTCAACTTGTTCAGATAGTCAAGCCTATCTACGGAGGAGCGTTTCTTGCCCACATGGAAGGCAAAGCCGTCTTTGTCCCGCTCACCTTGCCCGGCGAACAGGTCCGCGTGCACATAAGGGAGAGCAAGCGCGGTTATGACACGGCCGATCCCGACGAAATCGTCACCGCCGCGCCACAGCGCATTGTCCCCGCCTGCCCACACTTCGGCGCTTGCGGGGGCTGTCATTATCAACACGCGGGCTATGAGACGCAACTCGCCTTCAAGCAATCCGTTCTGCGTGAAACTCTGGAACGCGGCGGCGTTCAAGCGCCGGAAGAGATTGCCGTGATAGCCGGCGAACCATGGCGCTATCGGAATCGTATCCGCCTCGCATTCGACGGCGCTGGAAACTTAGGCTATCGTGGCCGCCAGTCCCACAACATCGTCCCCATCCGCGAATGCCCCATCGCCGCGCCACTGCTTCTAACGGCCGCCAGCGCAAGCGCGGAGATCGTGCGAACACTGAATTGGGAACTGGGCCCGGCGGAGATTTCTTTCTTTTGCAATGGCGACGAATCGGCGATGCTTGCAAGCGCGTATACGCGGAATCCAGAGGAAGGCTTGTTTGTGAAATGGGCTCGCGCGCTTGAAGAACGCATCCCGGCTTTGAAGGGAGCGGAGCTAATTGCTCAGGCTCCGTTTGGAAAGGAAATGCGCACGACAGGCGAGTGGGGCTGGGGCTCGCTCGGCCTCACCTACCCGGCTTCCGGGTTCGACTATCGTGTGGACCGCGGCTCATTCTTTCAGGTCAACCGCTGGCTTGTGAATTCGCTGGTGGACTGCGTAACGGATGGGCACAAGGGTCGTCTCGCCTGGGACCTTTTCGCCGGCGTCGGCCTCTTCGCCCGCAAACTTGCAGGCAGCTTTGAACGCGTGGTTGCAGTCGAGTCCGCATCCGCTTCAAAAGCCGCCCTGGAGCACAACCTGCGTGGCTCAACCGGCGAAGCGGTAATAGGCGAGACGCTTCCGTTTCTTCGCCGCCGGCGGCCAACAGAGAAGCCCGACCTGGTGGTCGTCGATCCGCCGCGAACCGGCCTCGGCCCCGAAATTACCACGCTGCTCGGCGAGGTTGGCGCGCCCGCCCTGGTTTATGTTTCCTGCGACCCCGCAACGCTGGCCCGCGATCTGCGCGCGCTGATCGGATGCGGATACGCAATCCAATCCATTACCCTGGTCGACCTTTTTCCGCAGACATTTCATATAGAGACAGTGGTCCGGTTGCGGCGCGGGTGAACAAAGATTGCGCACATTAATGGTGGGTCAGTTTGAAGGGTACGGGCTTCAGCCCGTACGTTAAACCCAGCATTCCCGAGGTTGGGCTTTACAGGTTGCAAAAAAACTCGCTCCCAATGCAATTTGCGAGGGCCTTGTATCAGGGCACGACTTCAGTCGTGCCGCAAAGGCAATAGAATCAACGTGGGCTTCAGCCCCTGAGGGATGCCTTCCGTCACTTTCATCAGAAATCCCGAGTTTTCCCGCAGCCCCTTCAGCCGCTTAGGGAAGATCTTTTCAAACGGACCCAATACCCGCGCACTGGATTATTGAGGCCTCAATGAGTTATCTTTAAATGATAACCAAGTGGAGATATCGACATGAGCACACTGAAGGTTGGAATCGCGAGTTACGACGAGATGAAGGCGCTTACGATGGCCATCGCCCGCGGAGATCGCAAGCTCTCGTCGCAGGAGCCACGGGTGTGGTTTCCTTCGACGGAGTCGTTCGCGAAAGTGCTTTCCGCGGGGAATCGCGATCTGCTGCGCATCATTGCGGAAAAAGAGCCTGGCTCCCTCGACGAACTGGCTGAACTTGCCGGCAGAAAGAAGTCGAACCTCTCGCGGACGCTGAAGACCATGGCCAACTACGGGTTGGTGCAGTTGGAACGCGGGGAGCGGGGACGCATTGCAGCCAAAGTCGTTCATGACCGCATTGAGTTGGAGTTGCCGCTCGGGCGAGGGAAGTTTGCGGCGTAGGCTTACGCCGCAAACTCTGGGATGCCAGCTATTTGCGAAGCAGTTTCCGGTAGTACCTGCGGTAGTATTCGTCTTCTGAGTCGGGCGGGCAGCTGTGGTAGCATTGCGCGCCGTCGCGACCCCAGTTGTAGGTGTCATTCCAGTGACATTCGAGGCGATGGGGCGTGAGGAAATCTTCGTAGTCGGTGCAGGTTTTAAGGGCTAGGTTCTGCTTGCGGCGGACACCGCGGTGGGCCATCTGCTTGTCCCAATTTGCGCTAGAAAGGCCAGTAATCGCCGCGAAGGGGCGACGGTAAGAGCGGCTCATGATGAACTCCAGTACGCAGTTGCGTAACTAGGTCATGGCGGCACTTCCTTTCTATTTTGATTCTACGGCAAGTTGTGGGTGAGCGGGGATTTTCGTGGCGGCCCCACGGAACGCCAAGGTAACTGGAGACGGCTAACCCCGGGTTGCCCCTTTTGCGGCGCTTCGGGCGATTCCTAGCAACTAAATCCGAAGCTGAGGTGCCCGGCGGAGCTAATATCAAAACACTGTGCAGCTCGGGGCGAGCCTTTGGGGCCTCAATTTACGAAGCGCGCAGAGAGGTGCGGCGCTATGCTCTTTATCTTTTCCGGCGATCCTTCCCATTCGCAAGCCGGACTTGGCCAGTGGATGACCGCCCCTGAGATCGGTGCCGCAGCAATCACCGCTCTTTTCACTTTGGCGGCAATCCTATTGAAAGACTATGTTTTGAAGAGAATCAACGATGGGCGCTCAGATCGAAAAAGCGAAGCCGCGATTTATCGGCGCTACTCGAATCCTCTCGTGACCTCTGCTGTCTCGTTGCTTCATCGTTTAAACGAGATTCTCTTCGTGGAGCACCGTCCCATTTATCTCACGAAGGCGCACCAAGTTGGTCCCAAACAGGGACTTGGAAGGTCTTATGCTTCATACAAGCGGCTAAGCTCAATCTATCGGTTGGCAGTTGTGCTTGGATGGATTCGTGCATGTAGGCGTGAATTCTCGTATCTGCGAGTTGCTGACCGAGAGGGCGCCCAGCTCGTTGAAGAGGCAATTGTGTGCTTCGAGAAGGCCCTTGCCGACGGTGGCTGGGTCGAGCAAGAAAGAGTCCGTCGCCTCTTTGATCTCTGGCAACTAGGTGATTCGGGTTCGCGAGATCGGAAG
>CAYWMR010000135.1:0-10800 GCA_964458965.1 uncultured Occallatibacter sp. | reverse complement strand
CATCTACGTGAGCTACCTGCTGCTGCGCCGTTTTGCTGCCGGGCCGCAGGTTCAGACACTGGCCGCAGTGCTGGGAATCTTTGGCGCGCTGGACGTGCCGATTGTCTACATGTCGAACCGCTGGTGGCGCACGCAGCACCCGGCGCCGGTGTTTGGCGGCTCAGAAGGCTCGGGGATGGACCCGTCGATGCTGCCGGCATTCTTTTGGAACATGGGCGCGTGGTTCGCATGGGGCATTCTGATTCTTGCCCTACGGTATCGCGTGGAGCGCCAGCAACAGAAATTTGCCGCCGAGGAAGCACAGGCGGCGCTGAACGAAAACGGCTGATTACCGGCCCAGTTGGGAATCGACTTGAGGAGGACAAAGCAATGGATGAAAAAGCTATTCTCGACCACCAGTTTGTAATTGCCGCCTACGTTGCCACATGGGTCATCCAACTGAGCTATGTGGCTTGGCTTGCCTTTAAGTGGCGCGCCCAGAAGCGCGCTGCCGGCCGCTCTGGCCGCAATCCTCGATAGTGTGTCGTCGATTCGATTAACTCGTTCTATTTCATATATTTGAATAGATTTCTCTCGTCCGAACTCGCACAACCCATCCTCCCATTTCAGCGCGGAGTTCTGCCGCAGTGCCACTAAGGTGGCATGGGCATAGCACCGGCATGTCGGCAAATCGAGTGTTTGTGGTATTTAAGTTTTTTCCAATCGGGCCGAAGATCAGTTTGTGGACAGGCTCCAGAGAGCCGCACAAGGAGTAAACCAAATGCATGACTTACTGATCGCCCTGGCCTTTATCGGAATGGTAGTTGCCCCAGCCGTCATCGCTGCCAAGTCCGGCGCCGCCGCCAAGGAGTAGCTTCGGCTATCTCCGGCCCAAGAGCCCGTCGGCCCGGACTTGGGGTTCTCGATTTTGCCCTGCCGGATCCCCGTCCGGATTTCCAGTTCGAAGCTGCCTCACAGGCATCGACCACTCCCCTGAATCGCCCCTTGAACCTCATGATCTGTCACTGAGCGCGAGCATAGCGCCCGCCCGTAAAAACCCTGCTGCCTGAATGCAATTGCCCTTAGCCGTTGAAGCCGGTAGACTGATGGTTTGAGGGACGGCAATGTTAGTTGTGATGAAGGCGCAGGCGACGACTGAGGAAATTCAGGCGGTTTGCGACCATATTGAGCAATTGGGCTTTCGCGCCCATCCACTTCCCGGCGCTCAGCGCACGGCCATCGGCATCACCGGCAACCAGGGAGAAGTGGACCGCGGCAACCTTGAAGCGCTTTCCGGCGTGGCCGAGGTCATACGGGTTTCGAAGGCCTACAAGCTGGCTAGCCGCGACGTCAAGGAAGAAGACACCATCATCCGTTTCGCGGGCACCGACGCGGCCATCGGCGGGGGCAACCTGGCCATTGTGGCAGGCCCCTGCTCCATCGAGAGCCGCGAACAGGCTTTCGCCATCGCCGAACAGGTGGCCGCCTCAGGCGCGCAGTTTTTCCGCGGCGGCGCTTACAAGCCACGCACTTCTCCTTATGCATTTCAAGGGCTGGGCCTCGAGGCGCTGCGCATTATGGCTGAGATTCGCGAGCGCTACGGCCTGCGCATCGTTACGGAAGCTATCGACAGCGAGTCTCTGGAACTGGTGGCCGAGTGGGCCGACGTGATCCAGATTGGCGCGCGCAACATGCAGAACTTCTCACTGCTGAAGCGCGCCGGGCGGCTGCGCAAGCCTGTGCTGCTGAAGCGCGGGCTCTCAGCCACACTGGAAGAGTTCCTGATGGCCGCCGAGTACGTTATGAGCGAGGGCAACTACGAGGTGATTCTGTGCGAGCGCGGCGTGCGCACCTTTGCCGACCACGCCCGCAACACCCTTGACCTGAGTATCATTCCCGCGGTGCAGCGGGTCAGCCACCTGCCCATTCTGGTGGACCCGAGTCACGGCACCGGCCGCCGCGACAGCGTGCTTCCCATGGCCCGGGCGGCCATTGCCTCCGGCGCCGACGGAGTGCTGGTCGAAGTCCACAACCAGCCGGAGAAGGCGCTATCCGACGGTCCGCAGTCTATCTATCCCGCGCAGTTTGCCACCATGATGGACGAGATTGAGCAGATTGCTCCTGTGATGGGGCGCAGCCTGGCCCGCGGCATCCACATTGAAGCACCCGCGGTGTGAGCGCATGACCGCTCATAAATGCAGGGTGCCCCAGGTCTCGCATCTGAGACCTGGGATTCTGTCGAAACCTGGTGCCCTGGCTCGGTGTTCCGCGCTTTGCCTGCTTGCCCTCACCGCTTGCCGTTCGCACGACTTTCCCGAGTACCCGGCCAACTACCGCGAATTTGCCTACGTAACCAATGGCGGAAGCGGGACTGTTTCCGTCATCGACGTGGTGAATGTGCGGCTCGACCGCGAAATCGCCGTTGGCCAGAACCCCGTAGCCGTCGCCGCCAGCCCCACACGCAACGAAGTGTACGTCGTCAACTCCGGAGCGGAAGGGGCGCTGGGTTCGATCTCCGTCATCAATGCTGAGAACAACACGGTCGCAGCTGCAATTCAAGTCCATCGCCAGCCTGTTTCCATCGACGTCGACCCCGGCGGCACACTGGCTTATGTGGCCAACTCAGGCTCCAACTCAATCTCTGTCGTCGACCTGAAAGCACGGCGCGAAGTTGCCCAGATCGCCGCCGGCGAAGAGCCGGTCTCAGCCCGCATCGCCCCTGACGGCAAGACCCTGGTCGTGGCCAACCGACGCGGCAACAGTGTAAGCATCGTCGACATTGCAGCCCTTGCCACCCGCGCAACCTTCGGCGATTGCCCCGGCGCATCCGATGCCGTAATTCTTCCCGACTCCACCAAGGCTTTTGTAGCTTGCGCCGCCGGCCACCAGGTGATGGCCATTGCCCTCGCCCACTCGAAAGCACACCCAGACCAGCCCGACCGCTTGGAAGCGTTTATGGATGTGGGCCGCGCCCCCATGCAACTCGCCCTGAAGCCCGATGGCGGCGAGATGTTTGTCTCCAACTCACTCTCCGATTCCGTCTCCGAAGTTATTACCACGTCGGACGATGTGCTGGGCGCTTATATGATTGGCGACAACCCCGTACGCGGCGTAGTTTCCAGCGATAACTCCCTGCTCTACGTAGCCAACTTCCGCTCGCAGTATGTAACGGCCTATTCGATCGACGATGGCAGGCGCCTCATCCCGTCCATCCACGTGGGCGACGGCCCGTCTGCTCTGGCGTTTTCCGGTTCGGGGAACCTGCTTTTTGTGGTGGATGCCCGCTCTGGCGATGTGTCAGTGGTGCGCACCGCTTCGCGGTCGCTGTTTAACATGCTGCCCACCGGGCGCAATCCTAA
This sequence comes from uncultured Occallatibacter sp., assembly GCA_964458965.1. Classification (GTDB taxonomy): domain Bacteria; phylum Acidobacteriota; class Terriglobia; order Terriglobales; family Acidobacteriaceae; genus Telmatobacter. Next base: position 7,462 of record CAYWMR010000135.1, on the reverse strand, counting down.
CGCTATCGCGATAAAAGCGTTCAAGCTGCCGTAGATTCCCCTGCGCCCTTCTCCAAAATAGCTATCATCCCGAGCGGAGCGCAGCGGAGTCGAAGGATCTGCTGTGTTCTTCGTCGTAACACCTCAATCGCAGCAAATAGAAAGCCTTCCTAACTGTTCTTATCCCCCCACCGCGCCACGCTGAACTGCGCCCCCGCAAACAAAATCAGCCCGGATACATAAGCCCAGAACAGCAGTCCAACCGAAACATAAAACGGCCCATACAGCGCCTCGAAGTCCAGATGCGGCAACACTGCTACGAAGATGAGCTTGGCGACCAGCCACACGATGCCGGTGTAGATTGAAGTCCGCAAGACCGGCCGCCAGGGAACTTTGCGATTAGGCAGCAGCCAGTAAATGCAAAAGAAAAACGTGATCGAGGCGACGCCGGTCGATAATGCCAGCCATGCATAGCAAAGCCCCTTGAACACGAAGTTATCAATGTTATGAAAGAAGACGGCTGCAAGCAACAGATGCATTCCGGCGTTCAGTAAGATGCTGATGACCGCCAGGGCCACCATCACCAGCGCAAGCCCCAGGGCTACCGTCTGATTCATGAGGTAGTTGCGGCTCTTGGTCACGCCCCAGGCCTGGTTCAGCGCAACTTCGAGGGGAAGGAAAATTCCCGTGCAAGCCACCAGAATCATGATCAAAGAGAAAGCCTGCACGCCGTGACGGGACGACATCATGGCTGCATTCTCGATGCTGTTCGGCAACCAGTTCACGGTTTTTGTATGCGCGGGAAGAAAGTAGTTCACCATGTCGCTAACCACGTTGACCATGGTCTGCGAGTGGAACACCGACCAGGCCAGCGTATACAGCAACACGATAAACGGAATGAACGAAAGAATAGCGTTGGCCGCCACGCTGAAGGCAAAGGTGTGTACCTCGCTGTCCAGCAGATAGGTTACCAACGCTGTGCCGTCTCTGCGCCAGCGGTACCACTTCGAATGCGTCGCCGGTTCCACTGCATCCCTCGCGCCGGCAACTGCGATCTCCCCTTCGTTGCCCGTACCGGAATTTGATACTTCAGTCACGTGTTTCCCCCTCGCTTGGCCAGCGCCTTCCCGTTATTGCTTCGCGCGCACGCCGCGTAGGCCGCGAGGGCGCGCAACCGCGTTTCATCGAGAGACCTCTGGTTTCTTTAAGGATAGCCCTGTCAGGCAACACACATATGAAAATCCGGAAGTCGAGGAAATGCTTGTAGATACCAGCTTCGGTCGATCGGCGCTCTTGCTTAGCTCAAGCCCGGCACTCCATACGGCGCTGAGTCACCCGGCCAATACCGGTCGCTCGTTGAGTATTCTTGCTTCCCCGCATGTCTCATCGAAATGCTAATGAGCTATTCATTTTCTGCTTGCATCCGAACCCAAATCCTGACATAACTGGATCACGGCTATCCATGACTCAAAAATTGAAAGGCAGTTAGCATTGCATGTCTTGGATTGTCAGGGCCCAACTCCAACTTAAGCACGACATCGAGCTCAAGCAGCGCGCCACAAGTGTGCGCTCATAAGGCTCACGGCAGTTCTAAGGTGTTCCCCGCACCCTGAGCTTGTTCGCGTCAAGGAATGCACGTGCCAAGCACAGTGCGATGAAGCCGTTGGCAATAGCAATTGCGCCAAAGGCCAGGCAGGGAGGTCTCCAATGAGGGAACAAGGCGTTGTGAAGTGGTTCAGCGGATCCAAGGGATATGGATTCATTCAACGGTCGAGCGGCGAGGATGTATTCGTCCATTTCTCCGTCATTCAGGAAAATGGTTACAGGACATTGAATGAGGGCGAGTCAGTCGAGTTTGAGTGCCAGCAGGGTCCCAAAGGATTGAATGCTTTGGAAGTGGCCAGGGTCGGATAACTCATCGTTCTGCCACCTATTAATCCCATAGCATGGAGTTACCTCGCCGTGCTTCTGCGCCCGCTTGGCTTGTCCGGCTCGCCCGACTCACCTGGCTTGTCCATCTTATCCGGCCGGTTTGCGTCACGCCCGAGCCTTTCGAGCGCCCATCGAGCAGCCGTGCGCAAGCCCTCATCCGCGGCCTTGGCCCACTGTTCCAGCCAGACCGCAAATCGCCCTTGCCCGCTGTTTCCCATGGCAATGGCCACGTTCCTGCTGAGGCCCAGGAAACCCGTCCGGCGCACCGGTGAGCCGTTGAATCGCAGCTCAAACTCCGCCTGGTCCATCCCCGCAAGCCACTCCAGCGCCGGATTTACAAGTTCCATCCGCGCATCCAACTCCGGGTCGGCGGAGGCTGGGTCGAAATTCAGAACAGGCTTGCGGTTCCACGGGCACACGTCCTGGCAGATATCGCAGCCAAAGACCTGACGCCCCATTCCTTCCATCAACCCAGACTCGATCGCTCCCCGATGCTCAATGGTCAGGTACGATATGCACCGCGTCGCATCCATTTGATAAGGCGCGATGAGTGCATTCGTGGGGCAGGCATCGAGGCATCGCCGGCAGCTTCCGCAGCGATCGGGAAGCGGAGCAGACGCATGTTCATCCTTCAGTTCCAAAGAGGTGAGCAGCACCGCCAGAAATCCAAACGACCCCAGCCTGGGATGAATCAGGCAGGTGTTCTTTCCAGTCCAGCCTAGGCCGGCCGCGGTGGCCAGCGCGCGCTCCACCACCGGCCCGGTATCCACGTAGCCTCGCGCCTCAAACTCGCCGAACACCCCTCGCACCAGCGCGTCTCGAATTCGGCCTTCGAGCGCCTTGATCCGCTTCAGCAACACCTTGTGATAATCGCTCGGCCGGCGCGCTCCGTTCGCATCCACACGCCCGCTCCAGGCGTAGCGCGCAATCCACCCCGCACCCTCCGCTGCCGGCTCGGTCGAATGCGGCTGTGCGCTCTCGTAACTTTGAAAACAGACAATCGCCGAGCGCGCCCATGGAAACGCGGTTCCGACGCGCGCACGCATCAGGCGTCCCTCGTCATCGGCCCGCTCCAGATAGCGCATGGTTCCGCCGCGTCCCGCCCGCAACCACTCCTCAAAGCGCATCGCGTCCCGGTCCTCCTCCGCATGAGGAAGCGCCACCAGGCCGGCTTCATCAAATCCAGCCTCCCGGGCCCACGCGCGCACCTGTTCGCGGCTCAGACCGCCGACAGCGCCTGACCCCTCACCAGACTTCAAGTCCTGAGAGCTACGGGCGAGAAAACTGGATCCAAAGCTGGACATGGAACCGGAGACACTCCTGTTTGCGTACAGATATTTGTGTCCGATTGCGGACGCAGAGTTTGAAAACCGAACACCCATGCCCACATCAGGGGACTTTGCGGGGCTCGTATCCCTTGTGAATTCAGCATATTCCCTTGTTGCTGGTTTGGCTCGCCGAATGCACTTACTCATAACGTCAGGGGAGTCTTCCTGGCGCTTGATGTACCACAAACAGATTTATCAAAGGAGGCTTCCCATGAGCACAGCGACTTATAACTCAACAGGCCCGGTAGTTATCGGAACGTGTCAGGAAAGTGAGTTGACCGAGTTGGTTCGAGGCCAGGAGCGGATACTGCTCGAGCATTATTTTCCGCTCGTCAACCGGCAGAGCCTCGTGCTCGATCTGGGCCAGGTGGAGAGGATCGATGCGGCGGGCATTGCGGCCCTGGTCGCGCTATACCGCGCCGCCGGGGAGGCAGGCAACCGCTTCATGGTTTCCAATGTCACGCCGAGGGTGGCGGAGGTTCTCATCCTGGTTGGGCTGGACCGCATTCTGTTGTCGAGGAGTGCGGCCTATGGTTCCCGTTCGGGCTCGCGCTTCGAGCGTCCAGCGGCTTAGGTCTGCAGTTAGTCTGGTCTCGAAGATTCCTTTCTGAGCCTCGCACCCCGCCTTGCTACTTTGCGACGCTCGCCCATCGGTTTTGCACCGCGAGGCCACGCCTGCCGATGTTCGGCGCGCAACACACTGCCTCAGCCTTTCTGATTTCGATGTATGCTTGTGAGTCGTCCATCGTCACAGGAAAGGCAAAATCGAGAACTGCCCTAGAGTCGCGATCTTCTTATATTCCAAGGGTGCTAGCCGCTCCGGTGCAACAGATTTCAATGAAAAGCGATCGTCTACTTCTGAGTCTTCCGCTGCTTGGCATCCTTCCTCTCATCAGTGTCTCCATGGGGGCATGGGCGCAGTCTACAGCCCCAAACCAGTGGACGTGGATTGCCGGGAGCAGCACGGAGGGGAGCGAGCCTGCAGTCTACGGCGCGATTGGGACCGCTGCTGCTGGAAACTACCCGGGGGTTACCGTGAGCGCCTCAACCTGGTCCGACAGCAGCGGCAACCTTTGGCTATTTGGAGGCGGAGACAACGCTTTGTGGGAGTTCGTTCCATCAACGGGTGAATGGACATGGGTGAAAGGGGGCCCCTCTTCCGTTTCCCCGGTCGGGCGCGGGGTCTACGGCACAATGGGAACGCCGGCGGCGGGAAACACCCCTGGAGCCCGGTCGAATTCCGCAAGCTGGATCGACAGCGGCGGCCATTTGTGGCTATTCGGAGGATCGGGCTTCGACGTCTTGGGCGACAACGTCGGGGATCTCAATGACCTGTGGGAATTCGATCCAACGACGAACCGATGGACGTGGATAAGCGGAAGCGAACAGATGACCTGCGATGCCGGTGCCATATGCGCTTCAACCGCAGTTTACGGAGTACTGGGAACGCCTGCCCCCGGGAATGTCCCCGGTGGTCGCTATGGCGCAGCGAGCTGGATCGACGGCAAGGGCCATTTATGGCTCTTTGGCGGAAAAGGCTACGATAGCAATTTCGGCACTCCAACCAGCGGCGGTAGCCTGAATGACTTGTGGGAGTTCGATCCCTCCACCAGTGAATGGACCTGGATGGGCGGTCCCAACGCTGTGAACCAGTTTCAGTCAGAGATATATGGGACTTTGGGTGTTCCCTCCGCCGGAAACATTCCGGGCTCTGGTGGGTCAACCATTACCTGGACGGACAAAAATGGCAATTTCTGGATGTTTGCGGGGGCCCTGCTCAACGAACTCTGGGAGTTCTATCCAGCCACCAACGAATGGGCGTGGATGGGAGGAACCGCGCTGGCCACTTGCGGAGTGCCATGCAATGCGAATCCAGTCTACGGCACGTTAGGATTACCTGAAGTGGGAAATATCCCCGGACCACGCGAAGGTTCGGCAAGCTGGACAGACAGCACCGGCAATTTCTGGTTGTTTGGGGGCTTTGGCACGGGCTCCGCCACATCGTTTGGATACCTGAACGATCTTTGGGAGTACTTCCCGGCTACCAACCAGTGGGCCTGGATGGGCGGCAGCAGCACTGTACCGAACGATGACATTGGGCAGGGTGGCGTACCGGGAACCTATGGGGTGCTGGGGACACCCGCTCCTGGAAATGTTCCGGGGAGCCGTGTAAGCCCGGCGCACTGGAACGATAGAAATGGCAACCTCTGGCTTCTTGGCGGACAGGGCTACGGCGCAGGCGCAACCGAAACTGTGATAACTCTCGACGATTTCTGGGTATATCAGCCATCGGCATCGCCCTTGCCTGTGACTGCCACTCCGACATTCAGCGTGGCGCCGGGAAGTTATACCTCAGTTCAGACGGAGACGATCAGCGACGCCACAGATGGCGCGACCATTTATTACACGACAGACGGAACCACTCCGACCACAGCTTCAATGGTGTACGCAGGGCAGTTCTTTGTGGAGTCCACAGAGACGGTGCAAGCCGTTGCCGTGGCGAGCGGCTGCTACACCAGCAGCCTGGCAACTGCCGCCTACACGGTCACCTTGCCATTATCAGCCACCGTATTCGTCACGCCCTTCACGTCGGCCGTACCAGAGAACCAGGCGATCTCCGAGGTAATTACCGTCAACGGGATTGCTGGGCACCCAACTCCTACAGGTTTCGTGACCCTCTCCTCAGCGACCTATACCTCCGCGGCCACGGCGCTAGTTGGCGGGAGTGCGACCATCAACATTCCCGCCGGCGCGCTGGCCGCTGGCACCGACGTTCTGAGTGCCGCTTATTCAGGCGACGCCGTCTATGCCAGTGCGGTCGGATCTACCAGGATCACAGTCACAGGTTTCGGCATTAGCGGCACGGCAGTCACTGTCGCGCCGGGTGCAACCACCGGAAACACATCCACGATTACCCTGACTCCCACCGGCGGCTACACCGGCAGCATTGCGCTCACCGCGGCCATCACATCCAGCCCCGCAGGGGCCGTAGCACTGCCCACCTTGAGCTTCGGGACAACCACTCCCGTGAACATCACCGCCGCCGCATCTGCGACGGCTACGCTCACCATTGCCACTACGTTAGGACAAGCGGAAGGATGCACATCTCAAAATCAAGTGCCGCGCAGAGCGCCTTGGTTTGAAGGAGGAGGCGCGATTCTTGCTTGCGTGTTGCTATGGGGAATTCCGGTGCGGAGGCGAAGCTGGCGGGCGCTGCTCGGGTTTTCAATTCTCCTCGCCGTTGTTGCGGGAAGCGTGGCATCCTGCGGAGGCAGCGGCACTACTAACGCTTGCAACGCACTTGTGAGTGCAAGTACTACGCCGGGTGCCTACACCATAACCGTAACCGGCACTTCAGGCACAACCACTTCCACCGGCACGGTGACACTGAACGTGCAATAACCGGCAATCCACAAGGTCGGCCACAACTGCATTGAACTGCCGCATCCATCGCTTTCGGTTGTCTCACATAGCGGTCCGCAATTCACATTCCGGACAGCAATCCGGACCGCCATCCACCTCGGCTCCCTCTCTCCGTCCCAGGATTCCCGCGAATCTGCTGCCCTCGTCTCAAATTGCGAAAATACTCATCCAAATCCAGTGCGGTTCTTTCTGCGCAGGCGGATGGTCTGTGACGCTGCGCACAGGCAACTGTATAGGCGCGGGACTATTTCTTATATCGACTTATGAATGCCGCGAGGCGAAGTCGAATGTCTGGATGACTCGCACGCGCTCAGCTGAGTTCTTACCCCGTTGAAGCTGAGCCTCCGTTCCGCCGCCCTCTCAAACGATCCGCCGCTGCGGACACTTACATACGGAGGCTTCATCCCATGACGCAGGGCGCTATGGCACAGCAGCTCGCCGCCAACGCGGGCTCAACCACAACCGCAACAGAAACCAAGTATGTTTACTTCTTCGGCGGCGGCACCTCGGAAGGTAACGGCCGCATGAAGGATGTGCTAGGCGGCAAAGGCGCCGGCCTGGCGGAAATGACCAACGCGGGATTGCCAGTTCCTCCCGGATTCACCATCCAGACCGAGGCTTGCCGCGAATATATGCGCGGCGCCGTCAGTCCGGCGATCGACGTTGAAATGGACGCCGCGCTCGAGCGTCTCGAGCGTCTCCAGGGACAAAAACTGGGCACGGGCGACAATCCCCTGCTCGTCTCCGTTCGCTCCGGCGCAAAGTTCTCCATGCCCGGCATGATGGACACCATTCTCAAC
>CAYWMR010000134.1:0-11003 GCA_964458965.1 uncultured Occallatibacter sp. | reverse complement strand
AGCGCTTGGCCTCCAGCATGTCGAGGCCTATCAGCAATAGAATCAGGCCGCCAGCCACTTCGAAGGCAGGCAGAGTGATGCCAAACATCCTGAAGAGGAGCTGGCCGCCGAGCGCAAAGCCGGTGAGCACGATGAAGCAGGTGAGCGCGCCTTTGCGCGCCATGCGCTTGCGGCGGACGGGGTCGGCGCTCTCGGTGATGGCCAGGAAGGAAGGGATTGCGGCGAAAGGGTCGACGAGAAAGAAGATGGAGCTGAGGGCGAGGACGGAGAAGCGGACGAGAGGCGCGGAGCTCAACTCGGTCAATGCGGCTTGGGCTGGGTTGGTCCAGATCACCTATAGAGGCTAGAACATTTGGGTGAAAGGCCGCCACTCGGATGTATGCATATATGCGAACGTTTGGGTGTGATTTTTCACCGCGGGGTATATGCAAATGAGTTCAGGCAAACGCGTGACAAAATAAGCAAAGTGGCATGTACTAAGGCCGTTTAAGCGCGTGTAAGGGCGTTAACGATGCACTTTTGGCACGTTTTTTTGCGCACCAAAATGGCTGTTTGGGGTGGGAAAGTGCTAGCAGTGCTGGCAGTTTTAAGCTGTTGGCTTTCAGCTCTCAGCTATGGCACGGGACCCCGACCTCGGCCCTCGACTCAAATGGTGCCAGCTAAGCCGGTACCCAGGTTCGATTGTCGGGGCTGGTTCGTCGACAAAATGGCGTTTTCGGGGACCAATCCGAAACCTGCTCCGGTTGCTTTGCGCTGCCTTCGATCCGAAGTGCGTAGCGCGAAGAGAATGCAATACTTTTTGCTTGCCTCTGGGACGAAAATGGGACATAAGGTCTTCTCAGATGCCCAGAGAGCCCCCTTCCATTCCGTCCGGAACCTTTGGACCTTCTCCTGAAGGCAAGGAGACATTTCACCCAGCAATTGTTTGCAGACAGACTGCACGTGAATCGAAGAACCATATCGCGCTGGGAAAACCGCCAGATCCCTCTGCCGCTTTGCATAGAGTCAGCGCTGCGCGAGATTCTTCAGAGTGTCTGTGAGAGCCCGATTCACGATAGTTCATTCACCTTTATTGACCTTTTTGCGGGGATCGGTGGAATTCGCAAGGGGTTTGAGGCGGCGGGTGGGAAAGCTGTCTTCACGAGTGAATGGAATCCGTGGGCCCAGAAAACCTATCGGGCAAACTTTGGCTACGAAAACACATTGGTCGGCGATATTGTCGGCTTCCCAACAGGGGATATTCCTGATCATGACGTGCTCTTGGCCGGGTTTCCGTGCCAGCCGTTCTCCATTGCAGGCGTGAGCAAAAAGAACTCGCTCGGTCGATCGCACGGGTATGCGTGCTCACGGGCAGGGATGCCGTTAGCTGATCGAAGCGCCTCCCGAGGGCTAACTCTGCGTCTCGGACGGAGCACATATTGCGGCGCGCATAGAATATCCATGTTACCGAGTTTTATGGAGCTGACTTATGCCCAAGAACAACGGATGGTCTCGCGACCAATTGATCATCGCGCTGAAGCTATACTGCGAGATGCCCTTTGGGAAGATGGACCACAGAAACCCAGAGATCATACGGTACGCCAAAATGATCGGTCGCACCCCTTCTGCCTTAGCGATGAAGCTGACAAATCTGGCCAGCCTCGACCCAGAGATTCGGTCGACCGGGCGTAAGGGCTTGATCGGGGCGTCTCAAGCCGACAGGGACATCTGGCAAGAGATGACGTCGGACTGGAGCCGCCTTGCCGACGAAATTGTTCGGGTTGAACGCCACTTTCCCGGCGCCGGATTGCCCACTGAGTCCGAAGGGGACCCTGCCAGCGCTCCCGAGAGCTACGCTGGAGAAACTAGAAGCGCGCTTATACAGGCCCGGGTAGGGCAAAGCTTTTTCCGCAAATCTGTTCTAAGCGCCTACGAGTTTAAGTGTTGCGTTACGGGGCTTGCCATTCCGGAATTGCTTATCGCCAGCCACATCGTCCCTTGGAGCGACGATCCGAGTAACCGCCTGAATCCGAGGAACGGTCTTTGCCTTTCAGCCATGCATGATCGAGCCTTCGATCAAGGCCTTATTACATTCTCCGACAATCTCCAGCTAATGCTATCAAGCCGGTTGCGCCATGCAGAAGCCAATTCCTATATTGGGCACACGTTTCAAAGTTATGCAGGCAGAACGATAACGCTGCCAGAGAAATTTTCACCTGACGCTGGATTCCTGAAGTATCATCGTGAAAATAGATTCAGCGATTGAGAGATTCACGCATGAACGTTGAGCTTGAATACCGCTACAGGGACTGGGGCAACTTTAAGAGGTACGGTTCCGTTGTCTTTGGAAATCAACGAAGCCTGACCATCGATGAGATTTCCCGAAGAGTCTCTCTCGCTTCGGCCGACGGGCAGTTTTTCAACGCATCGCGCTGCGGGTTTCCCGATCTCTTTTTCGCGGACTTCCCCTTCGACCCAGACCTTGACCATGATTCGCATGAATTCTGCAGCGTCTTGGAAACGGAATTGCCGGTCAACGATGCGGCCAATAGAGATATTCTTGGTCTTCTGCTGGAAATGGAAGCTTCCGTCATTGCGCATCAGTAGTGTCTGGAGCGCGTTTCGCGAGACGGCTGGTATCTACTACGATTTCTCCCGCAGGGGCTAAAGCCCGATTCATTTTATTGGCTTGATCGGCACGACTGAAGTCGTGCCCTGATACAGAGCCTTGGCTGCGGAACGCAATGCGAAAGCTGGTGGTGAGGGTTCTTGAAGGCCTCGTCGATTTGCTACATTTTCAGGGGATTGAAGAAGCTGCGGGGAAAGGCATTGTTCGTGGCGAAAAGCGTCCCGCAGGGGCTGAAGCCCGGTTCATTTTATTGGCTTGATCGGCACGACTGAAGTCGTGCCCTGATACAGAGCCATCGCAAAACGGGCTGGTGAATTTGGCCTTTTGCCCATGCGAGCCCTTTGTCGATCTACAATCAAGACCGGCACTTCGGGCAATCTGGCCTGCCGACCTGCAAGACACTGAGGGAGAGATGGAGCCGTAGCTCGCGAAATGACAATACCTGCTCGCAACGCCGACCCCGAGAACGCGCTCAGTTCGTCCCGGATCTTCTTCGCCACAACCAAAACCAGCATGGGAAGACGCTTGTTTCAGTCCGAGCGGAATGCCATGCTCCTTATCGACGTGCTGCGGTCGTATGTGGCTGCGCAGAAATTCCAGTTAAGCGATTTCGTGGTTATGCCGGATCACGTTCATCTGCTTATCGCCGTTCCCGCGGGTTTGACCATTGAAAAGGCCATGCAGCTCATCAAGGGCAGATTCTCTTACCGTCTGAAACAGGAGTTTCAATACTTGGGCTAGGTGTGGCAACGCGGGTTCTCCGAGACACGCGCCGACGACGCCGAAAGCCTTGCGCGGCATCGGGAGTACATTGCGCAAAACCCTGTCAAGGCAGGGTTGGTTGGTTCTCCCGATCAATATCCCTATTGCTACGGCTATTTGGCAAAGAGGAAGGGGAGCAGGGGCTGAAGCCCAAACCTCCCTTTTGCTTATTCGGCACGACTGAAGTCGTGCCCTGATACAAAGCAGGTTCTTGCAAGGGCTAAACGCCCTTCGTAATTTTGGCATTTTTCGGCGCAGCTGAAGCCGTGCCCCAAAAAGAAAGAAGATCGTGCCTTGCGACGCGGGAGTCTAGCTATAGCTTGGCGGATTCGAGGCGTCCATCTGCCAAATCGGGAATGCAACCTTGAGGAACTTCCCGCGTCCCATATTGACCTGCATTCGCGCATTACTCCCCGAATGTCGGCTTCTCGGAGGGGATCGGGCGGCTCGGGAAAGGCCCGCGGCTAAAGCCGGCGTTGATTGCGGCGTTGGTTTCAGGGGCCTCGACCCACGTGGTGGGTACCCCGGCCCCTGCTCCCTCCGGCTTGTGGCGAACCTTGAGAGGCCCGAAAAGCAGCCGCAGGTCCTTCGACTCGCTGCGCTCGCTCAGGATGACAGCTTTTTTATGGTGCTCAGGATGACAGCCTTTTTTAGGTGCTCAGGATGACAGCCTTTTTTAGGTGCTCAGGACGACAGACTTTTTTGTGGGGTGCTTTCGGCAGTGGGGCGGGGCATCCCGCAGGGCTAAAGCCCCGGATTTATTGGGCTGTTTGCGGCACGGTCGAAAACTAGGGAAGAACAGGCGAAGATGGGTTCATGGACTCCCAGGTCTCAGAATCGAGACCTGGGGCACCCAACGTCCGTGTTTTCATCCACTTGAGCGGGCCGAAAGCCCATGGAGACACGACTGAAGTCGTGCCCTGATACAAAGCCTTTGCAAACCGCAGGTCCCCTTCGACGTTGCTCAAGGCAGGCTTTCGACTCGCTGCGCTCGCTCAGGATGACAGCCTTTATTGGGGGGGGCTTTCGGCAGTGGGGCGGGGCATCCTGCAGGGGTTAAAACCCCACGTTATTCTGGCGCTTTTCGGCACGACTGAAGTCGTACCCTGATACAAAGCTTGCGAACATTGCACGGTATGCGAGTTTTCCGCAGCCTGTGAAGTCGTGCCCTGGTACAAAGCCTGTCCGATGTGAGTTTTTCTGCGGCATGGTAGTTCTTACTGCTCTGTTGGGGATTGCGGTGGGGGTCTTGGGGATCGGAGCGCTATGGTTCCGAGCAGCGCTATTACCACGGCCAAAGCTGCCCATAACAACGCGGGGTGCTTCTCAGTGAATGGACGGGCGTCGGGGCGGGGTTGGTACTGGGGATTGGGTTGTTCGGGGGCGGCCGCGATTTGGGACGCATTCGACTGCGGCGTGAAGAGCGTGGCGTAGTCGTAGCGCGGGGGGACGAGGGCCGCGTCTCCATAGAGGAGCAGATAGCTGCTGTTGGCCTCCGCGTCGTAGCAGAGGGTTCGCTCGAGCATCTGAAGGCGAACGGATTGCAAGTTCAGCGGCGCGTCATCTCCGTTCTCGATGGTGATGGTCCACCTGGTGGGCGTGGCGGAATCGACCCAGGGAGCGTCGAAGGCCAGCCTCTCTTCGTCAATTTTGTGGCCGCTCTGCAAGCTGTGAATGCGGAGAAGATTTCCATAGGAGTTTACGGGCTGTGGTGGCTGGGACTCGTCGGGCGGCGGGGAAGCAGGGACAGGCACCACAGCGATATTGACATCGCGACTGAACTGGGTGGGGGATGTGCCGGGAGTGAAGGCTATGCGGTCGACGGGAACGTGGGCGGGGACGAGGAATGAGAAGACGGAAGCATGGTTTTTCTGCTCGGAGCGCGCGGTCTGGGCGACGTCAAGGTAGCGGGGCGGGCTTGCAGGCAAGCGGCCTACCGATATGCCGGTAACGCTCTGGGGCGGGAGCGGGCCGCGGATGGTGAAATGGAGGTAGCGGAAATCCGATTGCGGGAGGTGGAGAACGGTGCTGCGGCCGAGTTTTTGGCTGGTGAGATCGAAGATGGTGTAGGAGCCGATTTTGGTTTCGGGGGAGCCGGTCTCTGCCTGGCTGCCGGTGACGGTGACGGTGGCGATGAAGTTTTGCGCGGCGACTGTGAGCTGAAGGTCGGTGTAGGGCGCGTCGGGCAAGGTGGCGTCGAATACGGTTTGACCGTCGCGGCTGCCGAGGTTGAGCGGGGCAATGGATTTCTCGCTGGATTCAGTGGACGCGGAGACACGGACGATAAAAGGGGCTTCGGCGCCATCGCGGAAGAGGCGGAGGTCGGCAAGCTGTGGCGCGGCGTGGGGAAAGATTGCGGGATCGAGGACGAGGCAACTTTGGCCGGATGATTTTTGGATGGGGCGCTGATAGCGGAAGTAGCGCAGTTCCGGGGAGGCGGCAACGGTGGCGAGAAGGAGAATGGCGGCGCTAAGCTTCATGTTTTCCGCCGTGGTCTGGACGGAGTTTGAGCCAGTCGCGCTGGTAGACGAAGCTGACGGCGAGAAGCAATGCGCCAAGGCCGAGGAAGGAAAGGATGCGGTATGCCTGGCTGAGTTGGCTCATGTCGAAGAGGAAGACTTTGACGATGGTAGCGGCCAGCAAAACGAGCGCCTGCCAGCGCAGGAATGGCGAGCGCCGCCAGAAGCCGATGGCGAGCAGAATGGCGCCGAAGACCATGAACCATGCGGAGTAAGTGAACTGAGCGTACATGAGATAGTTGTTCCACTGATTGGGGTCGCCGCGCCAGTGTCGCAACCACCAGAAGCTGTGAATCTCCCAGGCAATCGCGAGCAGGATGAGGGCATTTACGGTGAGCAGAGCCGCTGCGGCAATGGTGGGCCGGGGTGCTTCGAGATTCCTCTCACCCTCAACCTTCGGTTCTATTTCAACCCAAGCAGCAAAGGCGAAGGCGGCTATGGCGGCGAGGTAGCTTGCAAATCGCTGGTTGAAGATGGGGGTGGTGGATGCTGAGGGATTCACGGTGAGCAGCGCAATCAATCCGAGTGCAAGGCAGAGCAGCGCCAACACGCGCAGCAGCAGCATGCGTTGACGGCTTGCCATCCACAGGAGTGCAGCACCCTCGGCGAGCCAGCCGATCGTCAGCCATCGGCCTTGGGCTTTGAGGGGAATCGCAATGGTCAAAAACACAACCGCGGTGGTGAGGTGCAAAGCTGAAAGCATGGGTGGGCTTGCGCGCAATTTTCCCCACGCGGGCAGGCGGAGCAGCAGCAGATAGAAGGCGGCAAAGGCAACCGCCAGCCAGGCGCCGGTCCATGAGCTGGTTGGCCAGTCGAAGAGGGCGTAGTAGGCAAAGAATCCGAGAGCCGCATTGGCAATCGGCAGCACAACCATTGCCAGTTGATCCCATGCGGAGTGAGGCGCGCCGTCCTGCAGGTCGACCCGGACCAGTTTCGGTGCGAAGGCAAAGAGCAGGAAGAAAGCGGTGAGAAAGAAAGCCGTCCGCCCAAACTGATTGTTGGAATAGTAGTCGGACCACCATCCGATGAAGAGCAGCACTGTGCCCAGGTAAGCGCCAAAAAGCAGCCTCGACCAGGGACGCATGGCGACCAGGATAAGCGCCGCGATATTCAGCACCAGCAGGTAACTGAAGAGAGTAATTTCGTGATTGCCTCCAGTTGAAACCAGGATGGGTGTACTGAGCGCGCCAACAATGGCGTAGAGCCCGAGCAGTTCCGCATTCTGTGCCCAGGCCATATAGCCGTTGAAAGCCGTGACCAGGATCATTGCAGCAAAGGCCGCGCCGGGCGGAACGAGATGGTAGAGCGAGAATGCAGCCCAGAGGGAAAGATAGAGCGCGCCGCTTCCCACGGCCTTCAGCGAATACGAAAAGGCCGCATAGCCACGGCTGCGAAAGCGCTCCGACCAGACGATAAGGCCGGCGCCGGCAAGGAGCCCGATGAGTACGCGCCCCAACGGGCCAATCCAGTGATTGTCCATGGCCAGCTTGAGAAACCAGGCCACGGCGATGAGCATGGCGAGGATGCCGATGCGATTGAACCAATGCGAGCCGATGCGATTCTCGAGCGAGCGTTCGTCTTGCGCGGCAGCAGTGGAATAGGAACCAAAGCTGGGCGCTGCAACCGGCAAAGAGGCAGTCCAGGGAGCCGCTGCTTTTTGTTTCTCGGGTGGCGGCACGGGCTGAATGGAACTCGGAGGCGGTGGTGCGGGCCGGAGCGCGTACTGTTGCGAAAGAATGCCCTGGCGGGTGAGCGCTTCTTCCAGTCGATTCACGCGCGAACGCAGCTCGCCGACTTGCTGTTCAAGACTGCCAGGAAGGTCAGGGTCCATTGCCGTCCACTGTACAGCACTCGGGACGGCATTTCCAGCGAAAATAGGGCCGGATTTTGCGACCCGCCGATTGAGTCCGGGTAATCTTCGATTATTCGGCAATCTGAGAGTTCCTTCCGGTGCCCCGAAAGCCGCGGGCTTGACAGAAGTTTGCGGATCGGTTACTTTGCAATACAAAGTGAAGGCGATATGAGCGATCTTAACAAAGCGCTGGGCGATATCAGCAGTATCCGCAGGCAGGTGGCCCTGAGCACGGAGTTTCGCGGATACGGGCCTGCAACTCTGGCAGCTACGGGCGGCATTGCAGTGTTGGCCGCGGCGGCGCAGGGGCTATGGGTGCCGGACCCGGCCAACCGCATCGGGGCGTACCTGGCTATCTGGATCTCGACCGCAGTGCTGTCGGCTGGGTTGATTGGGGTGCAGATGGTGACGCGGACACAGCGCGTGCACTCCGGCATGGCCGACGAGATGATCCGGATGGCGGTGGAGCAGTTTTTGCCGGCGGCCGGGGCGGGGGCGCTGATGGCGATGGTGATTGCGGGCGCGGTTCCGTCGGCTCATTGGATGATTCCGGGACTTTGGCAGGTGATCTACAGCCTGGGCGTGTTTTCGTCGTGCCGATTTTTGCCGCGGCAAATGGTGTGGGCGGGAGCGTGGTACCTGCTGTCGGGGTTGACCTGCATTACGCTCGGGGATAACCGCGCTCTTTCTCCATGGGCGATGGGCGTTGTCTATGGAGCGGGACAGTTGCTGGTGGCGGGGATTCTGTTGTTTACTGCGGAGGAGTCCGGCGATGAAGGCTAAGACTGCGAAGACGGCGGAGCGGGGAAGTGAAGGGCGGTTCGCGTATGAGGGGCTGGATCGCGTGATTCACGAGCGCGCGCGGCTGAGCGTGCTGACGTCTCTGCTGACGCATCCCAAGGGGCTGACGTTTGGGGAGCTGAAACAGTTGTGCGCGCTTACCGATGGAAACC
This sequence comes from uncultured Occallatibacter sp., assembly GCA_964458965.1. Taxonomy (GTDB): domain Bacteria; phylum Acidobacteriota; class Terriglobia; order Terriglobales; family Acidobacteriaceae; genus Telmatobacter. Next base: position 2,309 of record CAYWMR010000134.1, on the reverse strand, counting down.
TGAGCAGGCATTTGAGCGTGCTGGAAGACGCAAAAATGGTGGAGATTGCGAAAGGACATGAACGAAATCGTCCTCAGACTGTTTGCCGGATTACGGGCGATGGGCGGAAGCGGTATCTCGAATACCTTGCGACGCTGGAGCAGGTGGTGCGGGATGCGGCGAAAGGTGGCGCGGACGAGGCGGCGGGCGGGCGTGTGCGGGGGCTGACTCCGCGGGAGGCTTGAGCTTTTTTTTGTGTGGTTACTTTGCGATGCAAAGTATTTTTGAACTAACTCAATTTTCGAGCTAACTCAACTTTTAACAGGGAGGAATTTAGGTGAACGATTTTTCGGTGTTGCAATCGGATGGGCAGGGCAGGTTCAAGTCACGGTCGATGGGGATGAAACTCATGTTGGTCTGCGTGCTGGGGCTTCTTATGGCGATCCCATCGCTATTTGTGCAGGGGTTGGTGGACGAAAGAAGCCCGCGAGCCGCGGACGGGACGAAGGAATTGAGCGGCCAAACGCAGGTGCAGCAGACCATTCTGGGCACAAGCATCAAAGCGGTGGACCCTTACCGATCGGTTGACCGATCGCTGAAGTATGTACTGCTGTTTTTGGGACTGGTGTTCCTCACATATTTCATCTTCGAGGCTACGACGGGTAAACGGGTACACCCCGCACAATACGTTCTTGTGGGGACAGCGCAGATCATCTTTTATTTGCTGCTGTTATCGCTCGCGGAGAAAATCGGTTTCGACTTTGCCTTCCTGCTTGCTGGCGGAGGCACGGTGGCGTTGCTTTCTACCAACGCTAAATGGATATTCAACAGCCGGGTGCAAGGCATCAGGGCTCTGATTGTCTTCAGCTTGCTGTATGTGTTCATCTATCTGCTTTTACGGCTCGAAGACGACGCGCTGCTCATTGGGGCGATTGCCAGCTTCTTTGCCGTTGCGGCTGCCATGTATTTCACACGCGGGATCGACTGGTATAGCTCGCTGCCACTGCCGGGCGCTGATGAGCAGCGAAAGGAAACCGCGTAATGCAGACTCAGGAACGAGAAGGTCTGCATGTGGCCATCATCATGGACGGCAACGGGCGATGGGCGATGCGGCGCGGACTGCCCCGCATCGCCGGACATCGCGCCGGAGTGGCGGCATTGCGGCGCGTTGTGGAGCGTGCGCCGGATGTGGGGATTCGGTGCCTGACGGTCTACGCCTTTTCGTCCGACAACTGGCGGCGGCCGGCTTCCGAGGTGCAGGGCATCTTCTGGCTGCTGAGGGCTTTTTTGCGGCTGGAAACGGAACGGCTGCGGCAGCGAGGCGCGCGGTTGCAGGTCATTGGCAGGCGCGATCGATTGGCAGCATCGGTGCAGCGCGAGATCGACAAGGCCGAGGCTGCAACGGAGGGCGGGCGTCGCTTGCAGTTTCGCGTGGCGATTGATTATTCGGCTCGCGACGCTATTGCGCGTGCTGCCGCGGATGCGACCGCGGCGTTCTTGCATGAGCGGCCGCTCTCGGCCGAGGTAATGACTTACACGCTGACGCGGGCGCTGACGGCAGAGAGTGGCGATGTGGATTTGCTGATTCGGAGCGGCGGCGAGCAGCGGTTATCGGACTTCTTGCTGTGGGAATCGGCGTATGCGGAATTTGTGTTCACAGATCGTCTTTGGCCGGATTTTGACGAGGGTGATTTGGAGGCTGCGCTCGAAGAATTCAGTCGCAGGGAGCGGCGCTTTGGCGGGGTGGCGACAGGTGCGGTGGATTCCGCGGGCGAAGGGCCCGCGGCTGAAGCCGTGTTGATGGAAGGGTTGGTTTCAGGGGCCTAAAGGCCCCTGCTCCCTCCGGCCAGATCCCTCAACCGCAGGCCCTCTTCGGCAGACTCAGGGCAGGCTTTCGACTCGCTGCGCTCGCTCCTAATGAACGGGGTGCTTGAGGGTTGTGGTATCCCACTCATTCGCCAAGAGCACGCGAATGAATGGGGCACAGTGCATTTTGTGGGCCGGACTACAAGTTGACGAAGTGTTTCAGGCTTTGCGGGGGCGGACTGCTTCTTTGGCTTCTGCGTGGCCGGTGGGTGGGGCATCGGGAACATCGGCCTTGACTGCGCCTATGTTCAGCTTCTTTCTTAGATCGCCGTCGATGCGGGCGAATATGTCCTTGTTGTCCTTGAGGAAGGTGCGGGTGTTCTCGCGACCCTGGCCGATGCGCTCGCTGGAGTAGCTGTACCACGCGCCGGATTTCTCGACGATGTTGTTGGCCACGGCCAGGTCGAGAACGTCACCCTCTTTGCTGATGCCCTCGCCGTAGAGAATGTCGAACTCGGCCTCGC
>CAYWMR010000133.1:0-11017 GCA_964458965.1 uncultured Occallatibacter sp. | reverse complement strand
GTTGACACGGGTTTCGATGGTGAGGCCGGCCTCGGGGTCGAGCTCGTCGCTGACGATTGGGCCGACGGGGCAGAAGGTATCGAACCCTTTGGCGCGGGTCCACTGCGCTTCCTTCTTTTGCAGGTCGCGGGCAGTTATGTCGTTGGCCAGCGTGTAGCCGCGGATTGCGTCGCGCAGGTTTGCATCGGGCTTGAGGTTGCGGACACGGCGGCCGATGACGAGAGCCAGTTCGCCCTCGAAGTCGACGCGAGAGGAGGCTGCGGGGAGACGCACGATGCCGCCGGGCTTTAGCAGCGATGAGGGCGGTTTGAAGAAGAGCAGCGGCTCGGCGGGGACTTCGTTGCCAAGCTCTTTGGCGTGGTCGCGGTAGTTGCGGCCTACGCAGATGATTTTCGAAGGAGTGGCGGGGGGCAGGAGATCGGCTGCGCTGAGGGGCATTGGTTCGAAATCGAAGCTCCACGACGTAGCTCGACCATGCTGCAATCTGAAGGCCAGGTCTTCTTCGGGGGCGCTGGTCAGGTCTACAATCCAGGGCTCGTTGTCGCGGAGCTCGACTAAGCCGTAGTGGATTTGATTATCGAATTGAAAGCGGCAGTATTTCATGGAGGCGATCCTGTTGTGGTTTGGTTCGAGAAGCTCATTTTCAGCGGCTTATCGCATTAGAGCGCTGAAGCCGGCCTGCTCGAAGTGCTTGTCGTGAGTAAGTGCAGCACGGATGTCATGCTGTCGCATGATTAGAAAACTGGAACAATCCGTCAAGCTCCAGCCTTTGTCGGATCGCTCACGGAAATGACGAAAAGCTGCATTGAAGCCGCCGCTTGTCTGCGGGACGACGACTACATCTGGACTTGACGTAATGGATGCAATTACATTCGATGCCGCAGCACGCAGATCTGCCCTGCCTTCTGCAAAGCTGTTTAGAAGCTCTGTGAGAACCCATTCGCTGGTGACGATCCGGCTGCCGGAAAGCGCAATCGAGGCTTCTTTCGCAACCTTGTGTAGTTGATCGCGGGGATTGACCAACGCAACCCAGTAGGAGGTATCCGCGAAAATGTCCATCAATCTGAGACTTTCGGTGCTCCGTAGAGGTAGTGGTCAAGGTTCTTCGACAAGTCAGAGGGAACTCTTGCCCACTCTTCATCCGGGACAGACTTGCCAATGTTTTCGATGATCTCCCAGATGGGAGGCTGACTCTGCTCAGCAGTTGGCTGCGGGACCGTGTCTCGGGCTTCCAAAAGGTCGAGCCCCTCTTGAATCACCTCGTCAGTGGACCGGTAACGCCCGCTTTGCACCTTGGCGGCGATTCTTTGCTCCAGATCCGGATTCAGGAGAATGCTCATCTTCCACCTCTTAAGCGACCGCATCGCCGCAGTTCAATTTTCCCAAGCTGCAACGATTCTACCAAAGCCTGAATTTTCTGCAGGGCTCGGAACCCATTTTGATTTGGCTCCAAGTCTGAGCTTTACAGGTTGGGCACCGTTTCTTCGGTGTCGGCTGAGCGCTCGCTTTGATGGCCGGATTGACTGATGGATGTCACAGCGTATTGGTATGTGTGGCCGGGCTGAATGGCAGTGTCCTGAAAGGCCGGGCCGACCAGGGGCTCCGCGGGTGAGATGCGCTGCCAGGTTTGGTTTGGTGCGCCGGCCTCACGTCGATAGACGATGTAACCGGCGAGATCGGCATCGGTGACGGGCTGCCAACTGAGGTCGATGGATGCCTTGGCGCCGGCCTGGGCAGCGGTGGCAACGGCGGCGAGACCGTTGGGTACGGCGGGCGGGAAGATGTCGAGAACTTCGACGCGTACCGGTGCGGAGAGTTCGCTAACGAGCTCCAACGGTTTGCCGCTTGCGATGACGCGGGTGACGCGCTGGGCACGATACTCATAGACCTGGCCGAAGCGAATATCTTTGTCGAGCGCGCGGTCGGGACCGGGTCCAGTTTCCCCGGCTGGCTCGACCAGCAGGTTCTGCTCAAGCGGCTCGGGGGCAGGCGCCATGATGCCCGATTTCGCCTGGGGCTTGGATACTGGTTGAGGCGTTAGCAGCTTGCGATGCAAACGGACAGAAGTGCTTTCGCTGTCTGCGGTCCAGCGCAGGACTACGCCTTGCTTGCGCACGCTGGCGGAAAGTCCAGCTATCGGCGCGGGGGCCTGGCCAGCCAGAATGACGGCTGCATTGGAAAGACCGGAGGAACGGCCGCGGGAGTTTTTCAGCTCGACAAAATAAGTGACGGGGCGCGGTGGGCCATCGGCAAGAGCGGGCGGCAACGTCTCAGTGAACGCGGCCTTGGCGCCTGGAGGAAGCAGCAGGCCGCTGGGAACATCGACGCAGGTTTCCGCTTCCTGCTTGCGGCAGATACGAACAGGGAGATTGCCCTTGATGAGAAGCTTGTCAGTGTTTTTCTTTGGCATGGTGAAGGCGAGCGAGACCTGGTTGCCGGCGCGAGTAGTCTCCAGGTCGGTGACCGGGTCAGGCAGCTTGAGCGAAGGCGGCAAGGGCGCGCCGGGCGTGCCGCAACCCGCGAAGAAGAACGCCGCAGCCAGCGCAGCCCCGAACAGGCCGCATCCCGATTTGTGGATAGGTGTCATTGCCCCTACCAGTCTACTGGAAGCGCGGCGCGTGGATACGCCTTGGCGCTCAAGAAGACCGAGCGGCGAAGGATAGCGCGGATGATGGAGAGGTCGGGAAGAACAGGAGGGCAATGCGGCTCGAAAATGAGCGATGGTGCGGCAATGGCGCTGAGAGGTACAATTCGAACCAATCCGCGTTGAGAACAAGAGAAACGAACTCCCGCCGACGAAGCTGAGCATTGGACCGAAGAGAAATTGAAACAAGTTATTGCAGCCTTCTTTGGTGCAGACTTGAGTTAGCTCAACAAAATCGCGCACTATGAACCGAGTTATTGAAAGGACGTCAGCCAAGTGTTGATCTTTGCCGCGATTCTGGCCATTTTTGTTTATGGAATGATTGCCGCCATGCTGGGCACCATTCTGCCCGACTTATCCGATCGCTTCCGGCTGACGCCAACGCAAAACGGGACGATTGCATTTTCGCAGGCGCTGGGACTGATGATTGCCTCGGTTGGCGTGGGGCCGCTGCTGGACACTCAGGGGGACAAAGCGGGGTTGATTCTTGGCCTGGCCTTGATAGCGGTTGCCTTGTTTGTGCTGCCGAGATCGCGGGGATTCGGCAGCATTGTGGCGCTGCTGTTTCTGCTCGGCGTAGGCGGCGGAATTGTGGTGACGGGCGCGAATGCGCTGGTGAGCGGCGTAAGCGAGTCGCATCGCGGGACCGCGCTGAACCTGGTGAATCTATTCTTCGGCCTGGGCGGACTTGCCACACCGTTTATCTCAGCGAATCTATTCAAGAGGAACTGGGTTCGCCTTTGCTATACCGTTGCATCGCTGACGGTGGTGGCGCTGATGATTCAGGCAGTTGCTAAGATGCCCGCTCCTACGGGCGCTGCCGGATTTGTGCTCGCCGATGCAGGCTCCGTGCTGGGCCGGCCACTGCTTTTTCTGCTTGGGCTTTTCCTGTTTCTCTACGTATCCTGCGAGGTGGGTGTGTGGAATTGGCTGCCGCGCCACCTCATCGCTCAAGGCATTCCGGAATCGAGGGCGCTGAATATACTGTCGCTGGGATTCGCTTTGGGACTGCTTGTGGGCCGCGTCGGTGTTTCTCCCATACTTATAAGTGTGCCGCCGGTGATTGTAACTCTGGCGGCTTCGATTGCCATGGCGGTTACCACATTTCTGATGCTGCGGACCAGCAAACCTACGGCTGCGTTTGTGCTGGTGTTTATCGCTGGACTCTCGATGGCTCCAGTGTTTCCCACGACGCTGGCGATTGTCGGCAATGCTTTTCCACGGATGGGTGGAACCGCGATCGGCTTTGTTATCACCTGCGGATGGGCGGGTCTCGCAGTCAGCTCGCGGCTTATCGGCGCCATAGCAGGAGGGGATCCTCTTCGGCTGAAGAAAGCTTTGCTCCTGATTCCCGGAGCGGCAGTGCTGATGATAGGAGTTAATCTGGCGATCTGGTCCGCGATTCGCTAGGAACGGCCTGAGTTAGCTCACGAATTACGAGTTATGGACGCCGTTATGAAAACCGAGGAGTTATCTAGATGACTGTTATCCAAATGAATAACATGAGCGCGCCCGGTGATGCCGATGCAAGGCGCGGCTATAACTTGTTTCTACTGCTGGTGGCGGGGCTGGGCGGGTTGCTGTATGGGGTCGATGTAGGGATTATTGGCGGCGCGCTGCCCTATCTTGAGGCCACCTCGGGCCTGAATGCGGCGCAGCTATCGGTGATTGTGGCGGCGGTGCTGCTGGGCAGCGTGTTTTCCACTTTGTTTGCCGGGCTGCTTGCGGACTGGCTGGGCCGCAAACCGCTATTGATCTTCAGCGGAGCTACATTCATTTTGAGCATACCGGTGATCGCTCTCTCGCATGGATATGCGCCGCTGTTCTTTGGACGGCTGCTGCAAGGAGTAAGTGGCGGATTGATTGGGGTGGTGGTTCCGCTGTATCTTGCCGAGTGCCTTGGAGCGGCAAATCGCGGCAAAGGGACCGGCGTCTTCCAGTGGCTGTTGACACTGGGGATTGTTGCCGCAGCGTTGGTGGGGATGTACTTCAGCTACCGTGTAGAGGCGGTGGCGAAGGTCGCCGATGCCGCGATGCTGTTTGGGTTCAAGGACCAGGCATGGCGGCGCATCTTCTGGGTTTCGCTGCCTCCCGGCGTCCTGTTTGTGATTGGGAGTTTCTTCGTTAGCGAGTCCCCGCGATGGCTTTTCAGGAGGGGCAAGAAGGAGTTGGCGCTTGCCTCCCTGCTTCGATCGCGCAGCGTGCGCCAAGCCGATATCGAGTTAGCGGAGATGGAGAAAACTGCGCGCACCGAAGCGTCGCGGAAACTAACTGGGCAGGCATCCGCCAAGGGGCGGCAGGAATCTCTTCTGCGCAGGAAATACGTAATTCCTTTTGTGCTGGCCTGCACCATATTGTTTTGCAACACGGCTACCGGAGTGAATTCCATTATCGGGTATAACACGGCCATTCTTTTGCAGAGCGGATTATCGGACCTGCAGGCGCACTGGGGATATGTGATCTTTACTGCGGTTAACTTTTTGACGACCATGATCGGAATGTCGCTGGTTGACAAGAAGGGGCGAAAGTTTCTGCTGGTTCTGGGAACCAGCGGAATTATTGTATCGCTGGTATGGGTTGGAGTTATGTTTCTGATGACGGAGAAACAGAGCGTGGATTGCCGAGGCGCAATTCAAGCGATGGTGGACGGGAAGCAGGAGTTGAGCCTGCGCTTCGATGGGGATTCGGCTGGGAAGTTATTAAGTGCGAGCGGGTATTCAGGTGGCGATATTCGGGGCGATCGGGCGTCTTTTTCGGTGATTTACTCCTATGGAGATTTCACGGGATCGACGAGTTACGTTCGGTCGGACGACGCGGGAGGGACGGCTATCGAAATCAACCGGGCGAGCGTGGTTCCCGTTAACCGAGTGGAGGCATTTTTCAAGGACCCGTTTGCCGACCTTGCCGGGGCGCGGACCGCACCATTGAAGATCGAGAAGGCGCTGGTGGCCAGCGTACCGGATGCCGGGCACGGCTGGCGTGTGGCATTGGGCCTGTATGCGTTTATGGCGTTTTTTGCATTGGGTCCGGGGGTGTGCGTGTGGCTGGCGCTTTCAGAACTGATGCCTACGCGGATTCGATCGAATGGGATGAGTATTGCGCTGGTGATCAATCAGCTTGTTTCCACCACTCTGGCGGGGATTTTTCTGCCATTCGTGAGCAAGTATGGGTATTCGAGCATGTTCTTTCTTTTCAGCGGGATCACGGTAATTTATTTTCTGGTGGCGGCGTTCTGGCTGCCGGAGACCAAGGGCAAGACGCTGGAAGAGATCGAGGCTGCGTTTGCGGGCGGGGCGGCTGGGAAGAGCGCCTAGCGAAGGGCCCGGGCCTGAAGGCCTTCTCGATTTGGGGGGGGGGGGGGGGAAGAGCGCTTAGAGTAGCAGCCGCATGCCTAGCAGGTTGCGGAAAAACTCGATTTTTTGGCTCTATGCCGGGGATAAATCCCCGGCCTACCGCCCGGATGAGTTTTTCAGCGGCCCGCTAGGCCTCGATAACCGCCTTGGAGAGGTTTCGGGGGCGATCTACGTTGACATCGCGCTCCAGGGCCATGAAGTAGCTAAATAATTGCAACGGAATCACTTCAGGAATCGGGAGCAGGTGTTCGCTGGCCGGCTCAATGAAGATGCAGTCCGTGGCCAGCGCGGCGGCTGCGCTGTCCCCAGTATTGGCTAGGGCAATGGTGCGGGCGCCCTGGAGGCGCAGGTCTTCGAGCAATTGGAGAGACTTTTCGTAGCGGACGACCGAGGCCGGGAGCGTGCGATCGACCGTAAGCAGCAGCACGAGCGGGACCTGATCGCTTACAAGCGCATTGGGTCCGTGCTTGAGCTCACCGGAGGGGTAGGCTTCGGCTTCGACATAGGAAGCCTCTTTCATTTTGAGAGCTCCCTCGCGGGCGATGGCATAGTGAATTCCGCGGCCGAGGTAGAGGAAAGTGGTTGCGTTTGAATATTTTGCGGCCAAGGACGCGGTCTGGTCGCGCCAGGCATCGAGTTGGCGCTCGATGAGGGCCGGGATGGATTCGAGCTCAGCCAGATTCTGGTCGATTTGCGCCGGGGGGAGGGTTCCCAGGCGCTCGGCCTCGTAGAGGGCCAACAGATAGAGGGCGGTTAGCTGGCAGGTGAAACTTTTGGTGGCGGGGATGGCGAGTTCGGGGCCTGCGCCGAGAGGCATGGCGGCAGACGCTTCGCGCAGCATGGTGCTTCCATAAACGTTTGCAATGGCAAGGGTTAGCTGGCCGGTGGCGCGGGCAGAACGGAGCGCGGCGAGGGTATCCGAGGTCTCGCCGGATTGGGAGATTACGAGCACGGAAGGGTTGCGGGAGTTGGCGGACGGGCGGCAACTGTACTCGCTGGCGTACTCGACGTCGACGGCCAGCCCGCAAAGGTCTTCAAACAGGACTTCGGCGGCTAGTCCGGCATGGCGGCTGGAACCGCTGGCCGCTATGAGGACCTCTCCACGGGAGTTAAGCCAGTTGGCGATGGGGGCATAGGCACGGGAAGAAAGGGAGTGGCCGTCGAGGTAGAGGTCGAGGGTGCGGCGAATTGCAGCGGGCTGCTCATAGATTTCCTTGAGCATCGCGTGGGGGAAAACGGTCATGAACTTCGGACTCCGCCGTGTCCCTGGCTCGGGGCAAGGGCCGGACAGAACAATTCTACAATTCGCGGTTTGGGAGTCGATGATCGGGGCGTGATTTTGGACAGCGCAAGGCCCCATTCGGCAGCCCTCGCGATTTGGTGTCAGGTTGATGAAAACAATGGGCCTTCGAAGCTTAATTCCGGGAGGTGCCGATATCCCACCTTGGTGTCATTTGGGAAAAAAAGAGGAACTTTCTTGGCAAGTGCTATGCAAAAAGTTGCACATGACCTTTTTTAGATTCAGCTAAGTATATGATTTCAAAAGAAAACAGTTTGGCAACCGATCTGCATATAAGACAGGCAAGGATTGGTACTGCCCTGTAAACTCAGGGATAGGGTCATTCCACCCAAATCCGGCAGTTGGCCTGCGATCCCGAATTGCTGAAGCAGCCAAGAAGAGTCTGGAAGGGCGATAGGAAACTCGACGCGAAGTTTGCGCAAAAGTTTTAGACATTTTTTCGTTGGGCAGTTCAACTGAATGCAAGAGCCCCGAACACTCGACATACCTTTGCAGGCACTTTGAGCAGGATGAGCGAGTGGGACGGCAAATCCAGGAGGCAATATGAGGAAGTTAACTTTAGCATTAATCGCTTTGGCAACGGCCGCTGCGATGGCACCGAGCGCTTTGGCTGGCCCCATCTACTTGACGGGCGGCATGAGTGTTAATGACTGCAACGACTCATGGGGTCCGAGTGGGCCTGTCAGCATCACCACGTCAGAAACCTGCCCAAACTCTTACGCACAGCCAAAGGTCCCAGGCTCATCGCTGTATACCCAGATCGCCAACGGCTCTACAGTCGGGGTGCCCTCCACAGTTGACATTGCTACCAACCCGGACAGTGTTAATGCGGGGGATGTACTTAGTTTTAACAGCGGCGCGATAACCTTCACCCTCACTGGCCCGATTTACATTACGTCATTTACCAATCAGGACCTTGATTTTAACGGCACAGGCTACTGGAGCGAGTCTGGGTACACGAACACGCCCGGAACCTTCACTTATGACGTCAGCGACACCTCAGGTAATTATGGTACTGGTGAGATCGGTTCCTCTGGCGGTGAGTGGAACATTAACACCGTCGCCCCCGGCACACCGGAGCCGTCGTCGTTGATCCTGCTCGGCACCGGGCTGCTCGGCTTGGCGGCTATGGTCATGTTCCGCAGGGGCAAGCCGGCAAAGAGCCTGGTATTGAGGCCGTAGGGATTTTGTTTCCTCGAAGAGTGGTTTTCCTGGATTAGAGCACGAGTTGAACTGAGACGAATGGCGCGGCGGGCATGGATTCGACCCGCCGCAACAAGGGGTGTAGAAGAAGTGGGAAGCGTACCTGCCGACCATTCTTCAACGCCCCAATTTTATTTTGGGCCGCAGGCTTAGGCGTAATTTCTTATTTTCCCGCACCCTCAGCCTATAGAATCGTTGCAGGAAATGAACCTCCCTCGACACGCGGAAATTTGGATGACGCCGTATGTACGGGACCGGCTGCGCAAGAGCCTCCGGCCTCGAAAGCCGAAGCGCGCCTGGATTGTTGTCGCCGATCATTTCGAACCGCTATGCCTGGGAGCCTCGATTGAGGACGGGCTGGGCCGGGTGGCCAAATGGCGCGACAAATGGCCGCGAATCGCCGATGAGGCTCCCCTGGACGCAGCAGGACAGCGCCCGCAATACACCTTCTTCTTTCCACAAGAAGAGTACCGGCGTGAGATTCTCGACGGAATTGCGGAGATAACGCGTTTGGGCGTTGGAGACGTGGAAGTACATCTGCATCACGAAGACGAGCAGCGCGAATCGTTTGTGAAGAAAGTGACCGAATTCTGCCGGCGCCTGACAGAAGATCACGGGCTTTTGCGTCAGCAGGACGGACGCACGGTTTTCGGGTTTATTCACGGCAACTGGGCGCTGGACAACTCGCACCCAGATGGCAAGGCGTGCGGCCTGAATGGCGAAATCGCCCTGCTGCGCGATTTGGGCTGCTACGCGGATTTCACCATGCCTTCGCTGCCCTCGCCGACGCAGGGGCGGGTAGTGAACCAGATCTACTGGTGCACAAACAATGCGGACAACAGTCCAAGGTCGTTCGATCGCGGCGTTGAAGCCAGCGTTGGCGGCGGCAGGCAGGGGGATCTGCTGATGATTACCGGACCGCTCGGCTTGCGCTATGACAGACGGCTGCTGCCGCGGCTGGAGACGGGAGAGCTAGCCGGCTACGATCTTCCAACGCCTGCACGGGTGCGCCGGTGGTTAGATCTTGCGCCCACCATCGGAAGCGATCTCTTCCTCAAGCTCTACACCCACGGCGCGCAAGAAAGAAACTTTGAGCCGCTGCTGGGCGGCGGTCTTGGAAACGTGTTTCGCTGGCTTGCAGAAGAGGCGCAGCTGAGGGGCATCGAGATACACTGGGCCACGGCCTGGCAGTTGTACCAGGCCGCCGATGCGCTGATGCATGGGGGCGAGATTTCCATTCCCAGTCTCATTGACCGCCCAGCAAACATTGACTCGATCTCATCCGACTCGACGCATTGAGTCTTTCGGTATTCCCAGGAATATCCAAGATTTCATTTGAGCGTTGACTCCTCTCAATCAAAGGAAGCTCGTCGAAATCTCCCTTTGCTTGGTTTTGGAATTAGCGTAGTCTGGAAGAACGAGTTCCGATACGAACTCAAAGGATCGACCGGATAGTGTCTCGGATTCGGCTCAGAGATGGTGTCCGATTGCACGCATTGAGCGGCGGATTAATGCTTGAAACACTTGAGGTTGAATGAATAGAATGACAGTTTCCGTAACCGGTAGCCATTTAGCTGCTCTGAATGCCAAGATCGAAACCCGCGAGGCGCGCATCGGGATCGTGGGGATGGGATATGTCGGGCTGCCGCTGGCGCTGCTGTTCAGCGGCGAACGCTTCCGGGTGACGGGTTTCGACATTGCTGCGGACAAGGTAAGCACCCTCAACGCAGGCGGATCCTACATTGTTCGCATCCTTCCCGCCGACATTCAGCAAGCGCAACAGGCTGGCTTCCGGGCCACGGCCGATTACGCTGAGATCTCCCGGATGGACGCGGTGGTCATCTGCGTGCCCACGCCGCTCGATGAGCACCACGAACCCGACCTGAGCTATGTGGTCGGGACGGTAAAGTCGATCGCTCCTCACATTCACGAGGGCCAACTGATCGTGTTGGAAAGCACCACCTATCCCGGAACGACGGAGGAGGTGGTGGTTCCGCTGCTGGAGGCCGGCAATCCCCTGGGATTGAAGGTTGCGCGTTCGCTCGATGAGTCCGGCATCCACGTCGTCTTTTCGCCGGAGCGCGAAGATCCCGGCAACGAAACGGTGGCGCGGCCCAATATTCCCAAGGTGGTGGGCGGGTGCGGGCCGGCAGCCGTGCAACTGGCCTCGGCGCTGTACGGGTCCATCTTCCGGCGCATCGTCCCCGTCTCAAGCCCCGCGGTTGCGGAGATGACCAAGCTGCTGGAGAACATCTACCGCTGCGTGAATATCGCTCTGGTCAACGAGCTGAAGCAGTTGTGCATGCGAATGGGCATCGACATTCACGAGGTGATCGACGCGGCCAGGACCAAGCCTTTCGGCTTCCAGGCCTTCTATCCCGGTCCCGGCCTCGGGGGGCATTGCATTCCCATCGATCCCTTTTATCTCTCCTGGAAGGCGCGGGAGTTCGACCTCCGCACCCGCTTTATCGAGCTGGCCGGCGAGATCAACATGGCCATGCCCTACTTCGTTCTGGA
>CAYWMR010000132.1:0-11020 GCA_964458965.1 uncultured Occallatibacter sp. | reverse complement strand
TCACGAGATGTATCGGCCACCAAATGAATCACTATAACTGTGCCATTGATGTGCTTGATCAATCTCAACTCTTCCAGAACATCGAGCGGGCTCGTCTCCCGGCGCGGGTTCGTGTGCTACATCGGTGCCCGAGCCGAACGGCACGTTAGGCAATTCAGTCAGGCAATGGCATGACGGGTACGGCAATCTTACCGACCACTTTCCGCCTGAGTGGACTCTACCTTTCCGGCATACCTCTTGCACACCCGCCAGCGCTAGACTCCCCAAAATTCGCAATCAGGCAGTCCGGGCTGGCTGATGCCGGATCAGTAGCCCATTTGCGGCGATGGTTGGTGTGGCTGGGTATCGACTATCGTTAATTCGATGAGAGAAGTCTTGGCTGGAATTTACTGATCCGGATCATGTCCATTACGCTTGCTGAGAACGCTTGGCCTGCTCCGTTGGCCCATTGCGGGAAACCGCTCGTTGACGCAATGGATGACCGTGTCACCAGCGCCGAAATTGCCAGCGAGCCCGTGAATGGTTATACGGACACTCGGATGCTATTTACTGCTTTGGTCCCGATGGAAGATCTGGACGCAGTCATGATTTCGATCGAGGGTTTGGGACACGGAATCTTTACGTGCTCGGTGATGCTGGACCAGGCCAGCGCCATCTCCCGCGACGGAGTATTACGTTGATCGAAGTCCGCGGAGGGCCACATCTGCAGAGCACATCCGGGCGGCAGCTCTCTTGGTAGTCTCATCGCACATCCCCGCCCATCACCACCAGGGTCAATCCGCCAGTGCAGGACCCCTCGTTCAGAAACCTATTGGAAATGCCTTCGATGAACTCTGCGAGTGTCTCTCGGAAGGCTGGCTGCAAATGCGCCACACCGACCGCAGACCGAACGAGCCCGTCCAGAGGATGAATGTCCATCCATGAGCCCTGCCTAATGATGGCCAGTCAGTTTGTCGCTGAATTGATTACCGCGTCCACTCAGTAGTAGGCTTAACTCGCGGGTTCTGAGTAACTTTGATTCTGAGAAGCCAAATCCCTCAGCGGTTAGAAATTGACTACCCGCCATGGCGTCGAGGGGCAAATCAGTTTCCCCTTGTCATCGACAGCCTAGTCAAGGCTAAGATACTGGTAAAGGATTTTCCATCGAGCATCCGTTTTCTTTAGAAGCGCGCAGTTAGTATGCGCCAATCGTGCAGTTGGTTCAAATAACACCGCCTGATGTCCGCGGAAAGGTAGTACCGCAATGATCCTCTCCGACAATGAAACTAAAGTAGACCTCCTCAACAATGAACCTATCGCACGGACGATCGTTGACTTGTTGCGCCATCGGCCAGAAAGCCCTGTGACTGTCGGGGTGCATGGCGATTGGGGTGCAGGAAAATCGAGTGTGTTGGAGATGATCGAGGCAGAACTCGAGAAAGATAAGCACGTCCTGTGTCTCAAATTCAACGGTTGGCGATTTCAAGGCTTCGAAGATTCCAAGATTGCCTTGATCGAAGGGATCGTAACGGGCCTTCTCGACAAGCGACCTTTACTCAAAAAGGCGTCCGCCCTCGTGAACGAAATCTATCACCGGATCGATCTTCTGAAGTTGGCGAAGAAGGGACTTGGTTTCGGAGTCGCGGCCGCCGGCTTTTATGCGGGTCATCCGCACATCGGCGTGATGGGCATGATGACCGCACTGGAAGATGCGGTCTCTGATCCTGATACGTTCAGTAAAGAAAGGGTCGAGGCTGCTCTCAAGAGCGGAAAAGAACTCTTGAAGGAAGAGTCCAAAACGACCAACGTGCCCGATGAAGTCGCCGGATTCCGCAAAGCATTTGACCAGCTACTCAAAGACGCCAAAATCGACCAGTTGATCGTTCTCATCGACGATCTGGATCGATGCCTTCCAGACACGGCGATCGAAACTCTTGAGGCAATCAGGCTCTTTCTCTTTACCTCACGCACAGCTTTCGTCGTTGCCGCGGACGAAGCGATGATCGAGTATGCCGTCCGCAAACATTTCCCCGATCTCCCTGACACAACCGGACCGCAAACCTACGCGCGCAATTATCTCGAAAAGCTGATACAGATCCCATTCCGCATTCCCGCTCTCGGATACGCTGAAACGCGAATCTACGTCACACTTCTGTTCGTCGGCGCCGAGCTCGGCGAAAATTCGGAACCTTTCGGGAAGTTGATCGATGCGGCCCGTGAACGACTCAAGCGGCCGTGGAAAGGGAGCGTCCTCGACGCGGAGGCGGTAAAGGGCGCGTTGGGGGGCGAAGTCAATGCGGCTCAAAATGCGCTGTTGCTCAGCGATCAGATTGCGCCGATTCTCGCTCAAGGCACACGCGGAAATCCGCGGCAGATCAAGCGCTTTCTAAATACACTATTGCTGCGAAAGGCTTCTGCCGACGCCCGTGGCTTCGGCGAAGACGTAAAAATTCCGGTACTCGCGAAGCTGATGCTCGCGGAACGGTTCATCACGCGTGTCTTTGAGCAGATCGCGACGGTAGCGACACTTTCGGAACAAGGCGTCTGTCCTGATCTCGCCGCCCTCGAAGCTGCAGCGAGAAGCCCTCAAGGGGAATCGCCGAAGAAGGAACCGGCGAAGGTGGATCCGCCAAGAAATTCTGAGATCGGTCTCGAGGTCGTCAAAAGCGAAACGAGCCCGCTGGTTTCGGAATGGCTTACATCTCCGATCGCCATCGATTGGGCACGGCTGTCGCCTTCGCTCGGGAATGTCGATCTGCGACCTTATCTTTTCGTGTCGAGAGACAGGAAGGACTTTTTCGGGGCGTCAACCGCGCTAGGGCAGGTGGCAAGCATAGCGGAAAAACTATTTGGCCCGAAACTCGCGGTGCAGGCCTTCGAGGATGATCTCAATAAGCTTGCCCCTCCCGAAGCTGCGCAAGTTTTCGAAGTTATCCGCGCGCGAATCATCGGTTCGGATTCGTTCGACAAGGAACCTCCTGGCGCGGCCGGGCTCGCGGTCCTGGTCAAAGCCCAGCCGGTCCTGCAATCGAACCTTCTCGATTTATTGGAAAACTTGCCCCGAACGAAAGTCGGGACATGGGTGTGTGCCGGATGGGATAGCGCCATCAAGGATGCGGAAGTCGTGAAGCGCTTCGACCTGCTTCTCGAAAGCTGGGGGCAGGGCGAAAATCGATTCCTGAAAGCCGCCGCCGCGGGAGTGCTCAAAACGCGTAAACAAGGCGGACGTTGATGGGAACCTCTAATTCATATAGCGGCGGAGGCGGAGATAGGCCCCTCGTACCGTCTTGGATTCCAAATGGCGGATCGGGGCCATTGCCATTTCCTCCACCACCTTCGGTACAACAACAACGTCCGGGGCAACAACCACCTCCGGGACAGCCTTCTGCTCCGGGCCAATCGCCAACACCGAACTCACGCCCACCGGCGTCGCCGCAGCGGGCAGTCCCTCCCGCCCCGGCATTGCCACCTATCCCTGCTTCCGGCGATAAGAGCCGATACACTGCGGCGCGAACCAACTTCTCGAAGTTCGCCTCTTCAGGTGGTAGCGACCGGCGAAGTCTCGGTCGGTCAATCTCGAATTACGTTTCGAAAGCTGCAGGAGGCAGCCGAACGGCAGCTCAGCGTATGGGAGCGGCGCGGCAATCGAGCGCACGCCTCGCAACGTTCCTGTCCAGTGTTTCGGCCAACGGTCCGCGGGTGGCGCTTCAGGCGCTCAATCTCGGGACCTTGGCGGGCCGTCCAATCGATGAGATTTTTATTGGCATGATGGATTATGTTTGCCCTGAAGGCGGGTCGATCGACGCAAGTATCGCGCGCGAAGCCTTCATCGAAACGATCACCGATCTCGCAGATAACGGTCTGACGGATTTCGATACGTTGAATACTGCGCAACTTCAGACAATCTTGGAGCTATACGCTACACACGCGATTGAGGCACGGCTTTGCAACGATATAGGCAGCAAGACCGTCTCGTTGCCTTCGAGTGTCGCGGACGCGGAAAACGTGCAGACACAGCTCTTCGATTTCATTCGCAGAAGTGTGTCCGATGCGCTCACCACCGGCCTTGCCGGCGTACAAGCCATGACGACTGCGATGGTTCAAACGTTCATCGATGGAGTCTATGAGCAGGCATTCACAATTTTGCAAAGCATGGGCGAAGCGGAAGAGGGTTGAACATGAACCGTCACGTTCTAATTGGCCGTCTGGGTTCCGAGGACAAGATTGCTGTTCCCGCCGGGAAGGGAGAGGTTGCAACTGAATTGCAATTCGTCCAGGCGACGAAGCGGTTAGATCACGGCATTGGCCGGGCTCTCGATGATCTCGCAAAGCTGAAGATCTACCCTTCAGAGGCGGGCGTGGATTTGATGGTTGTCGCTGCGCACGTTCACGCCGCGGATACGCGGTTGTCACGAGATACCGAATCTCAAGACAACTGGACGCGGGAAATCCGTCTAGTGATCCCAGTCAAGGATGTGGAGCTCTGGCAGAACGGCAAACCCATTCTTGAGCGCATGCTGAATTTTTTGACCGGAGATCTTTGGACCATTGACTTCAAGAGTCGACCGAAGGGCTTCGAAACAATCGTCAAGCCGCCGCCGGCGGAACTCTTGAGTCTTCCATTCGATGGTGTGTCCCTGTTTTCGGGCGGCCTGGATAGTCTCATCGGAGCGATTGACGAGCTCGAGGCCGGGAAATCACCTCTTTTTGTAAGCCATGCCGGTGAAGGAGCGGTCAGCACTTCTCAGGAGACATTATTTCGTGCACTCGAAAACCACTATACGGCCCGAATCCTTGAAAGGCTGCGCCTGTGGATGGCGTTCCCCAATGACCTCTTCAAGGACGTCCCCGCGGAGATGACGACTCGTGCCCGCTCTTTCCTGTTTTTCGCAGCTGGCATTTTCGCGAGCACCGGATTGGATAAGGCTGTCACGCTACGAGTCCCGGAAAATGGCCTGATCGCCTTGAATGTGCCGCTCGATCAACTGCGCCTAGGAGCGCTGAGCACCCGCACAACCCATCCTTTCTATATCGCGCGCTGGAACGAACTTCTCCATATTCTCGGTATAGCGACGCAGATTGAAAATCCGTATTGGGATCGGACGAAAGGTGAGATGGTCGCATCTTGCGTCAACCAAAATTTGCTCCGCCGTATAATTGGCGATTCGATGTCGTGTTCGTCTCCGACAAAGGGACGCTGGACCGGTCACGGCTCTGAGCATTGCGGTTTCTGTCTGCCGTGTCTCATTCGTCGGGCGGCCATCAGGGCCGGCCTCGGCAAGGACGATCCCACGACTTACACACTTGCTGACCTCACTGCCCAAGACCTTGACACGCGACGGGCCGAAGGTCGCCAGGTCCGATCGTTCCAACTCGCAATCACCCGGCTCAAGAAAAATCCTCGCTTGGCCTCAATACTGATTCATAAGCCCGGTTCGCTATCAAGCGAAAGCGCAGGAAAACAAGCGAGCCTTGCGGACGTGTACCGGCGAGGGATGATAGAGGTTGGCAACTTGCTGAAAGGCGTCGAAACCACTTCCGATTAGGTCACTCATGAGCTTCGCCTATGTAGACTTCCACTGTCATCTGGACCTCTATCCGGACTTCGCTGCCGCTATCTCGGAAGCCGAGCGCGCGGGCGTCTACACTTTGGCCGTCACAACTACGCCGAAGGCCTGGCAACGAAATCATGAGCTAACACGGCGCACGCGTTCCGTCCGCGCCGCACTTGGCCTTCATCCGCAGTTGGTGCATGAGCGTTTCCATGAAATTGCGCTTTGGGAAGAACTTCTTCCCGAGACCAGATATGTCGGTGAGGTCGGAATGGACGCCGGCCCCCGCTACTACCGCTCGATCGAATTGCAGAAGCAGATTTTTGAGCATGTCCTCAAGGCTTGCGCACAAGCAGGGGGCAAAATTCTGACGGTGCATAGCGTTCGATCTGCGAAATTGGTGTTGGATTTGATAGAAGCTCGTCTCCCTCGTGACCGGGGCCGGGTCGTCATGCACTGGTTTACGGGTTCAAAATCAGAGGCTCGGCGCGCGGTCGAGCTCGGCTGCTACTTCTCCGTCAATTCGCAGATGCTGCTGGGGGACCGCGGCCGCGATCTTCTCATCACCCTTCCCAAGAACCGAATCTTAACGGAAACCGACGGTCCGTTCACACAGATTGGCAACAGACCTGTTTAGCCGGTTGATGTCAGAAATACGGTCAAATCAATCGCGGTATTGAGTGGAATGAGTAACCAACAAGCCGCGCTGCAAATCCAACAGAATTTCAAGAGACTTCTAGAATCTGATGAGTAAGTGAAGATTCGCCCCTTCCAGTCGCGCCTTGCGATAGAGTTGCCGACTATATAGGCTTCCGCTGGTCGCGAGCGAGATAGAAGCGGACGATTCACATCTGCCGTCCCCGACGAATGATCCGGTCGGCCTTGCTCATCATCGTGCGCCTGCAAAAAGCAGCGCATGCGTGGCACACATGGCCGCTCCTTAGGATTGGTTTTATGGGTGGTTCAAGTAAAGGGAGACTGACAGGGGTTCAGCACCTGCTGTTTGCCGATTTGCCGATCCCATACACCATCGGGTATTCATCTGGCCGATGGCGCCGATCAGCTGCGTGCCGAGCGCAGGCCGGATTTAGAGCCAGGAACATCTCGCATCCGTAACAGGTGCTCGCTTGCAGCCGTGGCTTGGCAGCGGTAACGTGGACCGCGGATTGTCTGGTTGTGGTACTTGCGCGTCCCAGTCTCCGTGTCGCGCCCGACGCAGATGCGGACGAGCCGCATGTCCTGCCCGCGCGCAACAAAACTTACCGAGTTTGGGGGCCATAGTCACATCTTGGCCGAAATTGTGCACACAACTGGCACACTTGATGCCCGAGAGGTCAACTTTTCTCGGGGTTCGGGAGAGGTGCTATTGCCTGTGCGGCTCAATGACGGATCTGGCGTCCGCGTAGATGAGCGGCAACCAGGAGTGGATGGAGCAGCCTAACCTCGACATGGGCGAGGGCACAACGGCGGCCGGGTAGGAAGCCATGGCCACGCCCGTGCCTGAAGGCAAGGAAGCTCCGGGCAACGCTTTCGCGCACCTGCATTCGCAATCAAAACCCTGAGGAGAACCAATCTACAGAAAAATTCGCACTTGGCTCGAACTGGGCAGCGGAACGTGAAAACGAACCAGACCACCACGGATGAACACGTAATTTGCGGCTTTAAACCCCAAGATTCGAGCTCTACTTGTTGACGGCCTGGACCTCGCTGCGCGCCGCGAATTGAATCCGGTTACTCGCATGGGGTACTTGACCAGCGAACGACGCAGAGGCCCTCCGGGCTTTTTCGAGGTGTGAGCCTCCAGGCCCCACCCTGGTGTTGCGCATTAGGATCTCTATCAGCCGGGGGGCCGCCATCGATCGGCGCCGAATGGCCCGTGAAATCTCGTGCGTGGCTGGCCTCAGCTAAGGCTCGGGGAAGGCAGCTGCGCCCGGAGGGCTCATTTTTAGGTAAACAAGCCCAAAATTTGCACTTCTGACTCGGCCTCAACAGGGAATCCAGTGGACCGGACCGTGGAGCTCGAACCTGGACAAGACCAACGCTGATGAACACGAAAATCGCGGTTTTAGACCCCAAAACTCGAGCGTGCCTTGCTGACGCCCCGGACCTCGCTGCGCACCGCGAATTGAATCTGTCCGCTCGCATGGAGTATGTGACCAGCGAACGACGCCGAGGCCCCTAGCCTCTTTCAAGGCAGCCTTCCGGGGGCGAGTCCCCAGGGCCCCATATTGGCGTTGCGCATTAGGATCTCTGTCTGCCAGGGAGGCCGGCAAAGATCCGCGCCAACTCGCACGTGAAACATCAGGCGTGAATCGGGGTCTCGGATAGCCTCGGGATGCAGTGGTGCCGGAAGGGCTCGTTTACGGTAAAGGACCCCAAATCTGGCTCTTCCGATTCTGCCCCGATAGGAAACGGCTGCGAACCGGGCAGTGGAACTCGACGGCGGACAAGACCAACGCGGATGAGCACGAGATTTGCCGTTTCATTCCCCAAAATTCGAGCTCCTTTGCTGACGCCCCGGGGCCAGGCCGCGCGCCGCAAATTGAATCTGTCCGCGTCAGGCCCGCGGGGTCGCCAAAACCTACAACCTGGGGCGCCTCTTTCAGAGCTGGGATGGCGATTCGGTGCTCCTTCGTCACGCGCAGTGCGGTAACTATCTATTCTGGTTTGCCGACGACACGAGCGACCAGGCGCGGCTCAAACGCGAACATCGTGGTCCAAGAGACGCCATGCCGCTGGCGCAGCTTTTGGGGTAGTAGTGCACAGCACACCTTCGCACCCGGGCCTGAGAAGGTGGTATATATTCGACAGAAACAGGCCATCCTTAAATAGGCTCCTCGTCGACTAGGTCTACCCATGGATTTAGGCACCTTCCGTTGCAGGTGCCGGCGCCACGCGATTCCCGGCCCGTGTAAGCCAGGCTCTTTCATTAAGGTGTTGCACCCGGCTGGTGGTCCAGATCGGCGCCTGGGTGTGTCGGCTCTCAGCAGTCCGCCTTCAAAATTCCAATTCGAATCTCCAAAAACTCAGTATTAAGAGTACGTGTGTCCCGCCGGCACCTTGGCTACAGCGGGCAGGAAAGGCTACCCATTCGGTCGTTCCGGCCCACGGGCGCACTGCACCTGGTGGATGGGAAGTGAACGTGAGTATCAAAGCAGGTTTAACTAAGAGAGGATTTCGCATGAATCAAACAAATAGTAATGGGCTGGTTGTAGGACCGCAGCCCGGTGACTTCGAGCTTCGTAAATTGATTGTCAATCTTGGTAATGCCTATGTACGGCTCGCGGCGCGTGACCGCCAGAAGGTAATCCGCGCCCTTAAGCAGTTCGCATTCGGGAAGGCCAGCTCAGCTTTCTATTGGGACCGCTGGTCCAAGGATGACGCGAAGTGCTGCCATCTGCTGCTGAAGCCTATCTCGCCAAAGATGGCTAACGGCTTCCGCCGTTGGGCTGCCGAGCTTCTTGAATCTGGGCGCAACAACAAACTGGAATTGAAGTGCCTCATGGACGAACTGGAAGTACGGACGTGGATTGAGGAACCATAGGCTCACGTTGATAAATAGCCCGGGGAGCGGGCCGGCAGGAAGACGCTGCGCGCAAAGAGGGCAACCAATGAGCGCCTCCATGGCGCCTGCCGGCTCCCCCTGCGGGGTTCCAGGCCAGGCGGACACAGTTCTAAGGATTCAAACTTTCGGATTCATAAATAGAGTGCCTCTGGCCCGCCTGAAAGTTGATGGCGGTCTAGTGTACTCCGAAAAGGTAGGGTACGAATGCAAAAGTATAGTACGACTGCAAACGCCGACGGCTCCGAGTTTGGCCGATCCGGCGCCGCTCCAGATTTAGACACATCGCTCAGTCTGCGGGAGAGCACCGCCCAGGCAGCGGCGGATCCAGTTGTGGCCGCAGGTTTGGAAGAACTGGCAATGGGCGTCGGCACTGCGGCGGAGGCGGCACCCAAAACGTCGAACAACCCAACCCAGGTGCCAGCATTCACCGATTCGGTGACCAGCAATTCTCAAAGTTCCACCCCGAAGCGGGTGCTCAAGGTTAAGTGCATCGAGGAGATGGTTCGTAACAGCAACAACAATATGACTTCCTGGAAACCTCCGTTTGATGTAGAGAAGGGGTTTGAAGGAAGTCTCAAGGAAATCATCGAGCGCGCCGAGCTCCTGCGTGCTCCGTCGCAATCGGTTCCGGTACCCACCGGCTCGGCACCCTATGGGACCACTGACGAGCTCTTCGCCCGGCTCCAAGAAGCCATTGCAGCACTGACCCTTCTGCCGGCGCAGACTAGTTCTTTGTTGAGCTACTGGACGATCGCCACCTGGTTCATCGACGCCCTGCCTATCGCTCCCGGTCTGGGTATCGTTGGACCTCCCCATGAGGGGGACCTGACACTTCGCGCGCTGCGGAACTTTTGCCGGTACCCACTGATGATGACCGGGATCAGTATCAGGGTCCTGATGAAGGTGGACTGGCGCATCCCACCAACGCTGCTCTGTTATGAGCCAAACTTGACGAAGCAGATGGCTTCTCTCCTGGGCTGCGCTACGACACGAGGCTACATGGTCGGAAACGATGGCGGGTACAAGGACTTCTACGGCGCCAAGACCTTTTACTTGGGGGAAGAGGTATCCATTGACCGGACGCCGCGGTGCAGTGTTCAAGTGAACGTGAACCCAACCACCGCCCCAGCAACACAGAATGCATCACGGCTGACCGAAGCGACGATTCAGGACATGCAGAACCGGCTGCTGCAGTATCGCCTCAAGAATCTCGTCAAGGTCTACAACTCCGATTTCGATGCTTGTGGGCTGACGTCAGACACGCGCGCGATTGCGAACGCGTTGGGCGCCTGCGTCATCGACTCCTCGAAGCTGCAGTCGGAACTCATCGCGCTGCTCACGCCGGTTGAGAACCAGCGCCAAGCAGACCGCTCGAGCAGCCTCGAGGCTGTCATGCTCGAGGCAATCCTCAACCTTGCGCACGCGGGCAAGGCGCAAATCCTCGTCGGTGAAGTCGCCAGCGAGGTCAATCGCATCATGGCGGCGCGCGTAGAACGGCTGCACTACAGCGCCAAGACGATCGGGCACCGCTTGAAGAAAATCGGCCTATCCACGCGCCGGCTAGGCAGCGCGGGGAGAGGCTTAGTAATGGATTTGGCCACCATGACACGGGCCCATGAACTTGCCGCGGTGCATGGCGGTGTCGGTTTGGACCAGGAAGAGAACAACCTGCACTGCCCGTTATGCATTGAAAACAAATGATTTATGTAGGTGTTGTAGATGATGCATGATTTTTCCGCCGGGGCATCGCAAAAGCGGTACGCCCCGGCCGAATCAACTGCAAGTCCTTAAGAATGTGCCACTTTCACTTTACGAGGTACCAACTTTCACTTTATGGGGTCAAACTTTCACCTTATGGGTGCACCCACATGAGTGTTTACAGCAGCAGAAATTTCGCTCTAGCTGCAGCCGCTGGTTGAGCCGC
>CAYWMR010000131.1:0-11037 GCA_964458965.1 uncultured Occallatibacter sp. | reverse complement strand
CCGGCAACGTGGACATCATCACCCTCGACCACATGAAGAAGATGAAGGACCAGGCCATCGTGTGCAACATTGGCCACTTTGACAACGAAATCCAGATGGACCGCCTCAACGAAGAGCCGGGAGTTACCAAGCTCAACATCAAGCCGCAGGTGGACTTCTATACGTTCCCCGACGGCCACGGAATATTTGTGCTGGCCGAGGGGCGTCTCGTGAACCTGGGCTGCGCCACCGGCCATCCGAGCTTTGTCATGAGCAACAGCTTTGCCAACCAGACGCTGGCGCAGCTCGATCTCTGGGCCAAGAAGGACAGCTACAAGATCGGCGTGTATGTGCTGCCCAAGCA
Organism: uncultured Occallatibacter sp.; assembly: GCA_964458965.1. Taxonomy (GTDB): domain Bacteria; phylum Acidobacteriota; class Terriglobia; order Terriglobales; family Acidobacteriaceae; genus Telmatobacter. The sequence goes on along the minus strand of CAYWMR010000131.1, from coordinate 10,694 downwards.
CCTGGACGAAGAGGTGGCCAGGCTGCATCTGGAAAAGATCGGAGTAAAGCTGACCACGCTTTCCGCCAAGCAGGCCGACTATCTCGGCGTCCCGGTGGAAGGGCCGTATAAGGCGGATAACTACCGGTACTAAGAAGCAGTGGTTAGTGATTAGTTGTAAGTTGTCCGTTGCCGGGTCCCAGGTCTTGCTTTGCATCAGGCGAGATCTGGGTACCCAGCAAGATGGAGAAATTGTCGATTCTCATGAAGTACGATGACGCATCCTGGCATTACGGTGGAAACTTCCCGAAAGACTTGCCGATTGAAGCTGGGGCGACACACACAGGCATGTTTGTCGCTTGGGCATTCTTGTCCGGCCTTGCTGGAGATATCTTCATTGACGATTTTCCGGAAGAAATTCCCAAACTGCAATCGCGTTCAGTTACGCCCGGGAGATTCTTTCTGGAGTCATGCGATGGGAAGTTCATCGATGAAGATCTGAACGATCTAGGCAATTCGTTTGCGCAGGCATATTTTGACTTTGAAACGGGGAAGTACATCGCAGATTATGAATTGATTCTCGGACCTGGCTTAACCGACCTTTATCACGTCGAGGATACTTGGGAAAACTTCGACCGTTTGAAACCCACGCTCGATCGGCGGTTTGCCGAATGGAGGGCGGAGTGAGTCAATCTTCGCAGCTGAATTTCTCGTTCGAACTAAGTCCGCCGCGCACGCCGGAAGCGCTGGCCAAGCTGCCGGGCGTTATTGCTCAGCTTGCCGCGGTGCGCCCGGCCTACTTCTCGGTTACCTATGGGGCCGGTGGTTCCACGCAGGATGGAACCTACAACACCCTGATGGCGGTGGTCGAGCACGCAGGTGCCGAAGCCGTTCCGCACTTGACCTGCGTGGGCTCAACGCGCGCGCACATCGCCCAACTGCTGGAGCGCTACAAGAACGCGGGCATCAAGCGCATCGTAGCCCTGCGCGGCGACCTGCCGGCCACCGCCATGAGCGCCGCTGCGCCCGGCGAATTCCACTATGCCAATGAGCTTGTCAGCTTCATCCGCGAGACGCATGGGGACTATTTCTACATCGAGGTTGCCGCCTATCCTGAGATGCATCCGCAGGCGCCCAATCTCGCAGTGGACTTTGAGAACTTCTGCCGTAAAGTGGATGCCGGCGCGGACGGCGCGCTGACCCAGCTCTTCTATAACGCCGACGCGTACTTCCACTTTATGGATCGCTGCGCAAAGGCCGGGATCACCATCCCGGTGGTGCCGGGCATCATGCCCATCACGGGATACGCCAACATCCTGCGCTTCTGCACCGGCTGCGGCGCAGAATTGCCACGCTGGCTGCGGCTGCGGCTGGAAGATCTGCAGAACGACAAGCCCGCGCTGCTGGACTTCGGCGCCGAGGTGGTGACCCGCATGTGCGAGACGCTGCTGCGTGGGGGCGCGCCCAGCTTGCACTTCTACACCATCAACCAGGCCGAACCAACGCTGCGGTTGTGGCAGAACCTGGCGCAGCCGGCTGCGGTTTAGCTGGAGCGCCCAGCGATTGCTTTTTCTCCGGGATGAATATCAACTTTGCTCAGGCAGGTATCCCGGATCATCAAAAAGCAGCTATCTCGGATCAGGGCACAACTTCATAGGCTGTGGAAATACTCGCTCCCAATGCAATTTGCGAAGGCTTTGTATCAGGGCGCGACTTTACACGTTGCAGAAAAACTCTCTTTCAGCGCAATATGCGAAGGCTTTGTATCAGGGCACGACTTCAGTCGTGCCGATAAAGCCAATAAAATGAGTTGGGCTTTAGCCACTGCAGAATCCCCGGATGCTCGCAAATGCCTGGGTCGCCGATTGCCGGAGCGAGATTGATATTCATCTTTCCCGGTATTAACATTCGTTAAAATTCTGCCATCCCCTCCATGAACCGCCAGAAATGCCGCGGTGAATGTGGAGCAGCCAACTATGCTTCAGATCATGCGCCATTTTATTGTGGCAAGCGCCTTGTGAAGTTTCGCCGCCGCATATAGAGTTGCGTTCAACGACCGGCAGATTTTTCCTGGAGAAGAGACAAGCAATGATCTTTCCAATCACGCAGCTTTCCCCCTACACCAGCCTGTTTGGATTCGTTGTTGGCCTGCCAACCATGGTCGCGACCTATTACCAATCGTGGAAGACGCGGCAAGAGGCGCGGCTGGCGCGGGAAGGTGCGCTCCACAGCTTGAATTGCCTTGAGTTTGTGGTGGAAGATGGGACCTGCATAAACCTCGTCCCTCTTGAAACCCTTCACTCGCTGCCCAAGCCCGGCGACATTGTGCTGCTTCCGGGAGATGGAATGGGCTCGGGCGGAAACCTGCATCCGGGCGCATACCGGATCGAGCGAATCGAACATATTTATACACGGCCCGATCAGCGGACCAAGCGGCCACGGGAGGCGCGGCTCACCAAGGCTGTTGCCATGGTGAGCTCGGTGTATTGAGGTTTGCAACCGGAGTTTTCCCGGATGCCCGTCCAAGCATGTTATCGGCGTTTGCGGTTCTTGATCCGGTAGTAGAGACGCCACGGGAGACTGTGCAATAGCTGGGTCTGTTCGGCCTTCAGGGCTTTGTAGGAGCGGTTGACGTAAAGGTCGAATTCCGGTGGCCAGCCGATGGTGGAGCGCCGCTCGGAGTAGTCGCCTTCAGCCCACTTGGCAAGCACCGCCTTGTAACCCACAACATGAGTTACAAACTCGAGCAAACACTGGGGCATGTGTTCTTCCACGATCAGATAAGCCTTCTCGATAATGACCTTCTCGCGGACGTCGTTCAGCGGCATGAAGATGGTGGTCATCCACAGAACCCACTCCTTCATCTCCGCGTCGGTGATGGGATGGCACTGAGTCTTGCCTTGCTTGTTGAGCAGCGACCGGTAGGCGATGTTTCCTGCATGAGATGCGACATAGAGCGGGCCGTAGAACTCATTCAGGCGCTTGTTTACCAGGCGGAGCTTGTCGCGGCGCCGGGCCAGCATCCGCGCGCTCATAAAGGTTACAAGATATCCAGCAAAGGCCAGAACCACGGTCAGGATAGCCGCGTTTTGCAGCAGGTTTGTGGGCGAAATAGAGCTTAGATCTATGTCTTGCATCGGCCAAAAGTATACGCCCCCAGGCGATTGGTGCGGAATGGGCGGGTGGCGTTTCGATCGCTCGAGCCTCGTTACCGCAAGGCAAAGCATCGCTCAAAACAAGTAGCAGTCCGCCGTTCACTGACAACTGAAAACTGAAAACTGACAACTTACAACTGACAACTGACAACTGAAAACTATTTCGCGAAACGCCGCATTGGGAATTTCAAGCGCGTCCGTCAGCCTCGGCCCGGTGTTGCTTCTCGTACCGGCGAAGTGCCAGAGCCGGGAACAGGAATGTATAGTGCCGCCGCAGGCAAACATTGCAGCGTACCGGCCACAGCAGCAGCAACAGAAACGCATAGTCCTCCGGCCGCAGCCGGGACGAGGTGAAGTCGGACGAATCGCATTGCGGGCATCTCATTGGCGTTCACGCCTCCATTGAGGAAAACGAGAGACCGTCTTTCCCCTCATGGTTGGAGAGAAACTCTTCGCATACTCACGATGAGCGCGAGGTTTCTCAAGGCTGTAATTGCCAAGGCGGTACGAATAGGGATCAAAGAACTGCAATCAATGATCGAAGTATAAGCCAATCCGAGTCTTCGAAGATGTGCAACCTGGCTCATCAGCGGGAATCGGTGCGGATGGCCGGAGCTTGCGTTGCCGGCTTCGCGCCTTGCGTCTGCCGCTTTCCGGACAATACTTCCGGGACGATCCTGATCTCGAAAAGCTTTGGCCAGAGTTTTCCGGTGACGAAGAGGCGATCGTGCGCGGAGTCATAAGCAATGCCGTTGAGCACGGCGTCGCGACTCGACCGTTCGCCTTCCGGCAGCAGGCCCGCGAGGTCGATCCACCCCAGCACCTTGCCCGTTGCGGGTGAGATGCGCGCGATGCGATCGGAATACCATATGTTGGCGTAGATCTGCCCATGAATGAATTCAAGTTCGTTGAGTTTAGTCACCGGCTTTCCGCGGTCTTTCACCTGGATGGTCCGCACCAGGCGAAAAGTTGCAGGATCGAAGAACCGGAGGGTGGCTGTGCCGTCGGAGAGGATCAGGTTTTTGCCGTCCTGAGTCAACCCCCAGCCCTCGCATGTATAAGGCAGCGTGCGCAGGAAACGGAATGTGAGACGGTCGTAAACCAGCGCGACGTGCTCTTGCCAGGTGAGCTGTATCAGCGTGTCTGTCGATCCCGATTTCCAGGCGGCCAGCCCTTCGCCAAAGTACTTGTCGGGGACGTCTTGCAACTGAAGGATGCGGCCCGTTTCAAGGTCTTCCATGCGCAGGGAAGAGCGGCCCTTGATGCCAGTGCTCTCGTAGAGGTGGCCATCGAGATAGATGAGCCCTTGCGTGTATGCCTGCTGGTCGTGCGGGTACGTGTGGACGACCTGGTAGCTATCTGCGGCGAACGCCCTTGTGACGGCGAGGAGCGCGAGGCAGAGAACAAGCACGAGGCGGCGTGGACGAGGGATTCGCATCGGGTGGTTGGGTTACCTACTTCAGGTTTCCGCCGTGGAAGCGCCCAAATGTGCGGGCCGACATGAGCGACATGGCCAGGAAGCCCGCTCCGAGAGTCAAAACGTGGCAAGTGTTGTAGAGACTGAAGGAACCTACGCGGCACACGAGCACATAAGCAACCACCAGGTTGAAGAAGCCCCACAGGACATTAACGGTCGAGGAAGATAACCCTTGCCCCGGCGGCTTGGCGAAGGGACTTTGGAATGGGCTTCCCGACACTCCGCTGATCAGATGCGGTAGCGCGTTGGACAGGAATGCTCCACCGAAGAAGTAGGAAAGATAGTAGTACCAGTGCATGGTCGTCCCCTTCTTGCCTGCGAACACATGTTATCAGGCCCTAGTGTCCTGTCTCTAAAGTTCACATCAAAAATAGAGTCAGTCATTCTGAGCGAACGGGGCCCCAAACGTCTTTCAGTTTGGGGGTGGTGAGTCGAAGAATCTGCTTGTGTCCTTGGTGAGTTTTGCAAGGGACTTTAGAGACAGGCCCTAACTCGCCCCGAGATAGATAAACCGTGCCAGAAACAAAATCGCGAGGATGTAGAGCAACCAATCCTGGCGGCGGAACTTGCCCGTGGCCAGATGCAGAACAGCCCACGAAATGATGCCGAAGCCAAGGCCGTTGGCGATCGAGTAAGTGAGCGGGATCAGGATCAGCGTAAGAAACGATGGGACGGCGACCAGGGGGTCGGTCCACCGTATCTCGACGATCGTGGCCAGCATCAGCGATCCAACCAGGATAAGCGCGGGCGCAGTGGCAGCCGCGGGAACGATCCCCACAAACGGAGCCGCGCCAACCGCGCCCAGAAACAGCAATCCGGTAACAATGGCAGTCACGCCGCTGCGCCCTCCGGCGGCCACTCCTGCGGTGGATTCCACGTAGCTTGTCACGGTCGAGGTTCCGGTCAGCGAGCCAAAAACGGTGGCGATGGCGTCCGATAAGAGGATGCGATTCAAGCGTGGAATGGAGTGGTCGGCGGCGATGAGGCCGGCGCGCTTGGTCACGGCCACCAGGGTGCCGAGGTTGTCGAACAGGTCGACGAAGAAGAAGACGAAGACAATCTCCAGCAGCCCTTTGTTGAGGGCGCCGCGGATGTCGAGTTTGAAGGCGGTGTCGGTCAGCGCGTGGAATCCGCCAGGGGCGGCAGACCAATGGACCATGCCGCAGGCCCAGGCGATTGCAGTTGTGGTGAGCACGCCGATGAGAATGGAGCCGCGAACTTTTTTCACTTCCAGCCCGACCATGAGGATGAGGCCAAACAGGGCCAGGGCGGTGGTGGGGTTGCGGATGTTGCCCAGACCCACCAGGGTTGCCGGGTCGGCTACCACCAGGCCGGCGCTGCGGAAGCCGATAAACGCGATGAACAGGCCAATGCCGCTGGCAACGGCGGCGTAGAGTTCGTGAGGGATGGACCGCAGAATCATTTGGCGGATGCCTGCGCCGGTAAGCGCCAGAAAAATAATTCCGGAAAGAAACACCGCGCCCAGAGCGGTTTGCCACGGAATGTGCATCTTGATGCAAACGGTGTAAGTAAAGTAGGCGTTGAGGCCCATGCCCGGCGCCAGAGCGATGGGATAGCGGGCTACAACTCCCATCAAAATAGAGCCGAACGCCGCCGAAAGGCACGTGGCCGCGGTCACGGCAGCCAGCGGAACGCCGGCTTGGGAGAGAATGGCCGGGTTGACCAGGACGATATACGCCATGGTCAGAAACGTTGTAACGCCAGCCAGAATCTCGGTGCGCCAGTTGGTCCCCAGGCGGGTAAATTCAAAGTAAGTTTCGATTCGCTTGAGCATAGGCGGATGGCTTTAGAAGATCATACAGGTGTTGAAACGCAAAGCAATTTGTCGGGGTGAGCAAGGACCGCGCTCCCGTCATTGCCGTCCGGACAGCGGCATTTCATCCCGGAGCAAGGACCGCGCTCCCGTCATCTTCCTGCGGACAGCGGCATTTCATCCCGGAACAAGGACCGCGCTCCCGTCATTGCCGTCCGGACAGCGGAATTTCATCCCGGAGGGATGGACCGAAAGTAGCCCCGGATGGAGCGTAGCGCAATCCGGGGAAGCCCAACCAAGGCTGTCCGCCCTGGCAGGGGCGGTGCGAACGATCGCAGCCCCCTTTGCGGTTCATTCGATTGTCCCTGGACCTGTGCAATCCAGCCCTCCCCGGAACCACTTGAGATTGATAGACTAATCGAGGCCTGCCTGTGAACATTTGCGGAGCGCGCACAAGGAGCAAGTGTTGCCCACCATCACGACCAAAGACGGTACACATATCTATTACAAGGACTGGGGCACCGGTCAGCCTGTGGTTTTCAGTCATGGCTGGCCGCTCAGCGCGGATGCCTGGGAAGACCAGATGGTGTTTCTGGGCGAATGTGGCTATCGCGTCATTGCGCACGACCGGCGCGGCCACGGAAGGTCGGGCCAGACGTGGACCGGCAACGACATGGACACCTATGCCGACGACCTTGCGACGCTGACCGATGCGCTCGCATTGCGGGATGCGATCCACGTGGGACACTCGATGGGCGGCGGAGAAGTGGTCAGGTATATTGCCCGTCACGGCTCCAAGCGCGTGTCCAAGGCGGTGCTGATCGCTGCCGTGCCGCCGTTGATGCTGAAGACGGAAGCGAATCCGGGCGGATTGCCGATGGAAGCGTTCGACCGAATCCGGGATAGCATTCTGGCCGATCGCTCCCAGTTTTTCAAGGATCTCACAGTCACGTTTTACGGATCGAACCGGCTCGGTTCGGCGGTCTCGCAGGGCCTGCGGGAGTGGTTCTGGCTGCAAGGCATGCAGGCTGGAATCAAGCCGGTTCTCGATTGCATCCAGGCGTTTTCAGAGACCGACTTTTCCAAAGACTTGTACCGCATCGACGTGCCGACGCTGTTCCTCCACGGCGACGACGATCAGATTGTGCCCCTCGCCATCTCATCCCTGCTGGCGTCCAAGATGGTGAAAGGCGCCACGTTGAAGGTCTATCGCGGCGCGCCGCACGGGCTATGCTCCACTCACAAAAATTGGGTGAACGCCGACCTGCTTGCATTCATTCGTGAATAGCCGCTCGCCTGCAGTTCGGAGAATCCGGACTGAGAGCTGCGCGCTATTCAACGCGCAGAGCCTGAACCGGGTTGATCGATGCAGCACGCCGAGCGGGGATAATCGCTGCAATGCAAGCGGCCACAGCCAGCACCCCAATGGCCCCCGCCATCACGGTAATGTTCACGCTGGTGATCTCGTACAACTGCGATTTGACGTAGCGCACACAGAAGATCGCGACGGGAATGCCGATAGCGAGCCCGAGGAGTGCCTGCAGCATGGCGCCGTACATGACCATGCCGATGACACGGGTACGCGCGGCTCCGAGGGCCATGCGGATACCAATCTCCGGCGTGCGGCGGACCACGGTGTACGCGGTGACTCCGTAGAGGCCAATGGCAGCAAGCAGAAGCGCCAGCAGACCGAAGAGCGAAGTGAGGCGCGCGATGAGGCGCTCCTCGATAAAGCGGTCGTCAATCTGCTGCTGGAAGGTCTGGAACTTCACGATGGTGAGGTTGGGGTTGATGCTCGCCAGGGTGTTGCCGACGGTCTTTTCAAAGTTGGGGATGGGACGACTGGTCTGGATGACCAGTGCGCCAGCGTACATCGATTGATCTTTGTCGATGGGGTTCTCGGGGTCGTTCGCAGTGCCAGCCGGCTGCGTGATCGGCAGAAAGTACATGGCGTGGTTCTTCCAGTAGACGCTGGTGTAGGTGGTGTCTTCCACCACGCCGACGATTTCATGCGCTCCATCCTGGGGTGTCTTGGCCGGACCGGAAAAGCCAAAGCGATGGCCGATGGGATTGCGCTTGCCGAAGAACTGCTTGACGAACTCCTGATTGACGACGGCGACGGGCGGCCCATTCAGCGTGTCCTGCGTGGTGAATCCGCGCCCCATGACGACGTGCGTGCCTACGGAGTCGAAGTACTCCGCAGTGCCTTTCACCCAGGAAGCGCCTTTATTGATGTCGGTCTCCCCCTGAACTTTTACGCCTGATCCCCAGTTGTTCTCTTCCATCGGCGTGTAGGTGGCGAGGCCGACTTTCACAACGCCGGGAATGGCGTGGAAGCGGTCTACGATGGTCTGGTAAAGGGGCTCAACCTCTGTGTTCTTATAGCCAGCCGCCTGTGGATTGATGTGGGCGAGATAGCGGTTTGTAGCATCCAGCTTCATGTCGACGTTCTCGGCCTTGTTGAGGCTCTGCGCAAAGAGGCCCGCGGCGACGAGAAGCACGAGCGAGAGACCGGCTTGCAGTACCACAAGCGCGCGCTGGAGGAAGGAGGCCCCGTGGGCGGTGGTGCGGGCATTGGAGCGGAGAGCTTCGGCCGGTTGAGTGCGCGCAGCCATCAGCGCCGGGGCAAGGCCGAAGAGAGCTCCCGTAAGGAGCGAAAGCGCAAAAGCAAAGCCGATGACGAGAGGCGAAGGCGAGGCGTGGATCGGCATGTTGTTTTGGTCAGGGAAGGCGAGCGCCAGCAGCGCGTGTGCTCCCAGGTAGGAGATGGCGAGTCCGAGCAGGCCGCCCAAGCCCGAAAGAAGCACGCTCTCGGTAAGCAGTTGGCGGACGATGCGGCTGCGCTGCGCGCCAAGGGCCGAGCGGATCGAGAGCTCCGCGCGGCGGCTCATGCCGCGGACCAGCAAAAGATTGGCAATGTTGGCGCAGGCGATCAGAAGCACCATCGCCGCAATCCACTGCAAAAGCTTCAGGTGATCCTTGTAGTCGTCCTGCATGTTCTGGATGCCGCCCCCGCCGGGTGTCAGCACCACGTGGGTCAGGGGAAGCACCTTTTGGGCGCGCGCCTCGGTAAATGTTTTGAGCGGCGCAAATTGCTGTCTCAGCAGCGCACTGGCCTTGGTCTGCAGCGCTGCAATGGATGTGCCAGGCTTGACGCGCCCGATAAGGTAAGCCCACTCCGTATCGGGGTCATTAAAGTACGGCGCGCCACTCACCGTATCCATCGAATTCATGGGAAGGTAATACTTCGGCGGATTGGTGTCGAGCCGGTCGCCGTAAAAGCCTTTCGGAGCTACGCCGATCAGGATGGCCGGCTTCGTGTTGATGTAAAAACTGCTGCCCACAACCGTCGGATCACCGGCGTAGTCCTGCTGCCATGCGTCGTAGCTCATTACAGCCGTAATGGGCGCGCCCTTCTGGTCGTCGGCGTCCATCAAAAGCCGGCCGGCCGCCGGCGAAAGTCCAAAGACGCGGAAGTAGTTACCGGAGACGAACGTGGCCGTGACCGACTTGGCCACGGTCCCCTGCCCGGCGCGGCGAACCGTAAGAGGACGCCATGCGTAGCCGGACTCCATGGCCGCAAGCTCTTCAAACTCCGGCAGGCTCTTCTTGAACAAGGCATAGGTGTCGGTGGCGAACAGCGAGTAGTCCCCTTTGTCGTTCCAGCCGCTGTTAACGCAGCAATCGTCGGTGTCGCCGATGCGGATCAGGGTCTTGGGATCGGCCACCGGCAGATTATGCAGCAGGATTGCGTTGACCAGTGTAAAAATAGCCGAATTTGCGCCGATGCCCAGCGCCAGTGTCAGCAGAACGGTGATCGTAAAGCCCGGCGTCTTGCCAAGCTGGCGCAGTGCGTACGATACATCCTGAAGCAGAACCCGCATCGATCAACCTCCACACCCCTGCCATGTCGATGTTACGGTGCGTAACACTCCACAGCCTCTCAGTTTCACCCACTCAAAGTCAACAACAAATTTGCAAGTAGCATCCGGATGGAGCAGGGGATTCCAACCCAGTCGTGGACCGAAGAATCCGGAGGGAGCAGGGGGTTTTAACCCCCTGACAATGGGTCAATCAGCCAAGGCCTTCAGGCCCGGGCTCTGGAGTTATAGACCAAGAATCCGGATGCGCCAAGCGGTTTTACAGGCTGCGAAAAAACTCTCTTCCCGCGCAATTTACGCAAGCTTTGTATCAGGGTACGACTTCAGTCGTGTCTCCATGGGCCTTCGGCCCACTCAAGTGGATGAAAACACAGACGCTGGGTGCCCCAGGTCTCGATTCTGAGACCTGGGAGTCCACGAACCCATCT
>CAYWMR010000130.1:0-11133 GCA_964458965.1 uncultured Occallatibacter sp. | reverse complement strand
AGTAAGCCTCTTTCGAACCTCAGCCGCGGTCATGAGAACTACAGGGTCGAGACTCACATCGTAGCTTGGTTCACGGCCGAAGGCCTCGACGCCAATTGTTCTCTCTTTTAATTCACCAGCGTTTCCCAGCAACGCTTGTTCTACCGCATACGCCAGCAAGACCGGGTATCGCTTGCTATTGGTGAACAAGGGATGCGCGAGGAGGCGCTTCAGTTGTTCGCGAACCAAAGCGGCATTCGATGTAACCTCGTTGTGGCCAGTCATTCAGAGTGTTCCTCGGATTCAACGTGAGCTTGCGTTCAGCGCACCGACCTTACTTCGAGTCTAGGCAGTAATAAGTCTAAGCTCGCAAGCTTCCTATCCTAACGGCAGCACTTCTCGATGTCAGCAGAACTTTTAGCGATTGAAAGTCTTCGAAAATGAAATCCGCCCCCACACCGAGCAATTCATGGGCTGCAAAGGTTCGAGGCAGGGCCGAAATGAGGCATCCAGCACGCTTGGCAGAAAGGACTTCGGTCACTACTGGCCGGCCAACTTCTCTTGAATTGTCTTCACCCAGATCGCTTCGGCGCTTGGTTCCATCGTCTTCGCGATTGCGAGCGCTGCCTGGTATGCGGGCTTCGCGGCCTGCGGCCGGGTGAGCTTAGTCAATGTATCGCCGAGAACCATTTGTGCCTGCAACTCGTCGGGGTCGATGGCTATGGCCGTCTCCGCCCTTGACACGCGGACGCTAACTGCCCGGCCGCAGTGAGATCACTGGCCCGCGTTACGTGGCCGAGTGCCGAGGCGAAACGCATGTCAAGCCTTTTGGCGGAAAACCAGAACTGCAAAGATCCGCTCTATCAGTTTCCTTTTGACGGATGGGGGAGCAGGCTCCGCTGAAGAATCGCAATGGGTGATCCGTCAGAGCTTGTGCGCTGTAGTCAAATTTGTAGCAGCCAAAGCATTCAAGGCCCTCAGAAATCAACAAGCCTCAAAGCGCTGGCTGTAAACCGTTCATTCAAAATCACTTAAAATCAACCAATTTCAATAAGCTCCAACAAACGCAGTGACCTGGTTCGGGACCAGGGGGTCGGAGGCTCAAATCCTTTCTCCCCGGCCAACAAATCTAACGAAATCAGTTCATTGCAAAACCGCAAGTTCCAGGTTGTATCGGAACTTGGGTCCATTTCGGTCCAATAGGAGAACCGTGGGCTCATAGAAGCTGTTCCACGTCTTCTACCGCCTGTCTCGTATCCGCCGAGAGCGAGTGAATGTGGGTCTCACGGGTGATTTCCGAGGACGAGTGTCCAGGCCGCAAACGATCGTGCCTGTCAGAGTTTTGGCCGAAGCCGCAGGACCATTGGCCGGCTTTGGTCGAATCGTGGGACTGTTGCTGAAGATAAGCCAACCATGGCGGCGGAAATAGAGAGCATCCCCAAAGGAGAATGAGGCGCCGGATGCGCAACGCGAATGGGGGCCGCGGAGACGAGTGTCCCAGGCAATAGCCAGAGGGTGCAAACAGATCGTCCGAACAAGGTCGATCCAGGTGGCTGAGGTAATCGGAAACGGCTGTCAATTCGTGACAAATCGCCGATCCGCGAATTGAGCGCCTCGGAGGCAGATTCAGGGGGTCCGGACAAGTCACCTGCAAACCGGAAATTGCTATGGTGTGACCCTGTCAACATCTGCGAATCGCCGGGTTGGTTTTTGTTATTGTCTTTTCGAGGACAGGACCAGCATTCGAGGGGAGCGTCCGGAGTTTGATCTCCGCCACTCGGTCGGCTAGTGGCGGGACCTGGCAGCATGCGCATCGAATCATCCTGATGTATTTTCAACTCGCTCGCAGCTCTTACGTTGCCGCGGTGCGTCTGCGGAGCGCTGGGCCGGCGCAATTCACCCCAATGAGCGAATACGCCAGAGTGTGGAAGCGCAAATCCGTTCGCTATGCCAGTTGATTCTGAGGGCGCCTCAGAATTTTGCCCAGAAACTTGTTGCAAAGGACCGCAGGCAATCGCCACTTTCGAACGACCTTGAATTGGCAGCACAGAAAAGTCGGAAAGGATCGTGCTAACTTCCAAAGAGACAATCCCTCCGATAGACGCCAATACCGGCAAAGGTGACTGACGGTGGCTTCGATCACCCCGGTGACCGGGTTGAGAATTCCGTTGTATTCAAGCTTTTCGAAACCGCTCACAGGAATCCGATGGACTGCATTCAGAAGGTCGGAGGGCAAAAGGTCACTGAAACTACCCTGGAGATACTCAAGTGCCCCGGCAATCTCAAGTGTCAGCCTCCTCTTTCTTGTCTGAAACATGAATCTTTCCCAATCGAGACCCGAGTTTGCGCGAATAAGAATCACGGCGTCTGGGATCCAGCGAATCGGGGCCAACATTTCCCATGATGAGCCATGCGCCAGGATGTGAAGCAATTGATCCGCCGGGTCTAGAATTCGGACAGGTAGTCCATCAAACGTTGTTCCTCTCGAAGCGCTCCAGAAATCGTCGTCCTGTTTAGGCCCGATGCAGAATTTGAGCAAATTCCAGTGCAGATCCAGAGCCTGTCCAGAGGAATGGGGGAAAAGCATGGCATGTTCGTACTTACGAGTCAGGGCGGAATAGCCATTTTGTTCGAACCATGGATCCGGAGACTTCCAACCCCGGCTGCGTAATAGCTGAATGGCGTCGCTGGCATCTTTGTAGTGGACCAGCACGTCTACATCGTCCATGGGTCGAAGACCCCAATCGCGATAGTACTCGATAACCATTGCAGCGCCCTTGATGAGCATCACTTCGAATCCGGCTTGCCCAAGAGCGCGGATTGCCTCGCTGGCGCGGTGAAACGACATCTGATTGTAATACCAGGCATGCCGCTTTACTCCCTTGAGGATCGGCATGAGCGGATGATCGACTCCATCCATTCGGAGCCGGTCATAAAGCAAAGGCAGCAAGCGTCCCGACGCTTTTCCCAGACGACTGAGGTCGGCGTTGGCGAGCCAGGCAGATCCTGCCGCGTGGCCCTCTGGGCCAGGCTGCAATGCGGCTCTGATCAGCAACAATTGCTCCGCGGAAGGCAGCCTTCCAGGATCGAAGTATTCACTGCCATTCACCATGCCGACGCTCCGTTGGGCGTTGCGAAGTACTCAGATTCCCCAGCCGCATTGCCTGCGGTTTGAGTGGGCGTGAGCACGCCATCGTTAAGCAAGTACCGCCGGGCTATTCCTTCAGCTACCGTGCGGTTTTGAGTGATGATGAGAATTGCCGGGCGTTCGCGTAGCTGACCAAGATTGTCGAGCAGCTTCCGGACTGACTCCTCATCAAGGTGATTGGTTGGCTCGTCCAGGATCAGCACTCGCGGCTGGCGGGCCAACGCGCGCGCAATAGCAATCTTCTGGCGCTGACCGCCTGAGAGAACCCCTCCATCTTCATTCACCTGAGTCTCATAACCCTGGGGCAGTTTTTGCACAAATTCGTCAACAAGCGCAATATGGCAAGCGTTCAAAATCTCATCCGAGCCCTTTTCGTCCAGGCCGTAACTCAGATTCTCCCAAATTGTACCTGCAAAGACAATCGGATCCTGAGGTGTGAAGGCGATGGACCGCCGCAAATCTCTCACATCCAACTGGTCGTATGGCGTACCGTCCGCTAAAACCCTGCCGTGCTGTGGCCGATAAAGACCGAGGATCAATCGCGCCAGCGTTGTTTTCCCGCCTCCATTTGGACCTATGATAACTGTCACTGACCCCGGGTCGAGAAGCAAGGATGCGTCTTGCAGCAATGAACGCGAATCGTATCCAAAACCCACGGATTCCAGTTCGATCGAGCCCTTGAATGCAATCCTGAGCGTGCCGGTATAGGCTGCCCGGTCCTCTTGATGAGCGAATGCGCACAACGCGGCAAGAGATTGGCGTCCTTGAATCACATGCGGCATCGCGGCAAAAAGCTGCTGAAGGCTGCCACTGAAAAGGATGCTGGCTACATAAAACGACATGAGCCTGCCCATAGAAAAACGACCTTCAGCCACGTCCATCCCGCCAATCACCAGAATGGCTATTCCGGCCAGCATTACCGCACTGCTTTGAGCCAGAGTATAAGCCGTTTGCAACCAGGCCATGCGCGCGCTGTCTACGCGCAGGGTCTCAATATGTTCATGTTGCCGCCGCATCTCAAACTCTTCAGCCGATTGAAACCTGGTGAGATCGATCCTCTGCAGCATGAACTGCACTCCGCTGCTGAACCGCGCAAAGGCATGGCGATGCCGATCGACCCTGGCCTTCACCCTGGAACCGAGGCGCCGGTTGACCAGAAACAAGACCGGCATCACCAGTAACAGAAGGCATAAAAGCCGGAAATTGAGCACCGCCATCAACGCAATCAGTGTGGCCCCCAGAACCAAGGATGGCAGGACGTTGGCGATAAGCGCGTTGATCATGACATCGAGCAGCTCGGAGTCATGCACCAGCAGAGTATGCAATTCGCCCCGGTCTGCCTTGTCGTGAAAAGCCGGCGGAAGCGACTGGCATTGAACCGCAAGGTCGCGACGCATGGCGGAGATAGCCCGCTTTGTGGTCTGCAGAGCCGCGAACCGCGTCGCCAGGGTCAGGCCGCTCGCGACAGAATTCAGAATCAGTATCTCAACACCCACAAGCAGAAGCCCTGTGATGTTCCGGGTAGGGATGATTGAGTCAAACACCCGCCGGATCAGCCAGGCGATCGGCAGCAGGCTGACACTTTGCATTAGCGCAAGCGAAATGCATCCCAATAACGAAAGCCGCGAATTGCGAAGGTATCTCCACAGATAACGCCAGGCGGCAACCCCCGCTCCCGAATGCATCGCTCCTGTCATCCGCGAACCTCGAGCAGAGATTCCGCAACTTTGCTGCGTTTTCGGTCCAGGTGGGCCTTCAGGATGCGAACTCTTTCTCGTGCCGATAAATTCTGATCTTTGGACAAATTGTCCTTATGGATTCGCCTGCGTAAAAGTACCGTCGGCATCAAGTATATCGGGATTCCAGCCTCGCGAGCGCGAGCGAACCAGTCCAAATCTTCCCCGTGCTGATATGCAGTGTTGAAATGTCCTACCCGCTCGAAAACCCAGCGGTGCGTCAAACTCGCACCCAGGTTCCAGCCTCCTCCCTCCTCAGTCATCATGTCTTCAGATATCCAGTTAGGCAGGGTCGCCCCAGCGTCAAGGAAGTTCCATACTTTCCCCATGATACTTCCCAGTTCCGGGTGTGTGGCCAGGTAATCGCTCTGTATTCGAAGCACGTGCTCTACCCAGTAGTCATCGGCATCGAGGAATGAAATAAGCTCTCCTGTGCACTCTGCCAATCCGGTATTTCGCGCCACTGCCGGTCCCTGGTTTGGCTGGTAGAAATAACGCACCTCAGGATAAAGCCTGGCGATCGACGCTGTGCCATCCGTCGACCCGTCATCCACCACAACAACCTCGATTGGGCGGTAGTCCTGCGCGAAAATGCTGTCCAATGTCTTCGCAAGATACTTCTCCCGGTTGTATGCGGGAACGATCACGCTAATCAGCTTTGCGGCCATCGCTCATGCCTTTCGCATCGAGGGTTTGATCCAGCAATTCCCTTATCGCATCCGGCGTCGAGTCAAAATCGGAACCGAGCTCAAGTACATATGCCGGCAATTGCCGCACCAGGGCATTAAAACATCCCAGCGCACGCGAGCGCATCGACGGAAAATGCCATGCGCAACTCGAAGCAACTACTCGGAAGGCCTCGGCGCTGCTTATTCTGCGCAAACCGGTTCGCACACCACCGGTAATGCGGGCCAGAAGAATCGCCCGCAACGGGAAGCTGCGAGAAACACTGACCGCGGGAAACCGATCGAAAATGAAAACCGCCTTTTCCTCGTCTGGACGATCAACCAATTCTGCCCCAGGCAGAAGCGATGGGAATCGGCACAGATCTTCAACCGCCAGCTTCCCGGTGCAATAAATGCTATGAACCCATGGGGAGTCATCGAGAGAAACCAGGCAATGATCGTCCGCTGCATATCCCAATCCCGCATTCAGGCAACTAAGTGCCGCCGTCGATTTTCCCGCGCCGCCATGACCGAAGATCAAAACGCCTCCATTGGCGTTGCCAACTGCGGCGGCGTGAACCAGATAGCGTGCCTGCATTCCCAGCCAGTGGCTCATCAGCAGCTTCAAAGGCGCCGCGCGCTCTATATACGGCATCGAAGCGGCATCTGGAACGAGCAGGCAGGCAGTGTTGGTCCGCCAATCCACCGCAGTAAATAGCCGACCTTGCCGCTGCACGATAAACATCAGATCGGGCCTGTCCACCAGCCAGATATCGGTCTCTCCACCAGGGAGGTCAAGCGTCCCGAGAATGTCTTCAACGCGGGGCGCAGTATGAAGGTCGTGAAGCAAAACGGTGAGGGAACCCTCAGATGGATGCGCCCCTTCAAGGTGATGAAAGGCGCGTGAGACCTGATCTCTGAATCGCTCATTTCCAAATTTCAGATGCAGTGCATTTCCCGCAATGGAATAGTTTGCCGCGGAACTACACGGCAAATCGAGAAGGTAAGATTGCAAACTGCGAAAGCTATCCATCCATGAGGATGCGGTTGAGGATGAAGATAGAGCGGTCTGTTGGCCCCCAGCAATTTCCATCACCCGTTTACCTTTGCCTTCGGCCAACCGTACTCCGCGTCGACCTGGTGGATTGGATCGATCAGCAATAAATCTCGTACGTCGTCGAAGCGATCAAGCGCCGGTGGCGGGAAATCAGCACCGTCAGCGTAGAGAGGCGCCCGGTGTTCCCCATTCGTATCGAAGGGATGATCCGATGCGCGATCAACGAGTATACCTTCGCTCTTGAGTCGCTTGACAAAGCTCTCGATAAGTCCCGTCGGATGACTGATGCTATTGGAGTTACCAAACAAGGCATGGACCAGATTCTCGGCGGGGCAGCCTTCTTCCAAAAGACGAAGAATCTCCGATCCGCTAGGTGACAGGCTATAGTAGTAACCAGTTTCAGTGTTTACAAGAACTGTTTCATCCTCAAACTGCTCGAATACAATCCTCGCCCTGTCAAGTTTGTATGTTCCTGCGTTATCCACAAAGTCTCCTGGAGTCGGTAATTATGCGGCGATAACGATCCTTTTCCACCAAGTGCATACGTAGACCTAGATTTCCATTTGGCTTTTCCTGCAAGGACAGTATACGGCAGTTGCCGCTACCGAGATCGTTTTCTGCCCTCGTTTCAGAGCTAAAGGACCGAAAGCGCCCCGCAGTCCTCTGCCAGGACCAGACGTCATGATTTGCCCATTCCGGAGCGATTTTTCAGACCCCCTTGGCCCAGGGACGTCCGATTTTCGGACCCGCCGCTCCCTCCCCAAATGCCGGCCAGCGGCTGGGCGGTTCGCCCCCTGCTGCGGACGGCCTATTCAGCGATAACCGCTGGCAACTCCGCGGAAAACCCGTAAAGGAATGCGTGCAGGCTGTCCAATTCCGTCGCTGCCTCCACTACACCTGCCGCACAAGATCACGAGTTGTGATTGCGAGCAATTATGACCATTCTTGGACTTCCATTCCTGACAGTATTTTTATAGCGGTGACGATCCCGCACGCATTTACTCTTGAGGCCGCCAACTGCATTCGCGGACGGCAGTCTCAATCGGGGGAGCCTTGACGACATCGATAATGACATGGAATCCGAAGCCGTTGACCGCTTGTCGCCCAGGCCTGGCGGGCAGACTGGATTCCCTGCCGATCGAGGAACACTTCGATAAAAAACTTCGTAAGGCGCTGCTGTTGTTCTTCGTTGTGACGGCCCTGGTAACCCTTCCGGACAGGATGATGGCGCAGTCCATTGTCCCATCCAACGATTCCTCCGCCGGTGCGGGAAGCACAACGCTAGCGAAACCGGATTTGATGTACGAGCGGCCAACGCAGAGAACAATGGCCAGGAATTTCGCCTTCGACGCGTTCGGTCCCTATCCCATTGCGGGTTCGGCGTTTGCGGCGGGCTTGAACCAGCTGAGTAATTCGCCTCCCGAGTGGCATCAGGGAGCCGAGGGCTACTTCAAGCGATTTGGATCTGATATGGGGATCGTGGGTGTTGGAACCACTGCGCGTTACGGGTTGGCGGAAGCCTTCAGGGAAGATACGCTGTACTACCGCTGCGAATGCCGCGGCGTATTCCCCCGTCTGCGTCACGCCGTGCTTTCCACCCTGACCGCGCGCCATGGCGACTATGGCCACCGCGTCTTTTCTCTTCCGGCGCTTGTCGCTCCCTATGCGGGCTCAATGACCGCGATCTATGGCTGGTACCCAAGTCGATTCAGCGCCATGGATGGATTTCGAATTGGCAACTACGGATTGCTGTCGTATTTGGGTGAAAATGTCTCCCTTGAATTTTTCTATAGCGGGCCTCACTCTTTGCTCTCGCGCATGCATCTAAACAATACACATGGCGCGCCAGCCCCTGGGCCAAACCATTGAGCAACCCCGGATCCATTGCCGCAGCGGACGCAACACCTGCCAAAACGGGGCAGCGGTCCATGCCTGTTTTCGTGATTGCGGACTCTGCCATCGGATTGGTCAGCGATTTCTTCGAGTGGTTCGGAAGCCTTGGGCTCTTCTTCTGGCAAGTCCTGAGGGCGGGCCTTACGCCTCCATACGAATGGCGCGAACTGATTCGGCAGCTCGATGAGGTGGGATCGAAGTCTCTGCCGCTGGTTGCAATGGCAGGCGCCGCAATCGGCGCTGTTCTCTCCATGGAAGCCAGGTCAAGCTTAAGCCGGTTTGGGGCAAAGGATCTGCTGCCTTCCGCGATTGTGTATTCCGTTGTTCTGGAGATGGGCCCGATCATTACAGGCCTCGTTGTAAGTGGGCGAGTGGGGGCCGGCATCGGAGCGGAACTTGCATCGATGAAAGTTACCGAACAAATCGATGCGATTGAAGCGTCCGCAATCAATCCATACAGGCTTCTGGCGGCCACTCGCATTCTGGCGTGCATCCTGATGCTGCCTCTGCTGACCCTTGCGGCGGACGCAACGGGACTATTCGCAGGTTGGCTGACGCAAACAATCGTTGAGCCGATCTCGCTGCGTCAATTCATAAACAGCGGCTTTGCCGGCGCCACCTTCAACAGCTTCCTGCCACCCACCTTCAAGACAGCGGTATTCGGGCTGATTGTCGGGCTCATTGCCTGCTTCCAGGGAATGCGTACGCGGGGCGGCGCAGAGGGCGTGGGCCGCGCGGCAACTAACTCTGTCGTTCTTTCCTCTCTGTTTGTGATCCTGGCCGATGTTGTCCTGGTGAAATTCATCCTCGTCTTTTTCCCTTGATCCTCAATGCAAGTGTTCGCGAGACAAATTATGGCCTCAGCATCTGACATTTCGACGAACCAAGAGCGACTCGAGCTGAAGGGTAGTGTGCCTGTCCTATCCGTATCAAAACTGACGAAGTCTTTCGCAGGCCGCAAGGTTCTGAATGGACTCAGCCTGAGTGTGAATCGCGGAGAGACGCTGGCTGTGCTGGGGCGCAGCGGAACTGGCAAGAGCGTTCTGTTGAGGATCATCATCGGTCTTGCCAAACCCGACTCGGGCGAGGTCTGCATCCACGGTAAGGACATGGCCGGCCTGTCGATGGATCAACTCGGCGAGTTCAGAAAGAAGATGGGCTTCCTGTTTCAGCACGCAGCGCTCTACGATTCGCTCACGGTTGGAGAGAATGTGGCGTTCCCGCTCGATCATCATCGCAGGGAGATGGCGCGATCGGAAAAGACAGAACGGGTGAGACAGTTGCTTGCCGAGGTAGGCCTGGAGCGTGATGCCGACAAGATGCCTTCCGATATCTCGGGCGGAATGCAGAAACGTGCGGGACTAGCGCGCGCGCTGGCGTTGGAGCCGGAGATTCTGCTTCTTGACGAACCCACGGCCGGTCTCGATCCAATCAGTTCAGGGGAGATTGACGATCTGGTTCTTAAGCTCCAGAGGGAACATAACATGGCATCCATCGTCGTGACGCACGATATGTACAGTGCCAAAACCATTGCCAACCGCCTGGCCATTCTGGACAAAGGCGAGGTGGTGATTGAGGGCACGTTTAAAGACCTTCAAGAAAGCAACATCGAGTTCGTTCAGGAATTCCTGAGTCACGCGTAGGAGGGCATCATGTCAAGAGTGGCACGGTTGGGAGCATTCATCGTTGTAGCGCTGGCAATTCTTGTCGCCGGAGTCTTCCTCATCGGGAACAAGCAATATCTGTTTAGCTCCACGTATCGCGTGAAGGCGCAATTCGCCAATGTCGTGGGTCTTGCGGATGGAGCTGACGTGCGCGTGGGAGGTGTTCACAGCGGAACAGTGCATGCCATCGAACTGCCGCACAGTGCAGGCGGAAAGGTCACGGTGGTCATGGACCTCGACAAATCGACGCACGAGATCATCAAGCAGAACTCCGTTGCCTCGATCGAAACCGAGGGGTTGCTGGGCAATCAGTACGTGGCCATTTCATTTGGATCGGACGGTGTAGCAGAGGTTAAGAATGGCGACACCATTCAAACTCTGCCACCTCTGATCATGTCGGATATGCTCAAAACGGCCAGCGGCATTCTCGACAGCAGTAAGCTTGCCGTAGACAATGCAACTCAGGCCACGGCGCATTTGAATTCGGTAACCGCCAAAATTGATTCTGGCCAGGGAACTGTGGGCGCACTGGTCAACGATAAAGAACTCTATAGCAACCTGGAACAGTCAACGGCGACTCTGCACACAACCATGACTCAAGCTCAGGCCGGTGTGACGGACTTCCAGGAAAACATGGAAGCTCTGAAGCACAACTTCCTCCTGAGCGGATACTTCAAGAAGCGTGGATACGAAGATTCGAACGATCTCGAAGCAAATGCGATTGGTGCACTTCCGCAGGGTACGCCTCTGAAGTCGTTCACTTTTACGGCGAAACAACTCTTCGACGCTCGCGATTCAGCCAAGCTGAAGAATCAGAAGACTCTCAATTCCGCCGGCGAGTTCTTGGCCGCGAACCAATTCGGATTTGCGGTGGTGGTTGTTTCCACCGGCATGGAAGGCGACACGCAGAAGGATCTGACCCTTACACAGGCAAGGGCGATGGTAGTGCGCGAGTACCTGGCCCAGCACTATGCATTCGACGATAGCCAGC
>CAYWMR010000129.1:0-11178 GCA_964458965.1 uncultured Occallatibacter sp. | reverse complement strand
GATGCGGAATACGTGGGAGTGATTCTGGTGCGATCAACGTTTCTTTGCCTCATGTTTGCGGTCCTCGTTGCAACTGCCGAAAAACCGCGCCCCCCTGCACCCGCCGGGCCAGTTGTGCATCTGGCAAGCGGAGCAGTCAGGGGGATGCTGCACGACAACATTTCGGTTTTTGAAGGAGTTCCGTTTGCTAGTCCACCAGTAGGACCTCTGCGCTGGCGGGAGCCGCAGCCGGTGGCCCCCTGGAAGGGGATTCGAGACGCGGCCAAGCCCTCCCGCCCCTGCATTCAGCCCCTGGAAGGGGTAGACAGCTTCATTGCGCCGCTGGCGGCGACGTACGGCGTGACATATTTGCCGCAGCAACTGGACCCATCGGAAGATTGCCTGTATCTGAACGTGTGGTCTGCTCAACTTCAGCCGGGCGCTCGTCTTCCCGTGATGGTTTGGATTCACGGCGGCAGCAACAGGGTCGGCAGCGGCGCGGAGTACGGGTACGACGGCAGTTCGCTTGCATCGCGCGGCGTGGTTGTAGTCACCATCAATTACCGTCTCGGAGTGATGGGCTTCTTCGCGCATCCTGAATTGACGGCGGAATCTGCGCATCACAGCTCGGGCAATTACGGCATCCTGGACCAGATTGCCGCGCTCGAGTGGGTACGGCAGAACATCTCCCAATTCGGCGGCGACCCAGCGAACGTAACAGTCTTTGGTGAATCCGCAGGATCGATTGATGCCACGACCCTGATGATCTCTCCCCTGACCACTGGTTTGTTTCGACGGGTGATTGCGGAAAGCGGGCCTGCCTTCGGGCTGGGACCTGCGCAGAATCTTTCCCGGATGGAAGGGTTGGGCGAGGCTGTAGGGAGAGAGGCAGGCGGGAAACCGGGTGCGCAGTTGGAAGCCCTGCGAAAGCTCACCGGCGCGCAGGTTGCGCAGATCGAGGGACGGCTGATTGCTTCCGAGTTCAAGGGCTATGACCCCAACGCTGCCATCGTGGACGGCTGGGTACTTCCAAGGTCGCCCGCAAGTGCATTTGCGCTGGGGCAGCTGCAGCACGTGGACTTGCTTGTCGGCATCAATGCGAGGGAATTCTCAGCGTTTCGAATAGGAGCGGCGGAGGCGGCGAAGAAGTCACAACAACCTGTCGTGAAGCCGGGACTCTGGGCAACAATCAAGGCTACCGCGGACACCGCGCGTCCTATATACGGCGGGTGGACGGACCTTGCGGTTGCAACGTACCTGGCGAAGATACTTGTGCATGGCGACCCCGCCGTCGACCAGGCGAGTAATGACATCGTGGGGGCGTGCCCGAGCGGGGCAGAGGCTGCACTGACCACAAGCGCTGGGCAACACGCATACGTATACCGGTTCGACCGTTCGGTTCCGGGAAAAGGTGAGTCCGCGCTCGGCGCGTTTCACTCCATTGAGATTCCTTACGTCTTCGGTACGTTCAGGGCGCGCACGTTCAACTGGCTCCCGTTCACTTCGACGGATCAGAAGCTCTCGCAGATTGTTCAAAGCTATTGGACAAACTTTGCGAAGTCAGGAGACCCGAACGGGCCGGGTCTTGCTGAATGGGAGGCATGGAGTGACGAGAAGGAACCGTTTATTTCGTTCAGTCAGAGTGGCGACGCTGTTGGGCAAAAGGATTTTTCCCCGCCCTATTGTCATCTTTCGGCGGATCGGTTGAAGAAGCAGCTGGCCGACTACTGATTAGAAACAAGCGTGGACCGGGAGGTCCACGCTACAGCCGGCCGGGAGGCCGGCGCTACAGCTTTCATGTACCGTGGGTCGGCAACGCAGGTGGGAGACTTGAGTGTGTTTGAAAAATGGCCGCGGGGGTGGGATGGGTCGTCCCGCAGGGGTTAAAACCCCTCGCTATTCCGGCGCTTATCGGCACGACTGAAGTCGTGCCCTGATACAAAGCATGCGTGAATTGCACGGTAGGCGAGTCTTTCCGCAACCTGTGAAGTCGCGCCCCGAAAAGAAACAAATATGCAGGTTCAGCAAAACAGGACGCCATGGTGTTCTGCGGGATCCCATTCATCGGACAAAAACGTCCTGCCCCGACCCTGAGGGTACTCCGGTGCCCAAATGGGGCACAGTTTCATCCTTTGCGGGTCGGCGAAACCGGTGGTGAGCAAACAATCTTTTGCCGGTCAATTGGTTTTGCCCTGCTCCTCTGCCCCTTTGCGCAGCTCCCGCTTCAATATCTTTCCGGTGCCTGTCTTGGGCAGGCCCTCGAAAAACTCAATGTACTTGGGGCATTTGTAGCGCGCCAGGCAAGAGCGGCACAGGTCCAGCAACTCGATCTCAGTCACGGTCTGGCCGGGTCTCAAGACCACGCACGCTTTGGGTACCTCGCCCCATATCTCATGAGGCACCGCGATCACGGCGACCTCATAGACGCCAGGGTGCGCGGTGATGGTTCTCTCCACCTCCAGAGACGAGATGTTTTCGCCGCCGCTGATAATGATGTCCTTCTCGCGGTCTACGATCAGCAGGTAGCCGTCCTCGTCGATTGTGGCCAGGTCTCCGGTGTGAAACCAGCCGCCCTGGAAGGCGAGATCCGTCTCCATGGGCTGGCGCCAATAGCCCTCCATGACGCCGTCGCCGCGTGCCACCACATGACCTGAAGTCTTTCCGTCACGCGGGACATCGGTACCTTCTGCGGTCACCACACGAACCTCTCCGCCGGGAACGCAAAACCCGGCCATCGCGTGGCGCTCGTGGCGCTCGCTGCCCGTGGACGGCAAGCCTGTCTTGATCGGTGAAAAAGTGAGTACCGGCGAAGTTTCCGTGAGTCCGTAGCCGGAGATGCAGGCGCATCCGAACTTCTCTTCCATCTCGCGAACAAGGGCAGGCGACGATGCTGCGCCCCCAATCACCACTCTTCGCAGGCTGCTCAAATCGTGCTTATCGCGATGGGGAGAGTTGAGCAGCGCGGCCGCCATCGTGGGCACCAGGAAACATTCCTGCACGCGCTCCTGTTGGACCAGGCGAAACACCTCAGCAGGGATGAATTGATGGATCATCACATGCTTGCCGCCGGCGAGGGTAACGGTGTGCGCGGTGCCCCATCCATTGGCGTGAAACAGTGGGATGGTGTGCATGTTTACTGCGTCCGCGGGGGTTCTTAGCGTGAATGCGGTATTGAGCGCGTGCAGATAGATGTTGCGGTGGGTGAGTATGACGCCCTTGGGGTTGGCCGAGGTTCCGCTGGTGTAAAACAGCTCCGCCGCGGAGTTCTCGTCAACCTCGAGCACGTCGCGCCGATACGCCTGGGCGCCTGAGAGAAGTTCCTCGTAGTTTTTCTCCGACACCCAGCTTGCCCGGGGTTGAGCGTCGAGCTGAACGAAGAATTCCAGAGACGGCGTCGCTTCGCGAAACGCTTCCACAACGGGGCGGAATTGGCTTTCAAAGAACAGGACCCTGGCCTCAGCATCGTTGAGGATGTATGCCAGTTCCCTGGGCGCCAGGCGAATATTCAATGGCAAAAGCACAGCCCCTGCCTCGAGCACCCCGTAGTAGGCCTCAAGCAGACGGTGACAGTTGGAGCTGAGGAATGCCACGCGATCTCCGGTTTCGATCCCCATGGCGCGCAAGCCGCCGCCCAGGCATGCAGCCCGCTGTGCAAACTCACCGTAGTTAAACCGCTGGTCGTCGCACACAACCGCAATGTTGCGCGGAAACTGTTGCTCAGCGTAGCGCAAACACCGCAGCGGGGTGAGAGGAATGTTCATGTAGTCTTGCTCCTAAGCCGCGAGGGTGGTCCATTGCGCTGCGCACATTGATTGCAGGGGTGGGGAAGCTGTGTGCGGAGTTCAACTGGATTTTCCGATTCGTAACCGGCTGCACGGAATTGTACTGCGCGGAAGGCAGGGGCTGGGCTGCGCCGGTGATTCAGGCGGCCCCGCAGGGTCATCGGGACGGCGCCAAATGTTATTCTAAGTAGCCATGCGGACCGTTCTGATTGTTGTGCTGTCGCTGGTTGTGAAGGCTGCGGCAGGGCAAGCGCCGAAGCCAGCCCCCAGTGCGGAAGTGGACGAGTTGCTACGTGCGGGAATCGCCGCCAGCGAGCATGGCGATAATCGGACCGCAATCCTGGATTTCCGCAAGGTGCTGGCGCTGCGTCCGGAGATGGCAGAGGCCCGCGCCGGCCTCGGATCGGCGCTGGCCGCCACGGGACAGTTCGAAGCGGCTATCGAAGAAGACCTGCGCGCTCTTGCTTCGGCTCCGGACAAGAATGCGGTGCGTATGAACCTGGGGTTGGCCTATTACAAGAAAGGCGATCTGGCCCACGCGCGCGAGCAACTTGAAACAGTGCATTTAGCCGCGCCGCGCGACTTGCCGGCCGCCATCCTGCTGGCAACCGTTTACGTACAGATGGGAAGAGATGCGGATGCGGTAGATTTGTTGATGCCGCTGGAGCCGCAGAACGAAAGCAACACGAAGCTTGAATACGTGCTGGCGTTTAGCCTGATCCAAGCCGGAAGGGACAAGGAGGGCGTTCCGCGGATGGAGAAATTCGCCAAGGCCACGCACTCGGCCAATGCTTATGTCATTGCGGGATCGTCGCTGCTGCACCGGGGCGAAATGACCGACGCGCGCGTAGACCTGAACGCGGCAATGCAATTGGATCCTTCTATCCCCGGACTATCCACGATGGTTGGGCAAGTGCAGTACGCATTAGGCGATATGAAGGCGGCGACGGTTGCCTTCCAGGCGGCGTTGCGGCAGAACCCGCAGGACTTCGATGCCAATGTCGACCTGGGAGCGATACACGTGAAAGAGCATGACTACGCGAACGCACGCCCACTGCTGGAGCTTGCGCTCACGATCAATTCCAAGTCTCCTCTGGCGCGCATTGAGATGGCGAAGTTAGACGAAGCTACGGGCCGATATGCCGAGGCCGCGGCGGCGCTGGAGGAACTGGTGAAGGCCGAACCCAACTGGATGAATGCACACTGGGAGCTGGCTACTGCTTATATGGAGCTGAACCGGCCTGAAGAGGGCAAGCGCGAACGCATGATTGCGCAGGAACTGAGAGCCCGCCAGTCGAAGAAGGAGCCGGAGCCAAAATAGCGGTGGCGGATAGAGGATCGTGGTCTCCCACTCATCGCTTGACCACCCCACAGACGAAGGCCTGTCTGTGGGGGCCCTGGCAAAGCGATGAATGGGGCACGGGACATTTGTGGCGCGTCCGGCCAGAATACTGGCCTCAGTCGTAGTACTCCAGGCCAAGATGGGTGATCAAGTCGGCGCCCATGATATGGCGAAGCGTGTTTTTGAGCTTCATGGACTGAATGAACAAGTCGTGTTCCGGATAAAGCCCCTCGCGGGTCTGCGGAGACTTGAGATAGAAGCTCAGCCACTCCTGAATTCCAATCGAGCGCAACTCCGGTGTGCGCTTCGCGAGGTCGAGAAACAGCACCAGGTCGAGCGCGATGGGGGCGGCCAGAATGGAGTCGCGGCACAGGAAATTCACCTTGATCTGCATGGGATAACCGAGCCATCCGAAGATGTCGATATTGTCCCAGGCCTCTTTGTCGTCGCCGCGGGGCGGGTAGTAGTTGATGCGGATCTTGTGGTAAATGTCCTTGTAGAGATCGGGGTAAAGCTCCGGCTGAAATATGTATTCAAGCGACCCGAGCTTGGACTCTTCCTTGGTCTTGAAGCTCTCAGGATCGTCGAGCACTTCGCCGTCGCGGTTGCCCAGGATGTTGGTAGAGAACCATCCGGACACGCCGATCATGCGTGCCTTGAAGGCAGGCGCAAGCACGGTCTTCATAAACGTCTGCCCGGTTTTGAAGTCCTTGCCGCAGATGGGCGCTGCATTTTTCTTCGACAGTTCAATCATGGCCGGCACATCGACGGTAAGATTCGGCGCGCCATTGGCAAACGGCACACCCTGGCTGAGCGCCGCGTACGCATAGATCTGCGAAGGAGCGATGCCGATGTCGTTGTTATCCAGGCCTTTTTCAAAGGCCTTGATGGACTGGTGCACCTCGGTCGGCAGCAGGAAGATCTCAGTGGATCCGCACCAGATCATCACCACACGATCCACCTTCTTCTTGAACGCCTGAATGTCGGCGATGAGCTGATTGGCCAGGTCGCGCTTGGTCTTGCCTTTCTTGACATGGGTGCCGTTCAGCCGCTTCACGTAGTACTGGTCAAAAACCGCAGGCATGGGCTTGATCTTTTCCAAGGCCGGCTTCAGCTTGGCCAGGGTCTCCTTGTCGAGCACCGCGGCATGCACCGCGGACTCATACACGTTGTCCTTGAAGATGTCCCAGCCGGTAAACACGATGTCGTTGAGGTCCGCGATTGGCACAAAGTCCTTGATCAGCGGAGATTTGTTGTCGGTGCGCTTACCCAGGCGAATGGTTCCCATCTGCGTCAAGGAACCGATCGGTTTCGCCAAGCCCTGGCGTACGGCCTCAACACCCGCGATCATGGTTGTGGCAACGGCGCCCAGGCCCACGACCATCACGCCCAACTTGCCCTTGGCGGGCTGCACCTTGCCTGCCGCTGCCGGCTTGCTTTTGCTGACTGACTTCTTTTTCGTTGCCATTTACTGCTCCTATTCTGGGTTGTGTTGTGGGGCCGACTGGCCCTCGATCTGTTGTTCTTTGGAAATACACGCCGCAAAATGTGCCTTTTGTATTGAGTCTGAAGTTCATCGAGGAACAACCGCAGATTCTTCGACTCACCACCCCCGAACTGAAAGACGTTCGGGGCCCCGTTCGCTCAGAATGACAGGCAGTTTAGTGTCGCGTATTTCAGACTCAAAACACTAAGCTGTGTTGCGCTGCCTGTTCTTGCTCAGGTGGCTCCATACAAACCACACAATTGCTGCAACCAATGCCAGCTCGACGGCGAGGTGAAACCGATGGAACCAATCGTGGAAGCGCGGATCGGTGTGCCAGGCCTCGCCCAGCTTCATGCCCGCGTAGGCCAGGGCAAAGCACCATGGCCACGAGCCAATAAACGTGTAGAGATGAAACTTGCCCTGCGGCATTTTTGCGATGCCTGCGGGAAACGCGATAAAGGTGCGAACCACCGGCAGCAAGCGCCCGAGGAGCACCGTGATGGAGCCGTATTTCAAGAAGAACTCTGTCATGCGGTCCAGGTCGTGGTGGCTCATGAGCACCCAGCGGCCATACCGCTCGACCAGCGGACGCCCGCCTTTGGCGCCAATCCAGTAGGCCACCAGAGACCCCAGATTGCAGCCGATGGCTCCGGCAGTGGCCGCAAGCAGAAGATTCATGTGGCCGAGGTAAACCACGTAGCCGGCGAAGGGCATAATGATCTCCGACGGGAGGGGAATGCACGCCGACTCTATTCCCATCAGCGCCGCAACACCGGCGTAGCTGCCTGCTTCGATCACATGGGTAACGAACGCTACAAGGAGGGCAATAATCTTTTCACTCATGCTTAATTGAGTATAGCGAGGGACGTTGGGGTTCATGGCGCCTGGGCGCGGTCGAGGCGTGAAGGGGTCGCGTTTCCCGCTGTTTTCCGGCGTTTCGATTAGATTTGTTAATAGAAGTGACTTTGTTTATAATAGTCGGTGGGCGTATTTCAAGAATGGCCGCCTCGGCGAGATGGGTCGTCCCGCAGGGGCTAAAGCCCGATTCATTTCGGCTTTTCGGCACGACTGAAGTCGTGCCCTGACACAAGGCATGCTTTTGATACACACTATCCAGGATTTGACCCTTTGGAGGCCATGCTGTGGCGAGAAAATATTCCATGCGCTGCTCGATCGCGCGCACGCTCGACATCATCGGCGACCGCTGGACGATTCTCATTCTCAGGGATCTCTTTGTTCATCCCACACGGCGCTTCCAGGACTTTGAAACCAGTCTTGCCGGCCTCACTCCGAGCGTGCTGTCCTCGCGGATCAAGGAACTAACCGCTCACGGCATTCTCACGAGCCGGCTCTATGCCGACCATCCTCCGCGGCCCGAGTACCTGCTGACGGCCAAGGGCCGCGCGCTCAACCCGATTCTGATTGCCATGAAGGCGTGGGGCGAGCAATACGCCGCCTCTCCGCCGGCAGCGGCAAGCCTGGAGAGCGATCTGAGGCCGTGAGTGGGGCTCAACGCACCGTTGCCCGCTTTGTTACCATTAGACGTTCTCGATCGAGGTGGTTCCGTTGTCCGATTTCCCGCCCGTCCCACTCACGCTTGAAGGCTCCAGCCTGCTGCACCAGTTTTTCCGCTTCGACTGGAAGGCGTGGCGCGCCACCGCTGCTGCCGACCGGGAGCGCATTGCTGCGCAGGCGGTGGAGCTGCTTACCAGTCTCGAAAGCAGCCAGCAGGGAGAAGATGGCGCGGAAGCCCGCATCCAGACAGCGCTTTTCTCCGAACTGGGCCACAAAGGCGACCTGATTCTGATTCACTTCCGCGACTCGTTTGAAGCGCTGAACCAGGTTGAGCTTTCGCTGGCGCAGACGGAACTCTACGACTATCTCTCGCCGACCCACTCGTACGTTTCTGTCGTCGAGCTTGGGCTCTACGAGTCGAGCCGGAAGACTTACGAAGCCGCCTCTGCCCTGGGATTTGCAACTCATTCTGCCGAGTGGAACGCTGAAATTTCGTCCACACTGGCACGTCAATCGGCGGCCATGGCGCCGCGTCTCTACCCCACCGTCCCCAAGTCCAGGTACATGTGCTTCTATCCTATGGACCGGAAGCGCGGCGAACAGGTGAACTGGTACACGGTGCCGTTTGCCGAGCGCCAGCGCATGATGCACCTGCACGGAATGATCGGGCGCCGGTATGCCGACCAGGTGAAGCAGATCATCTCCGCATCGATTGGCATGGATGATTGGGAGTGGGGCGTTGACCTGTTCGCGGAAGATCCGGTGGTCTTCAAGAAGCTGATTTACGAGATGCGATTCGATGAAGTGAGCGCCGTTTATGCGCTGTTTGGGCAGTTCTATATTGGGGTGCGGTTGCCGTTGGATGGGCTGCGCGAGTGGCTCGAGGGGAAATTGGCGGTTCGCGAATCGTGAGCAACCGAGGTTGATAGACTCAGCCGGTGGACGGATTGATTGTGAATGCGGACGATTTCGGGCTGACCTCGGGTGTGAACCGGGCGATTGCCGAGTTGCACGCTGAGGGCCTGGTCAGCTCTGCGTCGCTGATGGCGCGAGCCGGCGCGACGGATGAGGCCATTGAAATTGCGCTGAAGACGCCGACGCTTGGCGTTGGGTGCCATGTGGTTCTGGTGGACAGCGAACCGGTGCTGTCGGCGCGGGGCGAGATTCCAAACCTGGTCGATCCAAAGATCGGACGATTTCGTTCGTCGCTGCTGGGCTTTCTTGCGTGGCTCTTCTACGATTCGCTGCGCCGTGGGCCATCGCATCCGGCCGCTGCGCGCGAGATTGAGGCTGAGACGGCGGCGCAGATTGCGTTGCTGCAGGGGCGTGGACTGCGCCTGACGCACATCGACACGCACAAGCACACGCATATGTTTCCCGCCGTGCTGCGGCCAGTGCTGCGGGCTGCCAAGGCCGCTGGAATTAGTGCGGTGCGGAATCCCTTTGAGCCTGCGTGGAGCTTGCGGGCGACTTTGGGCGCTGGGTGGTTGCGCGGCGTGGAGGTTAGCCTGTTGCGGCGTTTGTTTGAGCCTTCCTTCAAAAGGATTGTGGCGGAAGAGGGCTTCAGGACGACGGACGGGGCCATTGGCGTGCTGGCTACAGGAACGCTTGATTTGGCTACAATCAGTTCCCTTCTGCAAAAGATGCCGCCGGGGACGTGGGAGCTTGTTACGCACCCTGGGTATAACGACGCGGAGTTGGCTGCGGTGAGGACGCGGCTCAGGGATTCGCGTGTGACGGAAATCGAGGCCTTGAAGGGTTTACGGCTGATGAGAGATCATAGGCTGATTTCGTTTGCTGATTTGTAGGTTGGTTTGTGGACGGCTGAGCGAACTTCGAAGCGCGATGAATTGAATTTGATTGGGCGGCAAGTGCATCTTCGGAGCGTGCGAGATCGTCCAAGGCTGAAGTGGTAGAAAAGCTGTTGGACCGTGTTTCAAAAATGCGTCGGAAGGTTTGGTGCAGGTTCCGCAGGGGCTGAAGCCCTTTTTTCTCCGGCCCTCTCCGGCACGACTGAAGCCGTGCCCTGACACAAGGCGATTCTCGAAACGTGCTCTTACAAGTCGGACCATCGTTCAGAGATTGAGTAGGTTTTATGCGCATAGGCATCACGTGTTATCCCACCTACGGAGGGTCCGGGGTGGTGGCCACGGAACTGGGAATCGAGCTGGCGGCCCTGGGCAATGAGGTTCACTTCATCTCGTATTCGCAGCCGTTTCGGCTGACCGGGCGGGACGAGGGGATTTACTATCACGAGGTTCCGGTATCGAGCTATCCGCTGTTCGAATTTCCGCCGTACGATTTGGCGCTGGCCTCGCGAATGGCGGAAGTTGCCGAATATTGCGCGCTGGACCTGCTGCATGTGCATTACGCCATTCCTCACTCGGTGAGCGCGCTGCTGGCCAGGCAAATGCTGGCTGCAAAAGGACGCCGGCTGCCTTTTGTGACCACGCTGCACGGCACGGACATCACGCTGGTGGGCCTGGACCGCAGCTACCTTCCCATCACCCGCTACGCCATTCAGGAGAGCGACGGCGTCACCAGCATCTCCAACTACCTGAAGACGAAAACGGTGGAGGACTTCGGCGTTACGCGAGGGATTGAGGTGGTGGAGAACTTTGTGAATTGCGATACGTACACCCCCATCAAAGACGAGGCGGCGCGCGCGGCTGCGAGACTGCGGCTGGCGGCTCCGCACGAGGCGATCCTGATGCATCTTTCCAACTTCAGGCCGGTGAAGCGGGTGGTGGACGTGGTGCGGATCTTCGCGCAGGTGGTGCGGGAGGTTCCAGCGCAGCTTGTGCTTGTGGGCGACGGACCGGACCGATCGGCCGCCGAGTGGCTGGCGCATGACCTGGGAATCCATGGCAAGGTTCACTTCATGGGCAAGCTGGAGCGGGTGAACGAGTTGCTTCCACTGGCGGATATTCTATTGATGCCTAGTGAGTTGGAGTCGTTTGGACTGGCGGCGCTGGAGGCGATGGCATGCAAGGTTCCGTCGATTGCTACGCGGGTGGGCGGAGTTCCGGAGCTGATTGACGATGGGGTGACGGGGCTGCTGTATGCGGTGGGCG
>CAYWMR010000128.1:0-11195 GCA_964458965.1 uncultured Occallatibacter sp. | reverse complement strand
CGATGGTGATCCACGAGGACGGCTGGCTGCACACCGGAGACCTGGGGATTATGCATGAGGATGGGTGTATTCACCTGACGGGCCGGTCGCGGGACGTGATTATTCGCGGGGGCGAGAATATTTATCCGCGGGAGGTGGAGGAATTTTTGTATACGCACCCCAAGGTGGATGAGGCGCAGGTGGTGGGGATTCCGAACGCCCGGCTGGGGGAGGTTGTAGCGGCCTGGGTGCGGCTGCGGCCGGGCGTGGAGGCTACGGAAGAAGAGATTCGGGAGTTCTGCAAGGGACAGATCGCCTATTACAAGATTCCGGCGCATATACGGTTTGTGGACGATTTTCCGGCGACGCTTTCGGGAAAGATACAGAAGTACAAGATACGGGAGTTTGAGATTGAGGCGCGGGGGTTGCAGGCGGAGGCTGAGGCGGCTACGGCTTGAGACTGAGGGGTTGATTGATAACAGAGATTGACAATCTTTGTTATCAATCAACCTGAGATACAAGAGGGATATCCTATGAATGTTTCGCTGACCCCTGAACTGGACAGATTCGTCGCAGGCAAGGTTGCATCCGGGGGCTACAACTCGGCCAGCGAGGTTGTCCGTGAGGCTCTGCGGCTTCTGGAAGAGCATGACCGGGCGCGAGGCGCTCAGCTTGCCGCTTTCAATCACGAACTTGGGGCGCGGTTGGCCTCGCTGGATCGCGGCGAGCACGTTGAACCGGGAGCGGTGCGTGGACGGCTCGAGCAGAAACCCCGCGAGCGGAGAAGGCTCAGCGCGTGAAGGAATAAGTACAAAAAGCCTCATCGAGATTGTGGCGGTGACCCAAGGCTCACGGGATATTCCTTCGTTCTTGTGTAAGCGCACATAGTAACCGGAGAGCTGTGCGTACTCAGATACTCAAACCGATGGGTCGGAGACGCGGGGAATTCTGAAGAATACCCACAAAAGCGTCATGAATTGGCCCTGAAGGGGGATTGCCGATTGCGATTGGCTGAATTCCGATAAACCTCTGGGGAAAAATAGAAAACGGACGAAGCGGGGCACGCTTCAATTTAGACATTATTATGAGCCGCACCTACAAAAATCGTGTTTTTATCTCGCGGCTGGCGATTGTTGCGCTGGCGACAAGCGGGGCAATTGGCGGCTATTTTCTGGGCTGCGCGCTGGCGATTCAGATGGCTCAGTATGGGTTGGACCAGTACGCGAGGCTGATGGTGGTTCAGGAGGATGCGTCGGCGGCGGAAGCGCGGACGCTGCTGGGCACGCTGAATAGTTCGAAGTATCCGCCATGCTCGGAAGCCGAGATCGGCTACTTCCGGGAGCTGGTGTTCCAGTCGGATTATCTGAAGGATGCCGGCCGCATCGAGGGCGGGAAGATTGTGTGTTCGGCGACCGCTGGCCGGCCGACAAAGGCGATGGTGCAGTTGACGGCGAGCTCCACTCTACAAGATGGCACCATTGCCTATAGCAATCTGGTGCCGGTGACAGCGCTCCACGCGAAGAGGAACGGGTTGCAGCTTGGCTCCGCCTACGTAGTATTTGGCTCCAGCGCTCCTGCCAGCCTGGGAACCATGCCCATGCATCTGAGCGCCACGATGAAAGGCGATCGAGGCGGGCAAGCAGGGCCCGATTTGAGCGCGGAGGGGATGGTGCGCCGGGGAGACACGCTGTATGCAACACGATGCTCAGCTGTTTACTCCACGTGCCTGACCGCTTCAAATACCGTCCCGGAGGCGCTGATTGGGGAGCGGGCAACGGTTGCGGTCGCCATGATTCTGGGAATGGCAGCAGGAGCTCTGCTGGGAATAGCATTCTCAATGATGTACCGGCGAAGCCTGAATCTTGAGCAGCAGCTTCGGCGCGCAATTTCGCGCAACGAGTTGCGGGTGGTTTACCAGCCGATTGTGAATTTGGCCAATGGAAATATTGTTGGAGCAGAAGCGCTGACTCGATGGACCAATGAAGAAGGCAGCGAGGTGCACCCCGATGTGTTCATCAAAATTGCCGAGGAGCATGGATTTATTTCACAGATCACGCGGACAGTGATCCAGCGGACTTTGCAGTCTTTTTCCGAGACGCTTATCAGCCGTCCGGGTTTTCGCATCAGTGTAAACGTTGCCGCGGCGGACCTGTCGGACCCTGAATTTTTGCCCATGCTGGATGAATCGGTGAAGCGCGCCAAAGTAAAGTCGAAGAGCCTGGTAATGGAGATTACGGAAAGGTCGACAAACGAGAGCGTTCAAGCGATGGATACAATTCGCGCGCTTCGGCATCGTGGGCACAGCATCCATATCGACGACTTTGGCACCGGCTACTCGAACCTGGACAGGCTGCTCTATCTTTGGGCCGATACGATCAAGATCGACAAGGCCTTCACGAGGGTGATTGGGACAGAGTCAGTGACGGTGGCAATTCTTCCGCAGATTCTTGAGATGGCCAAGTCGCTGAACCTTGAAGTGGTGGTGGAAGGCGTGGAAAACGCGCACCAGGCCAATTACTTCAGCCCGTCGGACGAGCAGCGCATCTATGGACAGGGCTGGCTGTATGGACGGCCGTGTGAGGCGGAGGAGTTTCAGATGCTGCTGGCCGGGGATTGGAGCCAGGCGGCCGCACAGCCCGAACTGGTTGCGGCGCGAAGTGGCGGAGGACGTACGCTGCCGATGCCGATACCGGCTGCGGCTATGGCTGGGGCAAGGGCGTACCAGTGAAGAAGTGAGTAAGTTTCAGCCTTCAGGTATCAGCTATCAGGCGGCGACAGATATGGCTTCGGCGCGCTGGATGGCGACTACGGTGATGTCGTCTTGCTGGCCGAACTTGATGGCAGCTTCGACAATGGCGGCGGCAGGCTGCCGAGAAAGCTCGAGGCCGCGCTCAAATCCCAAAAGATCGCCTTTCTGGTTCTGGGCCTCGATTACGCCGTCGGAATAGAACGTGAGCCGGCTGCCCGGTTCCATGCGGAACTGTGAGGTCAGGTAGTGCACCCCTGCGACTACACCGAGCGGGAGAGCGCCGGGTAACACCAATTCTTCCCCGTCGAGATAGGGCGAAAGGTGTCCCGCATTGGCGATCGTCACGCGTCCATCGGCGGCGATGTGAGCCGCCAGGGCAGTGGAGAAGCCGTCGCCGGAGCGGCCGACGAGGCGCTCGTTGAGGCCGACGAGCAGTTCGGCTGGATCCTGCGTGTACTCGCTCAAGCCGGAAATTGCCCCGACCAGCACGGAGACCAGCATGGCGGCGGGGAGGCCTTTGCCTGCCACATCGCCAACCACGATTACCATACCGCCCTCGCCGGCGGGGAGGATCTGGAAGAAGTCGCCGCCCACTTGTTGCGCGGGCTCGTAGACCGATTCGATGGTGAAACCCGGAATGGTGCTGCGATGCTCGGGTACCAGAACTTTCTGCACTTCATGGGCGGCGGCAAGTTCGCCGTCCAGTTGCGCCTGTCGCCGGCTCATGGTGGAGAAGCGGAGCAGAATGATGACGGCCAGAGTAAGGGTGGAGAGAAATCCCGCCACATCGCTGAGGGACACAACAAAGGGGCCGGCCGGGAAGCGGTCGATGAGGTTCAGGCCGCGAAGCGCAAACGACCGCGAACCCGGAAATTGAAACAGGGTGCCCAGCGCGACTTCGGCATAGATGTAGAGGCTGAAAAGGGTGAGCGGAATGAGGAGGATTCCGGCCTCGCGATTGCCGCGGTAGAGGTGCATGGCAAGCACAATTGGAATGACGACGGAGAAAAGGATAGCCATTGGCAGGACGCCGAGAATTTGAAGAACCGGCGGCGCCATAAAGAGCAGGCCCTGCATGGAGCCGAGAGATAACAAAGCACCTGTCAGCACCAGCAGCGTGCGCCAGCGCCAGCCCATGCGCTGGTGCAGGAACGCAAAGTACATCGAAACCAGTATGAACGGGATGGTACTGCGCACCAGGTCCCCGGGAAGTTCCCAGATTGCCGGAACGTCGCGAAACATGGCAATGGCCTGGACTGGGCTTTCCGCGAGTGCTTCTACGCCCGCGGCGAATATCCATAGGTATTCCGGCTGGCGGCGCTGGGTGGTATACAGGACCAGGGCGACGAAGCCCACGCCGATGACGAACAAACGGGACAGCAGGAAGACGGCGTTTTCGCCAATGATGGCGAGCCAGTCGTCTCTATATAGTGCGTCTTGCTGGCCGAGAGTGAGGTTGGTGTAGTAAAACCCAGGTGCCTGGGTGCCCCATTCTGCCTCGGAGATATGGACACGCATGGCAATGAGCAGCGAGCCGGAAGCGATCATGCGATCCGGAATGCGCCTGAGGATTCTGGAGTTCAGCGTGTAGGGAGCATAGGGAGTAACCTGGCCGGACGCGATGAGACGCTCGCCGTTGACGTAGATCTCGTAGGCGCGGGAGATGGACTTTTCCCTTAGCGCCAGGCCGCTATCGGCGGGGCTGACCTTTACCCGTAGGCGATACCAAACCACTTCAGGATGGCTGTGAGGAAAGGCAGAATTGAGGTAGGCGTGGGGATCGAACAGCGTCCATTGCGAGTCGTCGAATTCGGGCTTGGCGTAGGCGGGATCGTCGCCGGCGTGGACAAGCCAGGGCTGGCCCAGGTCGGCGGGCTCGCGCAGGTTGGTGGCGTCGAAGGTTGGCATGGGCCGCACAGCGCGCGCGGCCTGAGCAGCAAGGGCGAGGAACAGTAGCAGGCAGAGAGCCTGGAGCGGAGTGGGCCGGCGCGTGCGCGAACCTGTGCGGCAAACCATGGATTTAGACCTGTCTTCTCATTCGATCCACTCTACCATCCAAATGGGTGAAAACAGGAGAGAAAGCGCTCAGGCGGCATGGGCTATGGCGGCGGCGCGCTGGATAGCTACCACGGTGATGTCGTCGGATTGGCCGAAACTCTTCGCGGCTTCGACGATTGCCGCGGCGGGCTGGGTGGAGAGTTCCCTTCCCCGATCGAAGCCAAACAATTCGCCTTTCTGGTTCTGTGCTTCCACCACGCCGTCGGAGTAGAAGGTGAGACGGCTTCCGGCCGGCATGTGGAAGCAGATGGCCTGATAGGTTGCGCCGGGCTCGACGCCGAGGGGGAGTGCGCCGGGCAGATCGACCTCTCGGCCGTCGAGATAGGGCGAGAGATGGCCGGCGTTGGCAATGGTGACTGCTCCGTTGGCGGCGATGTTGGCGACCAAGGCGGTTGAGAATCCGCCGCCGGTGCGGCCGACGAGGCGCTCGTTGAGATTGGCGAGGAGTTCGCATGGGTCGGAGGTGTACTCGGCAACGCCGCGAATGGCGCCTACGAGGACGGAGACGAGCATGGCGGCGGGCAGTCCCTTGCCGGCCACGTCGCCGACGACGAGAAGCAGGCCACCTTCGCCCGCGGGGAGAACCTGGAAGAAGTCGCCGCCGACTTGCTGCGCGGGCTTGTAGGCCGAATCGACAGTGAAGCCGGGGATGGCCTCGATGTGTTCCGGAAGGATGACCTGCTGGACTTCGCGGGCGGCAGCGACTTCGCCCTCAAGCACGGCCTGCTGACGGCTGATGCGCGTGGAGCGAAACACCATGATGATGGCCAGCGAGAGCAGGTAGAAGAGGCTGGAAAAAAGAAAGGTATTCAGGAAAAAGGGTCCGGCTTGAAAATTGAAGATCACGTTAGCCATCCGAGTGGCCGTCTCTTCGAACGCTGGAACCTGGACCATGAAAAGATAGACCATCACCGCATAATAGTTCAGGCTCTGGAGAATGACCGGAATCAGCAGGATGCCCGCCTCGCGGTTGCCCCTGCGGAGATGGACGATCAGGAGAACAGGAACAACGCCGGCCTGAAGGATGATAAGTGGAATCGTAGCCAAACTTCCAGCGAGCCTGGGGAGGCTGCCATGCGCTGTGCTGATGGCGGAGAGCGCGATTCCGGCGGCTGCAACTGCACATGCCGACCGGATCCACCAGCCAAAGCGCAGGCGCAGGAAAGCAAAATACATGAGGATGGTGAAGAAAGTGGATGCAATTTCGAGAGGCTGACGAAGCAGATCCCAATTTGCAGGGATCGTGTGGAACGACTCGTACATGCTTAAGGGCAAGACACAGGCGTCGGTGAAGAACTGCAGAAAAATCCACAGATACTCCAACTGGCGCCGTTGCGAAGAGAACAGCGCCAAAGCCACGATGCCGAGACCAAGGCCAAGCAGAGTCATGGTCCAGTTCGCTGCATTCCGGCCAATCACGATGAGCCAGATGTGCTCCCAGAGAGCA
Source organism: uncultured Occallatibacter sp. (assembly GCA_964458965.1). Classification (GTDB taxonomy): domain Bacteria; phylum Acidobacteriota; class Terriglobia; order Terriglobales; family Acidobacteriaceae; genus Telmatobacter. The sequence continues at coordinate 4,962 of CAYWMR010000128.1, read as the reverse complement.
TCTTGCTGCCCGAGGGTGAGATTCTTCGCATAGAAGCCGGGGAACTGGTCGTCCCAGTCCCATCGGGAGACATGGACACGCAGCGCGATTACGAAGGAGCCGGTGGATAACTGGCGGTCAGGGATGGGCTCCAGCAGGAAAGCTCCGAACGTATGAGCGGCAAACGGCGCGACCTGGCCGACCTGCATGAATCGCTGGCCGTTGACATAGACCTCGAACGCCGAGGAAATCTGCGACTCAACCATAGCCAGGCCGGTTTGCCCGGGCGCAACTTTTAAATGGAGCCGGTACCAGACGACTTCGGGGCGGCTGGCTGTCGAGGGGAACAGCGGCTTGATGGAGGTGCTGGAATCGAAATGCGTCCAGTGCGAGTCATCGAATTCAGTGCGGGCGTAGGCTGGGTCGTCGCCGGCATGGATGAGCCAGGTTGCGGCGAGATCGGTGGGCTGGTGAAGATTTGTGGCGTCGAAGGTTTGTGCCTGAGCCGGGAGCGCCAAATACAGGATTGCAACCGCGAGTGCTGCGAATAGGGGCGCGCCGGGCCGGGGCAGGCGGAGAGGCAGATGAAGAGACGTGCGGCTAACACGAGAGAGCAAGCGGCCTCCAATGGATTCCGTTCCACCGTACCATTCCTGTGCTGCTGATTCCAGAGGATTTTTTGGGACCCTGGGGCTAACGGGGCTGAGCGGATTATCGCTTCCGCGAGCGACGCCAGACGACCAGACACAACAGCAGGAAGAAGGCTGTTCCGGCGGCAATGCGGACCAGGTCTGCCTGGTGCATAAGCGACTCCCAGGGGGCTTATCTGGCGCGATGGATGTGTTCGACGGGCTTGTTGTAGCGTCCGCGGAGGGCGTTCCAGCGGATGATTGCGATCTCTTCCAGCATTTTGATGCCGTCTTTGAGGTAGCTCATGCGGGTTCGCTCATCATGGGCCCAGCTCACGGGCACCTCGACAATGCGATAGCCGCGCTTGAGGCCGATGAAGAGGATCTCGGGGTCGAAGCCCCAGCGCTCGATGGTCTGGAGTTGGAAGACGGTTTGGGCGGCGGCGCGGGTAAAGGCCTTGAATCCGCACTGAGTGTCGGCAAAGCGGAGGCCCATAACCCCGCGGGTGACAGCGTTGAAACAGCGGCCGAAGAACTGGCGATAGAGGGGCTGGCGATGGGTCTGGCGGCCCTTTTCGAGCCATCGCGAGCCGATGGCGATATCGGCGCCGGCGGCAATGGCGGCGAAGAGGCGCTCGGCCTCCTCGATGGGCGCGGAAAGGTCGGCGTCGGTGAACATGACCACTTCTCCGAGCGCCTGCAACAGGCCGGATCGGACGCTGTAGCCTTTGCCGCGGTTGCTGGGGTTCTGAAGCAGGCGAACCTCGGGCGCATCAGCGGCAAAGTCGCGAACAACTTCGGCGGTTGAGTCGCGCGAGCCGTCGTTGACTACGATGATCTCGGCGGACCAGCCCTGCGCACGGACACACAACACCACCGACCGGAGCGTGGCAAGGATGCGGGCGCTCTCGTTGTAGGCCGGGATGACGATGCTGTATTTCGGATACTGGGTCACGTGAAAGTAGCTCGCCTGCCGGGTCTCCGTTCGGATTCGACTTCCGGACTGGTTTTGGGGAGACTCTGGACATCATATACTCTGGGACGGCGTTGGGCGGCGAGTTTGCTCAGGGGCAGCAGGCAATTCTGTGAATCTGGATTGGGGTCTGACGGTGGTTCGTTCCGCTCTTCCGGGGCGGGCAACCTTGGCTGGGGCTTTCTCCCCGGATTTCGCTGCGCTCCATCCGGGGCTGTTTTCAGTCCATCCCTCCGGGATGAAAATCGCGGTCGGCTCGAGAAAGCGATGAAAAGCGCGGTGGGCTCGAAAAAGGGAGAGAAACCGAGGTTGGCTCGATTGAGCGAAACATTTGCGGGTGATTCCAATCAAATTCCCACAGGCGTAAGTTCTTTTTCATGCGTTGGGAAGGCGAATACGGTTATGCTGTGATCGGAGGCGTAAGAGACATGACAAAAGCAGACCTGGTGGAAAAGGTAACCCGTCTGGGCGACCTGACCCGCCGCGATGGCGAGGTCATCGTTGAAACCATCTTTGGGTCAGTGATTGGGGCGCTGCAGAGTGGTGACAAGATCGAGATTCGCGGTTTCGGGTCGTTTCGCATTCGCCAGCGCAATCCCCGCATTGGACGGAACCCCAAAACCGGAGGACGGGTCGAGGTTCCGGCCAAGCGAGTACCCTACTTCAAACCTTCGAAAGAACTTCGCGACCTGGTGAACCCGGGCGAAGCCGCGCGTGCGTGAAGGCGGGCGCACCGGCAACGGTTGAGCGGTGATCCCATTCCCCCGGATGACCGCATCCCGGCGTTGGCGTTGGTTCAGGTTGAAACGCCGCGGGGCTAAAACGCGCGTGGATTCTGCCCGCTTCATGCGCGGGGTGAATCCCCCGCATCCCTCCTTATTTGGTTTTTCCGCAGCCTGATGCGCCGGCGTCAGCCCGGCTTTTCCTGATTGGCTCTCACCTGGATTTGCTTCCCAGTCTCCCAGCTATCGAGCCAGTGGAGCAGAAAAAGTGCGGCCAGAAGAGGAATGAGCCAGATAACCCGGCAACCATAGCGGTCGTCCACCATCGACAGGACTCCGGTGACAAGGGCGTTGGCGATTACGATGGCCACGACGATAACCGAGAGACCGATGAGTTTGGGATTGGGGCGGCGCCAGAGCAACGGAATGGAGACGGCCACGATGACAAGCGAAGCCATCAACGTCCAGAACTGGATGTCCGTGAACTCATCGAGTGGAAGAAGACTGCGCTGCTGGCGGCTGGCAAGATAGCTGGAGCGCACCTGCGGGAGCACCGTATTGAACTGGTCCAGAAGCCACGGGCTGGAATCGAAGCCATAAATGCCGAAGGCATTGAGCTGATCGCGGAAGTTGGCGGCTGATTTGAAAAGCTGCTCGCGGGGATAGGCGCGAAGGACGGCCTTTACGAAGGGCATCTCCTGCTGGGAGATCTGGTCCCTTTCGTCGTCGGAAGCTCCTGCAAATTCTCCGTCTTCTCCCCAGAGAAAATCGTCCGGATCGTCGGAGTGGAGCGGCATGCGGTTGCAGATTGCAAATTGCACCTGGGGACAATGCGTCTCAAGATACTGGCGGCCTGTGCCATCGGCGATGATGCGCGCCATCAGGTAAGGCGGGCGTTCTCCGTTCAGAGAGGGCTTTCCGTAGAGATATCCGTGAAGCGCGAGCTGGGCCGCGGCTGCCACAGCGAGAATGGCTGCCGTCTCGGCCACGGACTTGATACGGGGTAGAAACCGGCGGCGCTCGACGACGGCGTACAGGGCCAGGAGGAGAATGAGGCCGGCAGCCAGAACCAGGTGAGTGGCGTGAGCAGTGATGCCCCAAACGGCTATCGGATAGAGGGAAAACCGTTCGGCGCGGGAGAGCGTTTCCGGGGCAAACACCAGGAGATAAAAGGAGAGATAGACTAGCGGTCCCAGAACGTCGGGCATGATGAAGACCGAATACCAACTCAACCCGGTGAGCAGGCTGAGCGTCAGAACGACTGCGAGGTAGCGAAGATGAGTGTGGCGCGGCGCGACTGAACGCACTACAAGCCACAAGATCCAGGCAACCAGAACGGATTGCAGGAAGACGATGGGCCAGGGTGTGATGTTCCAGTGGAAAGGCAGGATGCCGAGGCTGTAGAAGAATGACCGCACACCATAATACTGAGAGAACTGGTGCAGGAAGAGGGCCCGCGCCACGATGCGGCCGTCGTCGAGATAGGTCATGGAGTCGGGGTAAAGCAGCGGAAAGCCGTTATAGAAAGCCGGCCAGGAGAGGAATAGGGCGCCTAGCAGGACCGCGGCCAGGTGTTGAAGGCGCGTGCGGGCCGTTTGCGCTGGAGCGGGGATTGGCTGGGCTGGCGGCATGGCTTGGTTTCCTGTGGCGATCGTTTGTGGGAACGTTCATCATGGTAGCATTCGCGCTACTCCGGTTCTTAGTTGCTCTGGCCATGGTGCAACGTGATCCGCAATGGTTCGCTAGTGCCCGCTTTGGAAACGTCCACCAGCAGAATTGACTCCCATGAGGAATCTCTCCAGATGCCCATGGTGTGGAGGACATATTGCCCCTCCGGAAGATTCGCGGAAAACTCTCCGGTGCTGCCGGTCCGCAAGTGAGTCGCACGCTGATCTATTCCCAGTCGTTTTGCAAAGATATCGATGTCTGCATTTGGCAGAGGCGTCCCATCGGGGCCTTTCACCACCCCGCGAAGGGCCGAGACACGATTGGCGTGCGTCCCAGACCCGACGCGTTCAAGCACGAACTCAGCGCTTCCGGGGGTAGCGTCCAAATTCAGGATCAGATCAGGCCAAACACGCCCGGACGGAGAAATCTCCAAATAAAGGTAGTCGGTTCGATCCGGCTTCGCCCGCCCCAGGATGTAGTACCTTCCATCAGGCAGCTTTGGGAGAACAACCTGTCCGTTCGCGCCGGAGGTTAAAACGAATAGCGGTTTGGTCTGCGGCGGTGAACCATTTGGACCGAACCCTCGATAGACCTCAACTGAGGCGCCCGCAAGTGGCCTGGCCCACAAATCGACTTGAATCTTCGGATTCTGCCGCACGTTCCACACTCCAAAGACGCGGGTAACTGAATGCGCGAATACTGGAGCTAGCCAAAGTACCAACGCGAAAAAGGCGATTCGAGTGGTTTTGGTTTCATTGCTCATTGTTCAATTATGCGCGGACATACTCATTCTCGCGTTAGTCAGGAGCTGCTATGACGTAAGGTCGCCAATCCGGAAACCGCACCACTACCGGCGAATGGAATGGCCCCGTTGCCGCTTCAGCTTTGCTGGTTGCTGCCGGTTGCGGAGGGGGGCTGCGCGGACCGGTTTGCGGCAACCGACTCGGAAAGCAGCGCTATGGCGCGCAGGGTTAATTGCGCGTTTCGGTTT
>CAYWMR010000127.1:0-11198 GCA_964458965.1 uncultured Occallatibacter sp. | reverse complement strand
AGCCTTCTCACCTATACCGCTCTCGACAAATTCGAGGTGCGACCGCTTCATTCATCCGCCAACGAGGCTGAGATGGAGCTCACACTGCATTGGGCCACCGTGGTTGGATTGTCCGTCAGCACGCGCGACTTGCACGTAGTAAGAAATGGAGACCGCTGGGAGCCGGAATGGCCCATCGTCAGGGAATCCATAGTGCCACCGCAAGTCATCCCGGTAAATTATCTGCGATGGGATGTGATTTACCGCGGGCCCGGGGATGACTGGGGAGCCCAGGATGTTGAAGCGCCCCATGTGCGCATTGTGGATATGCACCCGGTGGACCGGGCTGAAGGCGTGGTGATCCTGGGCGAACTTCTCAATGAAGATGTTGTGCCGGCCTACGTATCTGTATCCGCAACCTTGCTGTCGAAGAGCCAGTCTGCAATTGCGACGGAAGGCAGCTTTGACAAAATCGATCACCTGTTGCTGCCCAAGCAGGTTACTCCGTTTCTCATTCAGTTTCACAATGTAACGTTGTCCGACGTCGGCAGCATTCGAATGAACCCTTTATCAGCACTCATACCAGCCTCGGCAGACCCCGTGATCGAGATCGGAAGCGAACAATTGCATCCGGCGCCCGGAGCCTCATTGACCGGGCAGCTCATCAATCAGAGCGGCCAGATTGTGAATGTCGCGCACGTTCTCGGTACCTTCTACGACAAGAGCGGCCAGGTAGTCTGGGTTGCAGACCGGTATGTTGACCAGGCTCTCTCGCCTCAAACCCCAGTGCCGTTTGAGATTCATATTCCCGAAGATCTCGCCAGGAACGTCAGCAGTCAGCGGACGGTCGTTGCGACCTATAGTTTCGGCGGCTCCCAATGAGAGTCAGGTTGACACTTCTGTTCGGCGTCTTGGCGGCGGCAATCGCTCAGATGTCGTTGGCCCAGGACGCGCGCATGCAATTGCCGACAACAGTCGAGGCCGGCAGCGCGTTCTCGATCCCGAGCGTTGGGAACGGACAAGCGACACTGTACATTGTTGGTCTCGGCCAGGTATTGAAGCGCAGTGTGAAGTTGGGAGAAACCGCATACTTTCCCGCTGGATCGCTTATCAGCGCCGGCCACTACCTGGTTGTTCTAGCCGGAACGTCGGCGACGCAGAACGGCTCACTCGATGTTGTGTCTGCACACAAACCTGCGAACCTCAGCTTTCTCGCCAAGCCTTCCCGTCTTCCGGTTGGCCTGCATGGCGGCATCACGGGGGCCGTGTATGTCTTCGACGACTATCACAATTTAATTGCCTCTCCGACGCCGGTGTCCTTTGAATTAGCGAGTCCATCCGGTACCGTGCAGAAGCAGTTAGTCGTGACGCGCAATGGCGCTGCCTGGACCGTAATGGATTCCACGGCCCAGCAAGGCATTGACAAATTCGTGGCTCGAGTCGACGGCGCTTACAGCACGCGTGTAGTAGCGCAGGTTCCGGGCGATCCGTGCGGGTTGAAGATGACCGCTCAACAGTCGGGTCAACAGGTTCGGCTGGTCACGGATCCGGTTCGCGACTGCAGCGGCAACGCTGTACCGGATGGAACTGTTGTCACCTTCACTGAAAACTACAACGGCGGTCAGTCAACGGTGGACGAACCGCTCAAGAACGGAGTTGCAGAGGTCGAACTGTCCGCCCATAGCGGAGCGGCGTTCTCCGTGGCGAGCGGAATCGTCATGGGGAACCAGATTCGTTGGGAGAAATGACGATGTTGAAGTCTCTCCTGATCCTTACCGCATTTGTCTCCGCATCCTCCTGTGTCGCGTCCGCTCAAGCGTCGGTTCGCGTGGAGCCCACAAATCTGCAAGGTCCGCGGTCACTACCAGAGGAAACGGGCAAAGCGGCGATTCGCGACTACCTGCAATCCTGGCAAAGCCTGAATGCAGCATTTGAGCAAAATCGCGCCAGCTTGCTCGATCCGGCCTTCGTAGGAATCGCCAAAGACAAGCTCACGGAAACCATACAGCAACAAGCCGCTTTGGGAATTCGCACGCATTACACAGATCATGCGCATGATATTCAGATAGTCTTCTTCTCGCCGGAAGGACTCTCGATTGAGCTATTAGATACAGTTAATTACGACGTGGAATTCATCGATAATAACGGGGTCAAAACGACACAGCATGTCAGCGCAAGATTCTTGATAATCGTAACACCTGCTGAATTGCGATGGAGAGTGCGAGTTTTCCAGGCAGAGCGCGAATGAAGTCAGATCTCGAATTCGGAGGTTGATATCCGGTGTTTTGGATAACAACGAACGAGAAAAAGAGAGAGTACTTTCATGAAAGCACAACTTGGAACCCCGGGAGTTGAATATGATTTCTGTTGTCGTACCTATCTATAACGAGGAAGAACTGATTGTGCGCTTCCATGAAGCTGTTGCGGTCGCTTTGGAAGGCGCTCACCTGCCTTGGGAAGTGGTGTATGTAAACGATGGCTCAACCGATGTCTCTCTCGACCTGCTGAGGGAACTGCAGCGCACGGATTCCCATGTCGTAGTGGTGGAGCTCTCTCGAAATTGGGGCCACATGGGCGCGATTTCAGCGGGCATTTTAACTGCACGCGGCGATGCGGTGATCCTGATGGATGGCGACTTCCAGGATCCGCCGGAAGTTCTGCCGAAGCTGATCGAGGCCTGGCGGCAAGGCGCTGAGGTTGTTGTTGCGGTAAGGAAAAGCCGGCAGGAACGGCGCAAGATCCTGGCAAAGCTTTTTCCCCTCTTTTATCGTGTGCTGGGAGCGCTCTCCGATTATCCGATCCCTCTGAATGCTGGAGTATTCAGCCTCATGGATCGCAAGGCCGTCGACTCCGTTAATTCCCTGGGAGAGAAGAACCGTTACTTGCCGGGCTTGAGAGCCTGGGTCGGTTTCCGAAACACTGTCGTCCTCTATGACCGGCAGGATCGGTTGGCCGGTGATGGCAAGCTGTCGTTCATAAGCCGTATCAAGTACGCGATGGATGCCATCACGAGCTTCAGCTACAAGCCCCTGCGACTTAGTTTCGCGTTGTTTTTTTTGGCAAGCTTCATGGCTGCGCTGCTTGCTTCGTTCATGCTTTTCTCGAAAAGCTCAGTGGACACAGCGGGTTTTGGTGTGGCAGCTACGGTCTTCTTAGTGGGAGGGCTGCTGCTTCTATGTCTGGGCATATTAGGCGAGTATCTTGGACGCGTGTACGACGAGGTGCGTAGCCGGCCCCTGTCCATTATCGACAAGGTACTTCGTTCTCCGTCCTCGTCTGCGCATCTCGGCATCGTTGGCGCGCACGGGAACAATCATGAGAAGAACGAAGGAAGCGAGGCGGCATAGTCAGAGCAGCCATTCGCAGGCCGGGGGGCCTGAGAATGGCTGTTGTCGCTTGTCGAATTGTTTCTGCACCGCCGCCGGATATTTCCCCGCTGAGGGAGTCATGGGGCATTCTGCGCACCGGCGCCACAAGATGGAATGCCGCCTTCAATTGCCGTGCCCTCTTCGTGGTCGTTCCATGTATCGATCATGACGAAAGGCAACAGGTCATCCGGTGGGAAGTACTTATGCCACAGGTTAGATGTGTCGGCGAAGGTTTGACCGCATCGCGCGGATATATGCCGATTAAGTCCCCATGATGCTTTGCTGTCGTCAAAACCAGACCATTCGCCTCCAACAATAATCTTGTCGGAGAATTGTGAGTGCATCGTTTCATAGAAACTACTCAGATATTGCTCTCCCCAATTGCTGCCGTCCGCAGTCCATCCCTTATCCCCAGGCTGCACCCAGGCGTAGAAGCCATCGAAGGCGTCCGCATACTGCCCTGGCAGGTTTTCATAGATAAGCAGCGGGGGCACGCTCCATTTATTCACGAGGGTTCGCACCTTGCTCCAGTCGGTGTGCTTCCCGGTAGGAAAGATGAAGATCACGGGCCGGCCTTCATAGGTGAGATATGCCCCATGCCCCGGCGCCTTCGATGAAAGATAGGTCTCATGGAACATTGTGAAATCCGCGATGGCTTCGTCGGTCGCCCCGTCTTCCTCTTCGGCTTCGTCATACATCATCGCAACCTGAAACGCATTCTCCGAGGCTCTCGACTGCATCAAGGCATAGCTGACATCTATGAACGGCTCCCGGTCGCCGTACCAGTCCACTACGAACGCTGAAATTCCCATTGCCTTTGCTTGCCGAATCTGGCGGTCTATCTCTGCCGGGTCGTGCGAAGAATACCCGGAGGAGATATGACGCGGGTGTCCAAACCATGCCTCGTACAAGGCAATCGTCTCCGGTGCGCTCCCCGTCGCCTTGTGTTTTAACCGCACCGCCTGGCCCGACCCTGGACCAATGCATCCGTGAGGCAGAAGAAGCAGCAGGAAGATCGCAATTTTGGCACTGTTCATTATTGGCCTTTTAATTGGAAGCCATGATAGTCATTTCGGTTGTCACGAACACTGACAAAAGCTGCGTCATTTATCAGTGTGGGCCAACTTCAGTCTCTACGGGCGAGGCTTCCCTGGAAGGTCAATTCTGATCAGAAGGGCCGTAGGTTGTCATATCAAATTAGTTATCTGCAGGCGCACACCGGGCTACATTCCCAGCCTGATGCGTATCCCTGTTTGCACGGTAGTCCGGATTCACGAGTGCGGTGGATGACTTGAGCCAAGAGACGAAGACGCTGCAAGCGCGCATTTTCTCGGGAAGTGTTGTGTTGCTCTCGGGCTCGAGCCTGACGACGGCGATCAACCTTGCTTACAACATTGCAGTTGCGCGGTTCCTTGGCCCAAAAGGTTTTGGCCAGGCGACGGTTGTCTACACCATCCTGACTCTGATATCCGCGGTGACCCTCTCCTTCCAAATCATCTCCACCAAGGCCGTGGCACAACAAAGCTCGGCCGAGGGAAAGGCCGCTGTTTATAGAGGCTTCCATCGAGGCGCCTGGGTGTGCGGAATACTCGTCGCACTTCTCTTGCTCTTGTTTCAGAGAGCGATTGCCAATTACCTGATTCTTTCCGATCCCATGCTTGTGGCCATCCTCGCGATAGGTGCGGCTTTCTACGTTCCGTTAGGAAGCCGACGGGGTTATATTCAGGGCACCTACGGGTTTCGCCGCCTTGCAACCAATTTTGTCGTCGAGGGAATGATTCGACTCGGCGGATCGGTCCTTTTGACCTTGTCGGGCTTTGGCGTCGAAGGAGTGATCGCGGCCAATTCGGCAGCAGTCGTGGTGGCTTACATTGCCGCCGCACCCAAACTTGGTTCCCCGATTCCGAACCCTCTTCGATTCTCAATCGCTCTCCGCGAAACATCCATGGCAATGGTTTTCTTCTTTGGCCAGGTGCTTATCAACAACTGTGACATCGTGCTGGTAAAACACTATTTCGTTGCGCAAGAGGCTGGCCTTTATGCGGCTGTAGCAATGGTCGGCCGCGTGATATTCGCGTTCTCGTCAGCGGTTGTGAACAGCATGTTTCCGCATGTGGCGGGCACTCAGCAGGAGGAAAGAAAGGATCTCAGGGTCATCGCAACCTCGCTGCTGCTGGTCATCAGCACGGGGGCCGCCTTGGCCCTTGGCCTGGGACTCGCACCCGCGGGAATCTGGACGACGCTCTTCGGATCTGGATTTGAGATTCCAGGACAGTACAACTTCCCTTATCTTTTGGCTCTGTACGCCATAACTACGATTGTCTTCTCGCTTAGCGTCGTAATTATAACGTTCGAGATGTCCTATAAAATTGCGAAAACAAGTTGGGTACAGTTGGCATTCAGCGGTGTGGTCATTGCCGGCATCTGCCGATTTCATTCCTCATTACGCGAAGTCATTCTTGTACAGCTGGTCTTAATGGTCGCACTTCTCTTCTGCGTTGCGATCCCGTTTCTTTTCGATTCACTAACCACTCCCGTACAGCTGTTACGGGTTGCGAACGATTCACCAGCCAGGCTGTTTCGAGGCGTGTCGGAAGATGAGGTCATTGCGGAGTTCCTGAGGAGTGACTTCAAATCTCCTGCGTTTCGGGAGTACCAGAATAGCCTCAGTGAGCTTGTAAACACGCCTGATTTCGACAACGCTGACGACAATGCAAAACGGCGTGCACTTCTATTTATTCGGCATTTTTCCCTGTGGAAAGAGCTTCCCGTCGGAACAGATTGGTTTGAGGTGGAAATCAACGAATCCGATGTGAACCAGATCAGGGCATTTCCGCGGGCTCAATGGCGTAAGCTCGCGCGTGGAAATTTCTCGATTACCGAAATTGCCAAAGGCATTCGCACGCGCCGGCATCTGATCGATGTTTCATTCCTCTCCAAGATGGCAGGGATTGGTGAGCAGCTTCTACAGGAGGACCCCGGATTCTGTGCGGTGATTCTTATTGGTAAAAATCAAACCGGACCTCTAACAGTTTTGGACGGGAATCATCGGCTTGTTGCAGCGATGCTCGCAAGTCCAGGAAGCCTGAAGAAACTCAGGTTTCTCTGCGGCCTGTCGCCTCGCATGACAGAGTGCTGTTGGTACAACACGAACCTCGCGACTCTTTCACGGTATGGAAGAAACATGTTAGCGCGCGTGTTACGTAATCCGGAAGCTGAGCTTGCGCGGCTCTTGCAGAAGCCCGGATGACAAAGGCGCGGAGAAATGCCAAAGAGGAAACATTCACCGGTCTTGAGTTGAATCCGAGCATGTGTGCACTTTGAGACGGAATCAAGCCCAGAGCCTGGAGTAGGAGTAGATATGACACTTCGAGCGTGCACTGTGATGATCGAGCAGTTGCCCCACGCATTGAACAGGAAGCAATCCTCTTTGCTCTTTCGCGAATTGAAGGAGCAGATGAGCATTGATCGCCCTTGCATTGTGCTTGACTGTTCCGCTGTATGCCAGATGGGCAAGCCTTTCATGAATCTGCTGCTGGGTTGCCTGGAAGAAGCCATGATGCGCAATGGGGACGTAAAGCTTGCTGCGCTCCCCGAGCAGGCGAAATTGGTTCTAAGGCACATTGAAGGACATCGTCTGTTTGAAATCTTTGCAACGAATGCTGAGGCTGTAAGCAGCTTCCAACGACCTGCGGCCTATAGAATGTCGAACACATCTGTGCCTGCCAGTTCATCGCCGGCCTCTGAGAGCGCAGCGTAGCCGCCTTGAGAGAATAATTCCGAGACGCGAAGTAAGACCAGCCAGGTTGAAGTCAATGAGAATATCCCGTCATTGCATAAAGGAACAAGTCGCTCGCATCCTCGTGATCCTGTTGGCGGTGCCGTTCGCGAAAGCCGACAGCGCAGGGCCGCAAGCAGCACCGAGCACCCAGCAGTCGCAGGATTCCGGCAGTCAACCTAAGAACAAAAGCGCAGACACAAGCCAGGCCGATGCGGCACACCCTGACAGCCCGAATCCGGCGCGCCAGCAAGCCGCAGATCAGACTGGGCAGGCAGGTACTCCGCAGTCCAGCCCGGAACAGCCCCAAAATGCTTCTCCAAAGCCGGTCGGCACGGCTGTAGCTCCCTATGAAAAATCCACCGGCGTTGCTGCATCAAGGCCTGCCGGAGCAGTGATTGCCCCGGCGAAACAGCGGCGGGCCCGCACCCTTGTTATCAGGGTTGCTGTGGTGGTGGGCGCGGCCGTGGCGATCGGAACAGTGGTTGCACTCTCTCATGCAAGCCCAGGCCGGCCATAATAACCGATCACTCAAACGTTGAACGAAACTTGGTGAGATAACGATGCGGGCAATCCATGAAAGAATCCGGCCTGACTTCATAAGTTTTTCAGGCATCGACGGCGCCGGAAAGAGTACCCAGATCGAAGCTCTATGTGCACGCCTCAGAGAGGATGGCTTGCGCGTTCAGTTGATCCGATTCTGGGATGATATTGCCCGGTTGACTCGATTCAGGGAAGCGACAGGGCACATTGTTTTCAGGGGCGACAAGGGAGTTGGAACTCCTTCCGCTCCAATCAATCGGCGGGACAAGAATGTCCGGTCGTTGCCAATGACCGGTGTGCGCCTGTTCCTCTATTTCATTGATGCCGTCTCGGTCCGCTTCGCAGTGGAGAAGGCATTGCGCTCAGGGGCCGATGTTGTCATCTTCGACCGGTATATTTATGACGAGCTTGCGAATCTGAACCTGGGCAACCGGGCCATTCAAGTCTATTGCCGGCTAATCATGAGGCTCGTTCCCAAACCAGCCGTCAGCTATTTGCTGGATGCGGATCCGGTAAAGGCTCGCGCGCGAAAGCCTGAATATCCACTTGAGTTTCTTCATTCCAATCGTCAGTCGTATCTGTCTCTGAACGATTTGGTCGGCGGGATGACATTGATACCTCCAATGCCGATCGACGAGGCAAAGCGGGAAGTCCTGTTTCATGCTCTTGGAGAGCTGTCGTTCCGGGCAAATCAACAGACCAACCGCGATGGCTTGGCTTGCGAGGAATAGAGCCGGTGATGCAGCGCAGGCTGGACGGGGGAGAAGACTCGTCCAGCCTGCGCTGAATGCAGCACGGTTGCGGTTACCGATTCTGAAGCTGCAACGAACGTCTCATTCCATTACCAGCGAGAGATAGTCAGATCGTCCAGATACGCGATTGCAGTCCCGCTTGTAGCCAAATAACCGTCCAGTTGAAAGTTGGTTAGCAGCGTCGGAGCCCATCCAAGCGCGAAGGCGGAAGGCACAGTCGCGTTCAGAGTGGATTCAGCGCCGTCGAACCACACAGATTGGTATGTCACATTGCCGGAGTCATCGCGAGAATAACTGACCTGAATGTGATGCCAGGTGTTTGTACTCCATTGACGCGGGTTGCACGGCGCTTTAGAGTGCAGCCATGTATCTACTGGCTTAGCAGGAGTTCCCGTGTTAGCTGTGTAATCCCATGTGCCCGACCAGCCATCGCACTGGAATCCGAAGATCACAGTCTGGCCGTTGGCCATTACCTGGTTCATATCCATCTCAATATTGGCAATTGGAGCGGAAGGAGATGGCAGATAAACCCAGGCGTCATAGAAAAAGTGAGTGGGGGCCGAATCGTCTCCGAAAGATACGTCAAAGCGTTGGCCGCCATACCTCGTGTAATCGCTCACGAACGCGCGTGCGTTCCCGCTCAGCGAGGGCGAGTTAACGAGGCTTGTTACCCCGTTCGAACCGCCGGAAGTCGCGGTGTCATTTTGTGCGACCCAGCTGCTCATGGTCTGCAAATTGCGAACGGTGGCTGCATCCGAAGGAAATGCGGGGGTAGGAGCGGCAGGATCGACTGTGATGGCTACATCGGTGACGCATGCAGAACCCGCGTCACCCCATGCCTTGACATGGAGGGTGTGCGCTCCGAGTCCAGAAACGACCTCAGCCTGAACGGATGTCCCCGTCACAATGGTTGTATCGGAGCTGCTGTCAAGCGAGTAGCCCATCGAAGCAGTGTTTTGAGACGAGCAATTCGCGGCGCTGGCCGAAAGGGTGAATGGCGATGTAACTTGCGCGCCAATGGTTGGAATAGTAACAGTGACACTTGCAAAAGCAGGCGCCGCTAATGTCACAAGCAGCAATGTTGAATAGGAGAGAGACTTCATGGGTGTATCCTCAGGACTTTCCATCCACTTCTGTTTTTGGCCGCGAACAAAGAGGAAGGGGACTCTTCACCGCGTGTCATTTCGTCGAATATTGAATTCAGGTGTCGTCGCACAAAGCTTTCCTCTGCTTCCGCACTTCAGTGTGAAAGTCGACAACGAAGGCATTGTTCAATGTGCAAGAGATCAAGGGCGCATGACAAAGGCGAGTTTGCCTTGAGTCCCGTCAACGGGCGAACAGAATGTTCAAACCCGAGGCATCAGGTGTCACACGCACAACAGGAACATGAAAGCTCTGTTTTGCCTCCCTGGGCAGCTGCAGAAGCTTACTTCTCGGGCAGACTCCGAGGCGAGATTCAACTCTTTTGCTCGGATGAACGTCAGCGGGCGCTAATGCGCGTGCAAACTGGGCCGCTGTCGTCCTCTCGGCGTCTCCGCTCAGGTCCAGAATCGCTGACCTTCAAGCAGATGGTATAAAGAGTGTCTGTATAAAACAGTACGCTCTTTCTGTATAAAAAGATACACGTCTTGCCGACGCAAGTTGAACTTGCCATATTCATAAGGCAAGCGGCTCAGACTTAACATCCATTGAATGAAGAATTGAGCCGCGGGAATGTCACGTTGGAAGTTCATCAAGGGGTTAAAGGAAGGCGCAGGCGGCGCGATTCACCCTTAGCATGGCGTCGGCCGAGGTTACTTCTGGGAGGTTTCCAGAAACTCAACCTCAAAGTCAATGCCTGGTAACGAACTTATTGCATATGTTGATTTTTAAACATTTAGCTTGTACATTCGATTCTTGTTAGCGCTACCAAAAACATCTCATTTCATCGCCGAATCCTGATGGTTTCGTTTCCTCATTCGGCCTGGGCGCCGACTCAATCGCTTGTACGTGCCTGCGCCAGGAGTCAACAGTCCGCAATTTGGTTCGTCTAACGGAGTGAAAGTGGTTCGCGACCAGTCATGATAAGAAATCGAGTTGTTTCCTATTTCACCCCATGCGTGTTGACATGGTTCTCGCTGGCGTTAGCGGGCGGCGTCCAAATGCTTGCGGCTCAGCAACCTGCCGGCGATCAGCCGGCTGCCACGCTGAAGATTCAGGCGCGCGAAGTGGTTCTGCCGGTAACCGTGCGGGACAAAAAGGGCTCGCTGGTGACCAGCCTCCAGATCAGCGACTTCACGCTGACCGAGGATAATCGTCCACAGACCATAAAAAGCTTTACGCGGGAGAGCAACCTGCCCTTCCGCCTCGGCCTGCTGGTGGATACCAGTCGGAGCGTCTCGGGGGCTCTGGACAACGAGCGCAAAGCGGCGGGGAAATTCGTCGATTCGATGCTTCCAGCCGACCCCAAGGCCGCCACGCCGGATCAAAAGGATGAGGCGTTCCTGATCCACTTTGACCGCGAGGTTGAGCTGCTGGAAGACTTTACCAATTCGCGCGCCAAGCTGCACCATGAACTGGACGATATGGGGCCGTCGCGGGCTGCGCAGACCTCAAACCAGGGGCCGGAGACCAGCGACAGCGACAGCAACGGAGACCGGCAGCAAACACGCAGCCGCGGCGGGACGCAGCTCTACGACGCGATCTATCTGGCTGCCGATGAGCTGATGAAGCCCAAGGACGGCCGCAAGGCGCTGGTGGTCTTTTCCGACGGCGTGGATCGCGGCAGCAAGGAAACCC
>CAYWMR010000126.1:0-11229 GCA_964458965.1 uncultured Occallatibacter sp. | reverse complement strand
CCAACCCAAACGCTGAAATCCCATAGACAATGCCAAAATTCACCGCCTTCGCCCGACCGCGCGTCTCCTTGTCCATGGTCTCGGCCGGCACGCCAAACACCTCGCTGGCCGTCAGCGTGTGAATATCCTCGTTATTCTGATAGGCCCGCACCAGCAGCGGATCGCCGCTGAAGTGCGCCAGCAGCCGCAACTCGATCTGCGAGTAATCCGCCGACAGCAGTTGCGTCCCTGGCGACGACGTAAACGCCGCACGAATCTCCCGTCCCAGCTCCGAACGAATCGGAATATTCTGCAGATTCGGATTCACCGACGCCAGGCGCCCGGTTGCCGTAGACGCCGCCATAAACGTGGTGTGTACCCGCGATTCCCCATCGGCCAGCAGCGGTAAAGCATCTATATAGTTCGACTTAAGCTTCGCCAAGTGCCGGTATTCCAGCACCAGCCTGGGCACTTCGTTCTGCTCCGCAAGCTGCTCCAGCACATCCTGCGCCGTGGAAATGGCCTTGCCCTTCCCACGGCTGGCCGGCGCAGGCAAACCCATATGAACGAACAGCACCTCGCCCAGTTGCTTGGGCGAATTGATGTTGAACCGGCGCCCCGCGAGCTCGAAAATCCGCTCCCCAACCCGCTCCAACTCCAGGCTGAACCGTGCAGAAAGCCCGTTCAGCACCCCAATATCGATCCGCACCCCCGCCTGCTCCATACGGAACAGCACAGGCGCCAACGGCAAATCGATCTCCCTGTAAACCCGCGCCACCCCCGCCTTTTCCGCCTCCGCCAGCAACCCCGGAACCAGCTCATGAACGGCCGCCGCACCCGCTGCCAGCGTAAACGGCGCAGCCTGCCCATGCCTCGCCGCCACATCCGCCAGCGATTGCGTGGCGTGTGTCGGATTCAGCGCATAAGAAAGCAGCATCGAGTCGTCCACCGCGCCACGTAGCTCAACTCCAAGTCCCGCCAGCACATGCAGATCCAGCTTCCAATCGTGTACTCGCTTCGCCACCGCCGCGTCTTCCAGCAGTGCCCGCAACTCGGGCGTCAGCCCCAGCTTCAGCGCTGTCCCCGCCTCCGCGCAAACACCCACGGATGAGACTCCCACCTTCTCCGCGGCCTCGGCCACATCCAGCAGGCTCATCGTCTGTGGCACTTCATCCTCAACCTCAGGTGCAGGCGGTTTCGCGTCCAGCACAACCGCAAACCCATGCTCCCGCGCGGCAGCGTAAAACGCCTCAGCCTGCTCCCTGCTTGGGTCTTCAATGAGCTCGACCAAAGGCCCGCCCTCCGCCGGAGCAAGCTCCCGCAGCATCGACGTAAACTCAAGCTCCGTAAAAAGTTCCCTGCAAGCCTCCAGGTCCGGCGCCTGCGTCTCCATGGCCCGCAAATCCAGTGGGAGCGGAACATGGCAATCAATCGTCACCAGCTCCTTCGACAGGATCACAGCGGCCCGATTCTGCTCCAGGCTCTCGCGATAGCTCTTCCGCTTCACTTCGGCTGCGCGGTCAAGCACCGCCTCCACGCTGCCAAATTCCAGAATCAACTCCACGCTGCCCTTGTCGCCAATCCCCGGTGCACCCGGAATGTTATCCACCGCATCGCCGCGCAGGGCCATCACGTCCACCACTTTGTCCGGCGGCACGCCCAGCGCTTCCAGCACCTTAGCCGGGTCCAGCACCAGGTTGTCCTTCTGCGGATTCAGGATCTTCACCGTCGGCGTCACCAGCTGCATCATGTCCTTGTCGCCGCTCACGATGAACACCTCGTGCCCCTCTTCCGCGGCCTCGCGCGCCAACGTGCCAATCACGTCATCGGCCTCAAATCCCACCGCCTCCAGAATCGGAATCCGCAGCGCCTCAAGCGCCCGCCGGATGTAGGGGATCTGCCGCCTCAGGTCCTCCGGCATGGCTGCGCGATTGGCCTTGTACCCCTCGTAGCTAACCTCGACAAAGCTCTGCGACTTGCTGTCCCACTTGCGCAGTGGCCCCATTGTCCGCGCCCGCTCGTCGCGAAACACCTCTCCGCTCATGTCGAACACCGCCGCAAAGTAGAGCGGCGAAAAATCCTGCCGCAGCTTCTTCACCATGTTGACGAAGACATAGATAGCCGCCGTAGGCAGCCCGCCCCGCGTAGACATCGGCCGCGAGCGCTGCATGGCGTGGTAAGCGCGAAAGATAAACGCCATAGTGTCGAGCAGAAAAACGGGCGGCTTGGCTTGGTCGGTCACGCTTGAAAGTCTATCAGGGACCAGGGATCAAGGGCGGGGGCCTATATTCGGATTCTCGGACCGGAGAAAAACTCGAACCAAAATGATCGAAGGTCGGGCCGCGTGTACATATCTCCGGATTCTGTACACATCTGTGATACGATGAGCGAGTGGAGGGTGATATGGGAACTGCAAAGGCTGCGGTGGTTCACAAGCATTTCCGCCTTGACGCCGCCAAGCTGAAGCGCGCGCAAACATTGCTGAACGCGCCCACGGAGACCGAGACAGTGGAGCGCGCGCTTGATCTGGCGATTGCAGAAGATGAGCGTGACCGGCGCCTGCGCGAGGCGCACGAGGAATTCTTCCGCAGTGGCATCGAGATTCGGGATGTCTTCGGTGCGCTCGGCGAGGGCGTGCTGGGAAAGTAACGGATGAAAGTCCTTTTCGACTCATCGATTTATATCCGGTCCATGCGTGACGCGGGGCGCGACGGAGGGGCGACCGGTCTCGCCCTGCTTCGCTGGCTCGGGCCTGCGCCCATCTGGGGCTCCTCGGTGGTGCTGGAAGAGCTGTACGCCGGCGCGAGTTCCCGAGACCACCGGATCGTCCAGAAAATTGAGCTGGAGTTTGAGCGGGTGAACCGGTTGCTGGTCCCGAACCAGCGCGACTGGACCCGGACCGGGCTACTCCTTAACCGCATCGCGAACAAGTACGGCTACGAGTGCATCGGCCGCTCACGGCTTACCAACGACGCGCTGATCGCAGTGAGCGCCGCGCGATGTGGCATCGAAGTCATCACCGGAAACGCGCGGGACTTCGCGCGGCTCGCCGAATTCTGCCCGCTGCAATGGCGTGTGGGATAGACATCAAGCCACAAACATGCAATCCCCATAGCTGAAAAACCGATACTTCTCCCGAACCGCATGGGCATACGTGGCAAGCACCCGCTCCCGTCCGGCAAAGGCGCTTACCAGCATCAGCAAGCTCGACTGCGGCAGATGAAAGTTGGTCAGCAGCGCGCCCACCAACCGAAACTCGAAACCCGGCGAAATGAAGATCTCAGTCTCGCCCGAGTGCGCCGTCAGTTCCCCGCCGCCCGCCTGCAACGCGCAGTGCTCCAGCGTTCGCACCACGGTCGTCCCCACCGCGACAATCCGTCTGCCTTCGCGGACGGCGCGATTGACCGCATCCGCTGTCGCCTCGGTCAGCGTATAGCGCTCGCGGTGCAGCCGCACATCTTCCAGCCGCTCCACGCGCAACGGCGCAAAGGTGCCCAGGCCCACGTGCAGCGTGATCCGCGCAACCTCAACGCCGCGCCCAGCCAGCGCTTCCAGAAGCTGCGGCGTAAAATGCAGCCCCGCTGTAGGCGCTGCCACCGACCCGCGCTCCCGCGAAAACACCGTCTGGTAGCGCTCGCGATCGGCATCCGCATCCTCGCGCCGAATGTACGGCGGCAGCGGCATGTGTCCAATACGATCGAGTACGGCGAAGAAATCCTCAACTGGTTCAAAGCGAAGCAGCCGCTCGCCAAACTGCCCGCGCTCCATCACCTCCGCCTCAAGTTCCACAGTCCCCGACGGCCCAGGAAAAATCAGCCGCTCCCCGATGGCCACCTTCCGCCCCGGCCGCACCAGCGCCCGCCACAGATTCTCGCCGTCCGGCTCCGTCAGCATCACTTCAATGCGCCCGGTCGGCTTCTCCCGCTCCCGCCGCAGCGTTCGCCGCGCATACAGCCGCGCCGGAATCACACGGCTATCGTTCAGCACCAGCAAGTCGCCAGCCCGAAGCAGCGACGGAGAATCGCTGAAATTCGCGTCCCGCAACCCGCCATCAGCCCGATCCAAAACCAGCATCCGGCTCTGTCCGCGCACCGCCGGGGGCTGCTGTGCAATCAACTCCGCTGGCAGATCGAAGTCGAAGTCCTCAACCCTCAGCCCGCTCACGACTGCGCCTTCTTCAAGTGGTCATTCTTAAAGTGGTCCAGCGCCCTGAGCCGCGCCCGTTCCAGCGCCGCATTCAGCTCCTCCCGCATGCCCTCAAAATCCTCTGCGGCAAGATTGGCTGGCACATGCGTCCATCGCGCCCAACTCACCACAATCCGCGTAAACGGCATGGGAACCAGAAACCTGTCCCACGACCCCATGGTCCACGCGCGCTCCGGCTGCAGATGAAACGCGCCAATCCGCGCGCCAGTCATTTGCGCCAGCTTGATGGGCCCCATTTTTGTCTGGTAAATCGGCCCGCGCGGCCCATCAGCGGTAAAGATGGCCGGCTTGCCGCTCTCGATGGTTTGCTTCAACCCCAGCAGCCCTTCGCGCGCCCCCCGCGAGCTCGACCCGCGCACCGCATCGAAACCAAACAGGCGCAGTACGCGGGTAATCAGTTCGCCATCGAAGCTGCGGCTGATAAGAATAATGGCGCCGGTAGTGCGGAAGTAGAACGTGCAAGGCAGCACGCACTGGTGCCAGAAGCAGAAGATCTCCGCCCCGGCTCCGCGGCCAAACTTGAGCGGCGTAACGCCCTCTTCGGCAATCTCCTCAAACCGCCAGGTCAGCCCAACGAGCCAAACCAGCGCACCCACCAGGCGCGGAACAACGGCCAGCACAATGCGCTGGACGAGGGTAAAGCGTGGGCTGGCTGCGGCGGTCACTCTTCCGATTCTAAGTCCCGCCAACACCACTGCCTAGCTATACCGCAACCACCGCAACAGCTCCGGCAGTGTAGCCCGCTTCCCATACATCAGAATCCCCACGCGATAAAGCCGCGATGAGAACCAGAGCACGCCCCAGATGCTAAGGATCATCAGCCCGATCGACACCGCGAACTGCCACACCGGCGGCGTCTCCGAGGCCATGCGCAGGAACATGACGATCGGCGCGCAGGGCGGAAAGAACGAGGCCGCAACCGACCAGAACGAATTCGAATCGTTGATGATGAGCAAAATCAGCGAGAAGCTGAGCCATGTGGGCGCGGCGGCAAGCGGCATATACATTTGCAGCTCCTGCTCGGTCTCGCAAGATGCGGCCAGCCCCGCAAACAGCGAGCTGAAAAGCAGGTAGCCCAGCAGGAAGTACACCGGAAAAAGTATGCACTCAGCCCACGAAAAGTGAATCTCAAAGCTTCCGCTCATGGCTGCGGCCGCCAATGGAGAAACCAGAATCGCCGCGCCCGCAACTAGCCAAATCCCAATCTGCGTCAGCCCCACGGCGCCCGATCCGGCCAGCTTCCCGGTAAGCATATCGCTTGGCTTCACCGTAGCCAGCATCACCTCAAACACCCGCGACGTCTTCTCCTGCACAATCGACCGCGCCACGTTAAGCCCGTAGATCATGGTGGTCATGGTCAGCAGAAGAGCCATCACGTAGCCCTTCCAAAACGAAGCCATAGCGTTGCTCTTCACCACCGCCCCGGTTTTCTTCACTTGAAAGGTAACAACCGACAATCCCTTTACCAGCTTGTCTACTTCAGCCTGTTTCATTCCGCCGCTGGTCAGGTGTTCACTTACCACACTGTCGTTGAGCGCGCCCTTCAAAGTCTCGGTGCCCATAAAGTCGCCGGCCGCCGCGGAATAGTAAGTGGCCGTCGGCATTGCCCCGGCAGGAGTCTCAATCCACAAAAAACCATCGATGGCCTTCTCGCGCGTCCGCTCAATCAGCGCCGCCCGATCTTCCGCCTTCGCCGGAGCAAACACATCTACAATCGCCTTTGAATTCTTGCCGCTCATCAGCCTGTCCCGAATATCGTTGGCCAGCGCCGCGTCCTGGGCCGCCACAGCCATGTGCTTGTTAGCTCCCAGCCCCAGCGTTGAAAGATAGCTGATGCCAAACACCGCCGCCAGCACCAACGGCAATCCAATGGTCGATAGCCTGAAGGCACGGCTCCGAATCTGCTCCATGTACTCTCGCCTGGCAATAAGAAAAATGTTACGCATCGGACTTGCCTCCAACCGTCTTGATAAAGATCTCCTCAAGCGAGGGCTCAACCAGCTCGAACCGGTAAATCGTGGCTATCGCAGCGGCCTCGTGCAGCAGCTTCTGCGCGTTCCCGTGTTCCTTCAGCCTTATCTCCGCGTGGCCGGAGTAGTTCTTCGCCTCCGCAATCTCATCGCTCTTTAGAAACCTCGCGTCCCCTTCAAACTCCACAATCACCCGGTTGCGCTCATAGCTCTTCTTTATCTCGCGCACCTTGCCGGCCAGCACGGCCCGCCCGTTATCGATCAGGCAAATCGAGTCGCAAAGCTTCTCCACCTGGTCCATCCGGTGCGTCGAAAACAGAATCGCCTTGCCCTGGTCCTTCAGTTCCAGCAGTGTCCGCTCCACAAGCACCGCATTCACGGGGTCAAGCCCGCTGAACGGTTCGTCCATCACCACCAGCCCCGGGTCGTGAAGCAGCGAAGAAATAAACTGGATCTTCTGCTGCATTCCTTTTGAAAGCTCGTCGGTCTTCTTCGTCAGCGCGTCGGCAATCTCCATGCGCTTCGCCCAATCGGTGGACCGCTTGCGAGCCTCCTCCGCGC
Source organism: uncultured Occallatibacter sp. (assembly GCA_964458965.1). Taxonomy (GTDB): domain Bacteria; phylum Acidobacteriota; class Terriglobia; order Terriglobales; family Acidobacteriaceae; genus Telmatobacter. The sequence goes on along the minus strand of CAYWMR010000126.1, from coordinate 4,513 downwards.
TCAGCCCATGCAGTTGGCCAAAGAACACCAGTTGCTCCAGAACCTTCATCTTCTTGTAGAGGCCGCGTTCCTCAGGCAAATAGCCGACACGCTCCAGGCTCTTGCGTTCGAATGGCTTCCCGAACAGGCTTATCCGCCCCGAGTCCGGGATCGTAATGCCCATCATCATGCGGATGGAACTGGTTTTGCCCGCCCCGTTCGGCCCCAGCAGCCCGAACATCTGGCCCGCATCAATCTGCAGGCTCAGGTTGTTCACGGCGACCTTATCCTCGTACGCCTTGGTCACTCCCGCAAGCTCGACAACTGGCATTTGTTCTCCCACCGCAACTCATTTACTCGGCTGCCGCTCCCCAAACACATGGGCGATTGAAAAGCCGGAACGGCACTGCGAGCAGTGTAGCAAAGGCAGCGTTGCGCTCCATTCGCGTGAAGCTAACGAAACGAACCTCTCTCTGCCCGATCCCAAGCGCCAAGGCCACCGTTCCCCGCCGGTTCACCGCTCGGCATTCGACCAAAAAATAAAAGACTTGCCTATTGAATCGCAAAGCGGTAATCATGTCGATGGCCGCCTGCCGCCAACCGAGGCTTAGCAGTTATATTTGCAGCAGGGGCCCAAACAACAAGATGGATACCACGCAACCATTGCTCCAGTTCTTCAAGACCGATCCCCTTGCCGGTCCCGTGCATAGGCCGCAATCGCTTGCGGCCATCGATGTGCGCAGGGCAGTTCTCGAAGACCTTGCCTTGAAGATCCTCTATCTCTCCGGAACTCTGTCTGTTCTTGAGCTCTCAGACAAAACCAAGCTCAGCTTCGAAATTGCAAACGACCTGGTTCTCCGCCTCCGAGCCGAGCAATTCTGCCAGGTCACTGGCATGGCCGGCAACATACCTCATGTCGGTATCACGTCCCAGGGCCGCACGCGAGCCGTTGAACTGCTCACCCAGAGCCACTATGCCGGCGTTGCGCCCGTGTCTCTTGAGAGCTATGTAACGCAGGCAAAAAAACAAGGCGTGCGCAACGTTGAAGTTCGCCCGGCCGACGTCGAGCGCTGCTTCACTCATCTTGTGGTCGACGAAAATACCATGCATCGCTTTGGCACCGCACTCAACTCCGGCGCTGCCATCTTCCTCTACGGCCCGGCCGGGACCGGAAAAACCAGCATGGCCGCCGCGCTGGCAAACGTCATCTCAGAAGACGCGGTGTGGATGCCCCACGCCATTGAAGTCGATGGCCAGATCATTACCGTCTACGATCCTGCCATTCACCGGCGCGCGCAAGAACTGGAGCCCAGGGAGCGCGACGAGCGCTGGGTGCTATGCCATCGCCCGACCGTGCTGGTCGGCGGAGAGTTGACGGTCGAAATGCTCGATCTGCAATTCAATCCCATCACCAAGTTCTATGTTGGCCCGGTTCAAATGAAGGCCAACAACGGCGTCCTCATCATCGACGATTTTGGCCGCCAGCGCCTTCGCCCGGAGGAGCTGCTCAACCGCTGGGTCGTTCCTCTCGATCGCGGTATCGATTTTCTAACGCTCGCCGGTGGAAAAAAGATCGAGATTCCCTTTGAAATGCAGGTAGTTTTCGCCTCCAACCTGGATCCGGCTGCGCTGGTCGACGCCGCCTTTCTGAGAAGGATTCAAACCAAGATTCATATCGGCACGGTCTCCGACGAGCATTTCTGCGAAATCTTCCGCCGCTACGCCCTCGACAAGGGAATCGAGTACACCCCAGGCATCTGCAACGACCTCATCGATTTCATTCACAACACCATGAAGCAGGAACTGCGCTCCTGCTATCCCCGGGACGTTTTGAACCAGGTCTGCTGGGCTGCCCGATACGACGGCATAAAGCCCTTTATGGATCACGCCGCGTTAGAGCGCGCGGTGGAAGCATATTTCCTCGCCAGGTAGCCCAGCACACTGGGGGCATGGCGCGCCGATCAACTCGGGAAGTTGAATCGTGCGGTCGCCGGCGTTTACATCGCTTCGATAAACACTGCAGTCTGGCTTCCGTTCACTTGTGTCGCAATCAACTGCACCTTCGTGCCTTTTGCTGGCTCGAATTTGGACCCACTCACGGCTCCTGTTCTGGTATCTGCAACTGTATTCGATTCGATTTTGAAAGACTCCACCGCTCCCGAATCGTTCTTGATTGAGATTGAGTGGTCTCGCCCTTCGAACTTGACCACTGTCCCGCTGCTCTTTGTAAACGGCCCGGTCCCCAGGTCGCGGAAGGCAACTACGATGCGCATGGAGCCGTAACCATAGTAGTAAACAATGGCGCGCGCGCCGCTCTGCTTGAATTCGCCGGCTGAGGTTGCATCGGCGCGAAGTGCCTTGTCGAATTGAACATGTGCTTTGGAATCGACCAGCTCGTTATAGGTTCCAGCGGTTCCGTCGTCGTCGCCGGTGAGCGTAACTGTCTTCGCAGTTGCATCGACAGAGTTCACAGTCCCAGCCATCGCATGAACCACTTCCTGGGCAATGGCCATGGCGGAGACCATCGAAAACAATCCCGCTAGAATGCAAAAAGTGAAAATCCGTTTCATTGTTAGCTTCCTCCGAAGCTTGCTTGCCCCATTCGGGCAATCGTTCGCGTCTTCTTTAAAAAACTTTCACGCGCACCGAATTGTTACGCCCATGCTTTGAACTCGTCTGTGTGATAAATCACAACAGCCGAGTCGCATCATAGCGAATTCTGAATGCGACCGGCAATACAGCATCCGCAAAACGATCAAATTCGAATTTGCTTTATATGGAAGTAAGATGGAGCGTATGACGTTGAAATCGTCGACTATCACCGCGAACGGAAAGGCGGAAAATAGAGTACCCCTTGTTCCAATTGTCCGCCCCACTCGCGCATGGGAGCACCAATACGTGACTACGTCGCCCGGAGAGATGCTGGCGGAGGAATTCCTGAAGCCGTTGGGACTGAGCCAGAACCGGCTCGCCATGAGCATTCGCGTGCCAACAACTCGGATCGGTGAGATCGTCTGAGGCAAGCGAGCGATCACCCCCGACACGGCTCTGCGTCTGGCACGCTTCTTCGATAACAGCCCGGAGTTCTGGCTCAATCTTCAACAGATGCACGACCTGACCAAAGCCAAACTCGCCCTGGCCAAAACAATTGAAGCAGAGGTGCGCGTCTACGAACCGAATGTGGCTTAGGCGGCGCGCATAATGAGCACATCGGAGTCATGACATTGTGCCAGGACACGATTTTACAACTTGGTGAAAAACTCTTTTCGGAGGGAGGCGGGGGTTTCAACCCCCGCATAAAGCCAATGGAATCAAAGTGGGCTTCAACCCCGGAAGGTCTGTTCCTTTCATTTCCATCCGAAATCGGGACTTTTTCACCAAGCTGTTTAGTTGCGTAGACAGAAAAATCCCTTATCTACTTGCACATTAATTCCACCCGCTGGCGCACAATCGATTCATCGTGTCTTTCAAAACCTAGGCAGCCCGAACCGAATGTGCGGTGGCATGAGCTAGAAGCTAGGAGCTAGAAGCTGGAAGCTCCAAACAACCGCCCGCAACCCCATTGTTTGCTAATATCTGCGGCGAACTCCACCAGAATCAGATAGCTACCTCGAAGCGCGCTTCGTAATCCGCTGCAAACAAGCCGCTTATTCACAGAGTCATGGATGGGGGGAGGGGGGGCAACGAACGCTTTACCCACGTTCACTCCGTTTGTCCCTGCACACCAGCGCCAATTAGCATCCAAAGTGTGCCCAGCCTCGAAACTCCGGTAGCGCATTTGCGCGGCGTGTACCCATCTGCGGCGCAGACGCTCGTATCCAAAGGCATCAAGACCGCCGAGGACCTGCTCTACCACCTCCCCTTCCGCTACGAGGACCGCCAGAACCCCCGCAGCCTCGACGAGCTCAAGCTCGGCGAAATGGCCTCCGTTATCGTCGAGGTACGCGGCTCGGCACTGCTGCGCACCCGCAAAGCTCCCATCTTCGAGCTCACCGTCGGCCAGGGCCGCCACGCCCTCAAGTGCATCTGGTTCAACGGCACGTACCTAGAGGGCAAATTCCAGGCCGGCCAAACCGTTGCCGTCTTCGGCAAGGTCGAGTCCTCGCGCTCCAGCAGCAACTTCAAAATGATCCAGCCGCAGTTTGAGCTGCTGCCCGATTCGTCCGACGACGCCGAAACGCGCCTTCTCGAGGTAGGCCGCATCACGCCGGTATACGAGTCGCTGGGAGGCGCGCGCCTGGCCTCGCGATGGCAGCGCAAAACCATCTTTCATCTGCTCGAAGGAATGGATGGCGCAGTCCCCGAGTGCCTGCCGCAGAAGATGCTCGCACGCCTCGCCCTGCCCGGCCGCGAAGCCGCGCTGCGCCACGTTCATTACCCGCCGGAAGGCACGCCCTTTGCCCAGTTGCAAAGCTCCTCAACCCCGGCCCACCGCCGCCTCATCTTCGAGGAGCTGTTCTTTCTCGAACTCGGCCTGGAGCTCAAGCGCCGCCGCATGAGGGAGCGCGCCGGCATCGGCTTCGCCACCACCGAC
>CAYWMR010000125.1:0-11274 GCA_964458965.1 uncultured Occallatibacter sp. | reverse complement strand
TGACGTTGGCCTTGGAGTTGGAGTGGCCGATGCCGCCCAGGCCGAAGCCGCCAAAGCTGCCGCCGTTGCCGCCGACGCCAACCTTCTTGGTCTCGTTGCCGAACTGGGTGATGCTGCCTTCGACGATAGCGTCGACGCCGAGCAGTTTTCCTATCTTGGCGGCGCTGTTGGGATCGGCGCGCTGGGAGTTGGAGAAGTTCTGCTCGGTCATGATCTTGTCGAGGGCCTTGCGCTCGATGATGGAGAAGGTGCCGTCCTTCACCAGGCCGGTAACCAGCAGGTCAGTGATGCCTTTGCCCACGTCGACGTTGCTGCCGAACATAGCGGAGCTGTAACTCTGCACGGTGGCGTAGTCGAAGTCGAGAATGGCAATGCGAGGCTTGCGCTTGGGCGCCTGGGCGCCGGCCGGCTGCGACACCAGACCGGAAGCAAAAGCCAGAGCCAACAGGAGGGAGAGGAGAACTTTTTTAGTTTGCACGGATCACCCTTGCAGTCGAAATTGTGGGACGCAATCAGGGTTTATCGTTTTGGGCGCTGTGTCAAGACAAATCCTTCCCGGGTGCGATCCATGGGGCGATCCGGCGTGACAGGTTACAATCCTGACTGGAATGACCACCAAGATTGCCTTTCTCTTTCCGGGCCAGGGTTCGCAGGCCGTTGGCATGGGCCGCGACCTGGCGGAGCGTTTTCCCATTGCCGCCCAAACCTTTGCAGAAGCCGACGAGGCGCTCGGATTCCCACTCTCCAAACTCATCTTCGAGGGGCCTGAGGAAGAACTTCGCCTCACGGAAAATACCCAGCCGGCCATTCTCACCGTCAGCGTCGCCGCAGGCCGAGTACTTGCCCAGCATGGTGTTCATCCAGCACTTGCCGCCGGCCATTCCCTTGGCGAGTGGTCGGCGCACGTTGCTGCTGGAACGCTCGAATTCGCCGATGCGGTTCGCGCCGTGAAAGCCCGTGGCCGTGCCATGCAGTTGGCCGTACCCGCCGGCCAGGGAGCAATGGCCGCCATCCTCTCGCTCAGCGCCGATCAGGTTGCCGAAGCCTGCCGCGAGGCCGAGGCTGAAACCGGCCTTGCGGTCGGAGCAGCCAACCTGAACTCCCCCAACCAGACTGTCATATCCGGAGCTCTTGCGGCTGTCGAAAAGGCCTCGGCTCTGGCCAAAGCTCGCGGTGCGCGCCGCGCCATCCTGCTCCCCGTCAGCGCGCCCTTCCACTGCGCACTGATGCAGCCGGCGCAGGAGGAGGTGGCCCGCGTGCTGGCAGCATTGCCCATGGCCGATCCCCGCATCCCGGTGGCCGCGAACGTGAGCGGCGGCCTGGTGACCAGCGCCCAGGGAGCGCGCAACGCACTTATCCAGCAGGTCACCGGCGCGGTCCGCTGGGTAGACTGCATGAATGCTCTGGTTGGCGAGGGCGCGGAGTTGTTTATCGAGGTCGGTCCAGGCAAGGTGCTTTGCGGCCTGCTCAAGCAGATTGACCCGGCGCAGAAGTCCCTGAACGTCGAGGATGCCCTCAGTCTTGAGGCGACGCTGGCAGCCCTGGCGGGCGGAGAAGCTTAGGACTCATGCTTTGGAGCTTCTGGCTGCTCTTTGGCAGATTCTTCCCGCTCCGCGGCCAGTTCCTCTGACAGCCTGTGGGCATTCTGAGAGTATTCGCTGGCCCGCGTGCTGAGTTCGTGAGCGGACAGGTGATCCGCTTTTCCGTGGGCTGCTGCGGCCGCAGCATGGGTGTGCGCAGCCTGGTTATGCAGTTCCGCGGCTCTGTCGTGTGTGCTCTGTGGCATTCTGTTCTCCTTCCCAGTTCGATGCAAAGCATCCGGGAAAGGACAGAGGAAGTATGGATTGAGGCCTGGATAAAGCTTGAGGCCCCACTCCCATCACCCGTCGTCGACGAGAATCGGGCCACGCTTCTGAATTGCACCGGCATTCCAGCTGACTCTCCGGCGCAACAGCATTTACGGCCCCAGATAAAGTTCCTCGCCCGGCGGCGAGAAGTTCAGCGTGTGCGCCCTGGGATCGTAAACCAGATTCAGCGCGCCGCTTTTGCGCCCGTTGATGAGCACAGCCGCCAGCAGCACGTTGCCGTAAATGCGCGCCGCCACAATTTTGTGGGTCTGGATATTCCCGTATTCGTTGTCCGGGCTATTCGGGCTCCAGTCCCCCTGGAAGCGCGAAAACGGGTAGGTGGCATTCTGTGCCGGGTGCTGCTGCCAGTTCTTATCGTGGGTCCAGATTCCATACGCCTTGGGCAGATCGTTCTTTTCCACCGCCCCGAGGAACCCGTTAATTGTCGCGCGTCCCATCAAATGGGCGTTCCAGTTCCACGGCCAGTCCACCGGCATGCCGGCCACAAGCCACCACCCCACAAACAGCACCAGCACCAGTGCCCCGGAGCTCTTCAGAAGCAACTGATGCCGCCGGTCGCGGGCTGCGTCAAACACGGGAGCGTCCAGCAAGGTCATCGCACACTCTCCTCGAATCTAAGGATACGGCAAAGCAGCGGACACGAAACAGGAATCCGCAGTTCCCCGTTTGCGTCATGCCTTGGCCGAGCGCCAGAGTCTGGCTTGCCAGCCATCCGGAATTGACCCATATAATCTGGCCATGAAGCCCCACCTGTGCCTCCTGCTTTCGCTCACTACATTCCCGCTTGCCGCTCAGACGGCACAGCAGCCTTTGCCAAGCACCGTTGCTGCCTCTTCGACCGAACGCCTTGGATCCGTATCGTTTCCCGTTTCCTGTGCGTCGTCGTCGCAGGCGCCTTTCAACCGTGGCGTGGCGCTGTTGCATGACTTCTGGTACGAAGAAGCTCGCCCTCAATTCGAGCGGATCATCAAGAGCGACCCGGCTTGCGCCATGGCCCACTGGGGGGTGGCGATGAGCATCTTTCACGAAATCTGGGACCGCCCCAATGCATCCGCCATGGAACTTGGATGGCAGGAAATGCAGAAGGCGCAATCGCTCACCGCGAGCACGGAGCGTGAGCGCGCTTTTATTGCAGCACTCGCCGGATTCTACCGTCCGGGAAGTGAGGACTATCCGGTACGCATTGCAGCCTACTCCAAAGAGATGAGTGACATTTACCATCATTACCCAAATGACGTGGATGCAGGCGCCTTCTACGCGCTCTCGCTGCTGGCTGCCGAAAAGCCAGACGACACAAGCCTGGCCCAGGAACATAAGGCCATGGTGGTCCTCGCACCGCTCTTCCAAAAGTATCCAGACAATCCCGGCGTGGTGCATTACATCATTCATTCCTGCGACAATCCGGCAATGGCTGCGGACGGCCTGGCCGCCGCCGATCACTATGGAGAAATCGCGTCGTCGGGACCGCACGCATTCCACATGCCGGGTCACATCTATGCCAGGCTGGGGCTTTGGCCGCAGGACATTGCCTCGCAACTTGGGTCGATCAAGGCCTCGCAGGCCGCCGAGGCGCAGGGCGAAAGCGGCATTATGGACGAGCCGCACTCCTACGATTTTCTGCTCTATGCCTATTTGCAAAGCGGCCAGGACGATAAGGCGAAAGAGGCGCTTAAGCGGAGCTCCGAGCCCCTGGACATGCTGGCATCGATGCCGGGCATGGGCGCCAATTACATGGAGGGGATGATTCCGAACTACAGGGTGAAGCTTCCCATCTTTTACGCATTGGAAATGCGCGACTGGAAAGCGGCAGCCGCGTTGGAGCCTGTGGCCGGGTCTCCGCCGTGGGTGGCGATGATGGTCGATTGGGCTCGTGCGATAGCCCATGGGCACCTGCGCCAGCCGGACGAGGCCCAGGCCGACGTTCATTCGTATCTATCGTCGATTGGAGAGCTTAAAAAGGGTAAATCCGCTTATATGGCGGAGGGCAATGGGGTCGAAATCGAACGCGGCGAAATATTGGCCTGGGATGCATTCGCAGAGGGCAAACAAGCGGAAGCTCTCCAGAACATGCGGGTAGCAGCAGACCTGCAGGACAAGGTAGGTCAAGGCGAGGTGGATATTCCCGCGCGCGAAATGCTCGCCGACATGCTGCTCGAATTCGGCAATCCAAAGCAGGCCCTGGTCGAGTACGAGAAGGCGCTGAAGCTCAGCCCCAATCGGCTGAATGGCCTGTACAACGCCGGTCGAGCCGCCGAGGCCACTGGGAATAAGCAACGAGCTGAGTTCTACTACAAAGCACTGCTCAAATCCACCGGGAACGGCCAAAACTCAGCGCGGCCTGAGTTTGCGCACGCCCGGGATTTTGTATCTTCGCAGCAGACTGCGGCAAAGTGACCGGGGTACATTTCGGGGCGTATCCTGTTGCGCGCATCCAAATGTCGAGCGGTGTTTTTCCGCCACTGCGAGGAGAATTCGCGCAATTCGAACGGTAGGCGATGGTGCGCTTTATCTCCTCTGCCTGACATGCAGCAAGCCGGCACCTCTGCTTCTGAGCAAGCAGTTTCCATTCTGGTCGCATCTGTAATGCATATCGAGCGGAAAGTCCACCGCCTTCTGATTCAGAGCATTGGCTTCCGCGCTCGTCCTGTCGATCAGGAATACCCTGTTCGCGTTGGTCTCTATCGTTCCGGTGGATGCATCGTAAAGCGCGATCGAGTCGTCTCCCTCGATATAAAAAGCTGGCGCGGGCGCAACGGATTTTGGGGCGACCCTGCGGCGCGGCGATGTCGATGTATATGTTTTCAGAGTCTCTTCAGGTGCGCTGGCCGGGGGCGCGTTCAGGCGCTTCAGCATCTCAGCCTGTTCGGCAAGGGTTGGAAAGTCGGCTGCAAAACTCCAGGATGTGATCCTCTCATACGAGCCCCTGGAGCACGGAAAATCTCCCGCGGAAGTTAAGGCTGCTATCTGGCCATCCGGGCTGAATTGATACTGGAAGACGTCGTTACCACGCTCGCGGGCTATCTCCCTTTCGTCGATTGTTGCCGGCTCCGTCGCTTGCCCTGCCTGGGGATTCGCGCTGTTGCCGGCAGTCGCGTTCCCGTCCGCGCTCCCCGGATTGGATGCAGAAGGCTCCGTTGACTTTCGGGTGGAGTATCTTAACAGGATATTTTTGGAGCATAAGACAAAGCCCTTGGCATCCATAAGCTGGATATCAATGGATGCCGGGCGCGGGGAATTGCCGGCCGCCAACGAAAAACCGGCAAGCTGATCCGGATAGCTTGGCTCGAAGCTCACGCGGTACCCAAGCTTCCCTTCCCACCGCGTGAACAGGCGGCCCTTCATTCCAACCCCGTCGGATGTGAGCGCACCCAGGTCGTATGGCCCGCTGGGGTTGTTGATGTCCCACGTAACGGCCGAGATTACGACACCGGTAAGGATTCCGAGTCCGACGCTTATGGTGCCATAGCGGTTGTTCCGGTTTGCAAAGAATTGGCGGACACGCGGCTCCCACTTCGCGATAACATCCGCAAGCCGCACTGTTGTTGGAGCCACAGGTTCTTTGGCCGGCTCCGGCTTCTTCGCTTCTGTGACCACAGCCTCGGGCTGGACCTGGTCCAATCCGAGAAAGGTGCCAAATTTATATTCTTCCTTGGGGGCGCTTGGGATCACCTGGTAGGGGTTTTTCGGTTCTACAAACTCCGCGTTGCCGAAAAGATCCTGCTGGCCTTCCGGCGTAGTTCTACCCTGGCTATCCTGCCGGTCGTCATCGATCATGTTGCGCCAACCTCCCCCAAGACAAACCTTTCGCGCCTATTTCTTCAACCTGGCATGAAGAACGCCCACGCCGGCGCGCGTCAGCGTGCAGGCGGCATTCTGGTCACATTTGTATTGGAAACCCGCGCGATAATCCTGCCATCTGGCTGCGTTCCCATCGCTGCCAGACTTGTCAACGAAAAATGTCTTGCCCGCCGCAGTTTCAATTATGCCTGCGTTGGCATCATATCCGACGATTGCGTCTTCGCCTTCCATATAAAAATTCCCAGAATTTGGCGCGGCTTCATTCCTTGCCCTCTTGCGCGCGGCCGCCTTGTTTTTTGTCCCGGGCTGTTGCGGCGAAGACCCAAGCAGCGCCGCCTGTTCGTCGAGCGAAGGAAAGTTGGTCGTCAGGCTCCAGGAACCAGCAGCGTCATACGTACCGGGAGGGCATGAAGTGTCCCCTTCAACGCTGATTGACTTTAGTTGTCCATCCTGGTCAAGGTCGTTCTGGAAGACTTCTTTCCCGCGTTCCCGGTCCTGTTCCTGCACTCGCAAGCTTTCCAACTCGGCCTTCTGCCAGGTTTCGAAATCGATTTCCTCCGGGCTTCCTTTTTTGGCTGGCTTCCCATGGATCAATGGCGGGGTGACAGCGGTGGGGTGGGGTGGGAACTTCAACAGGATTTCCTGCGAGCACAGGAAGTGGCCGGAAGACGTACTGAAGTTGATGGCGATGGAGAGCGGTTTCGGCGAGTCTGTTACCGCCTGCGCAAACCCGGGCAGGTTTGCCGGATCGATGGGTTCCACGTTGAGGCGGAACGCAAACTTTCCATTCCAAACGGCGATAAGGTGGCCCTTCAATCCCGCTGCGTCGGCATCGGCCACTCCCATATCTCTGGGCAGGTGCGGGACGTTCAGCTCGGGCGCAACGGTGATTTCGGGGGGCGCGCTCGGTTCAGACGCCACTTTGCTCTGATACAAATTGATCGCCGCGAAGGCGATTCCAAACAGGATCCCGATTCCCCCGACTATGGCGGCATAGAGGAAGATTCGGCTTTCGACGGACTTTGGGGCCGGCGGCTGGACTGGCGGAGGGGCTGCAGGCGCCGTCGGATCGACGGCCTGGAGCGCGTCCACGGTCCCGGCGCCAGTTTGGTCTTCGCTTTTATTCACGGGCACGTCGCCCGGACTGCGCTGGTCTGGACCCGACCCTTCGCCGCCGGAGTCATGCCGGTCCTCATCTGCCATCTGGCCGCCCCTCTCCCGGTCGCCCGAAATCCCATTTGCGGAATCAATGCCATTGAAACACGCATTGCCTCCGGAAGAAAGATGAAACTGGAAAACAGAATAATTTGGGTCAACTGCTGTGTCGGCAGACACAGTTGCTCAGTGGGGAATCGAGACGCTATCCGCTCTTGCCTTCCAGCACATCGCGGAGCGCAAAGCTGGTTTCCAGGCGCGTTACTCCGGGGAGGCGGGAAAGCTCTTTTTGATGCAGACGGCCATAATCGTCGATGCCGGAAACGCGCACTACGAGCATGTAGTCGTATTGGCCGGCCATGAGATGGCAACTCGCAATCTCTTTCGACCGGCGCACGGCCGCCTCGAAGGCCGCCAGCACTGGCGCCGATTGGCGTTCCAGCGTGACACGGATGAAGACGGTGGTGCGCTTGCCCAGCAGGCGGTCGTCGATCTGGGCGCGATAACCGCGGATGACGCCGGAGTCTTCCAGTGCCTGGATGCGCCGGGAAGCGGCGGAGGCCGAAAGCCCCACGGCGTCGCCAACCTCGTAGTTGGTGGCACGGCCATGGCGCTCAAGGTGCCGCACGATGGCCTCGTCCAGCTCGTCGAGTAGGTTGGGGCCGCTGGCCGGCGCGTCTTTGATGGCAGCTTCGCTCATTTCGTGCGCTGATGGCTTGTCTTGCTCACGTTTCGTTCCCATTTGACGGTTTTACCACAAACTTTGCACACATTGAAAGCCTGATGCGCCGTAGGATTCAAGGCAGGCAGGAAGTTTCGACCGCAAGCGCGCCGGACAATAGCCCTCCCCCAGCACTCAAGTCCGGCGCGCAACTGGGAACGCTCCATTCGCGAGAGCGCGCATCCAAACCAACAAGACCATCCAAACCGTCAAGGAGCAAACCATGATCATCGGAGTTCCCAAAGAGATCAAGGATCAAGAGGCGCGCGTGGGCGTGACGCCTGCGGGAGTGAAAGCACTGACCGAGGCCGGCCATAAGGTTCTGGTGGAGACGCAGGCCGGCGCGCAATCCGGCTTTCACGACGACGAATACCAGAATGCCGGCGCGGAGATTGTGGGCGAGGCCGGCTACGCCTGGGGCAAGTCCGAGATGGTGGTCAAGGTGAAGGAACCGGTTGAGAGCGAATATGTATTCTTTCGCGAGGGGCTGGTGCTGTTCACTTATCTGCACCTGGCTCCGCTGCCTGCGCTGACCGACAAGCTGATTGAGGCTAAGGTGATCGGCATTGCGTACGAAACAGTCCGCGACCGAGCGAACACGCTGCCGCTGCTGACGCCCATGAGCGAAGTGGCGGGGCGCATGAGCGTGCAGGTTGGGGCGAGTTATCTGGAGCGGGAGCGCGGGGGACGTGGGATTTTGCTGGGCGGCGTTCCGGGTGTGCCGCCAGCTCATGTGTGCATCATTGGCGGAGGAATTGTGGGCACCAATGCGGCCCGGATCGCGCTGGGCTTCGGGGCCAAGACGACGCTGATCGACGTGAACCTGAACCGGCTGCGGGAGCTGGAAGACATCTTTGGCGGGCGGCTTTATACGCTGGCCTCGAACAGTTACAACGTGGCCCATGCCACGCGCGAGGCCGACCTGGTGATTGGCGGAGTGCTGATTCCGGGAACCACCGCTCCCAAGCTGGTGACGCGCGGCATGGTGGCGCAGATGAAGAAGGGCGCGGTAATTGTGGATGTGGCCATCGACCAGGGCGGCTGCGTGGAGACCGCGCGGCCTACGTCGCACTCCAATCCTAGCTATGTGGTGGACGGCGTGGTGCACTATTGCGTGACCAACATGCCGGGCGCCGTGCCGCATACGTCAACGCTGGCGCTGACCAATGCCACGTTTCCGTATTTGCTAAGGCTTGCCAACCATGGCGCGAAGGATGCGCTGAGGCAGGATGCGGGGCTGGCCGAGGGACTGAATGTATGGCTGGGCACGCTGACGCATCGCGGCGTGGCGGAGAGCCAGCATCGACCTTGGACTTCGGCTGCTAGTTTGCTGGCTTGAGGGTCGATCAGCTGCGGTGTATCTGACCATGATTTTTCGGGCGGCTCAGGGCAGGCTCTCAGGCATCCTTGCTATCTCTGCGATTTCAGTTTCGACTGCGGAGGGTTTCCGCCGACCAGATGCAACGCATCCTCATACGAACCGCCAAAATCAACGCGAGTGATTTCTCGCAACGGAATCTTGGTTGGTTTGTCGTCCCAGATTGCGTTTGGACTTATTCCCAGCATGAACACGTGACTCTTGGACATTTCGACAACGCGTCCAATCTCGCATGTGCCAGGTTTCACCCCTTCCTGGTGAATCGTCACAAGAGGAAAAAGTCTGTTTGCCGATTTTAGCAACTCTTGAAGACTGTTGAGACTAACTCTTGGCTTCTTGTGAATAGTTTCGCCGCGTTTTCGAAGTGCTGCAACAATGAAATCGGCATATGGGTTGGGGGCCCGCAGACGTCGAATGTCTGAGAGACGCATGCATTGGAAGCCATTGAACCGTATCTCTTCGCCGATTAGTGCCAGCAAGAAGAATCGTGGTCCAATATCCAGCACATATCCATTTGTTGAGCCGGGGTCGTAGGGATTCCAGAATTTCACAAGTGTCTTGTCGCGATGGGCTTCAGCTAATTGGGCGTTGCTTTTCTTGCTCATTTGCTATTGCTCCGGTCTTAGGGTTTGTTGGGTCGTCGGCTTAAGCTCCCCTTCCCATTTCGCAACCACCGCGGCGGCCATGCAATTGCCGATCACGTTCATGGCGGTGCGGCCCATGTCCATCAGCGTGTCGATGCCCAGCAGCATGAGTACGGCTGCGGCGGGAATCTGGAATTGGCTGGCGACGGCCATCAGAATTACCAGCACGGCGCGGGGAACGCCGGCGATGCCCTTGCTAGTGAGCATGAGCGTGGCGAGAAGGACGATCTGCTGCACGACGGTTAGATGGAGTCCCGCGGCCTGGGCAGCGAACAGCGATGCCATGGAGAGATAGATGCTGGAGCCGGTCATGTTGAAGCTGTAGCCGGTGGGAATGACGAAGGAGACGATCCAGCGCGGGACGCCAAATTCTTCCATACGCTCCATGGCCAGGGGCAGCGCGGCTTCAGAAGACGTGGTGGCAAAGCCCAGTGCGGCAGGCTCTGCGACGGCGGCGGCAAATTTCCCGATGGGGATGCGCGCAAACAGGAGAATGATTGCCAGCACCACCGTGAAGACCCCAAGCGTGGCGTAGCAGGTGACGAGCAGCTTGCCGAGAGGAAGAAGCGTGGCCACTCCCATGCTGCCGACGGTGTAAGCGAGGGCTGCGCCTGCGGCCACGGGCGCCATAACCATGACGATGCGGGTGAGGCGGAACATGGTGTCAGTGAGCGATTTGAGAACACTCAGCAGCGGGGTGCGCTTCTGCTCTGGCAGTGTAGCCAGGGCTGTGCCGAAGAGCAGGGCGAAGACGGCGACCTGAAGGATTTGATTTTCGGCAACTGCTTTGGCGATGTTCTCCGGGAAGATGTTGAGGAGAATTTGCTGCCAGGTTTCAGGATGCGCGGCAGGCGCGGCTGCCCGGATCACCGCAGGGAGGGTTACGCCTGCGCCGGCCTGCGTGATGTCGATAGCGACAGCGCCGAGGATGAGTCCGAAGGTGGTAACTACTTCAAAGAAGATGAGAGCCTTGAGGGCTACGCGGCCTACGCCGCTGAGCTGGTTGTGGCCGGCGATACCGGTGACGATGCCGCCGAAGATGAGCGGCGCGACAATCATGCGAATGAGGCGGAGAAAGATGTCGCCGAGGAAGTGGGTTTGGGTGGCGAATTGAGGCGCGTCGATGCCGAGTTCCGCGCCTGCGAGCATGGCGAAAAAGGTCCACAGCAGCAGAGACCGGCGGCGCACGGCGTAAGGGACGAACAGGCCAAAGGCGGCCCATCGCAGAGTTACGGCAAGCGCCGTGGGGGCGTGCAAGAGGCTGGCCAATAGGCCGGCGGCAAACAGCACGGCGGATGCTATGGCGAGTAGACGCACGGGAACGCGGCCCGAGGGTGGCTCGGGCTTGCGTTTCAGGAATGGGACTGATGGCTCTGACGGCTTCAAGATTTCCATTATCCTATGAATATGCCCAATGTTGCTTTTCTTGAATGCTCCCGCTGCCATCTGCACCTCGATTCCATCACTCCACAAACGGTTTGCTCTGCTTGCTCGGGGACGCTTTATGTCCGCTACGATTTATCGGGCGCGACGGGGATTGCGAAGCGCGATGGGATTGCGCAAACCACAGCCGATGGGCGTTGGAACGGGATGTGGCGCTACGCGCAGGTGCTTCCGGACGTGGAGCCGGTGACGCTGGGAGAAGGATGGACGCCGATGCTGAAGAGCCGGCGGTTTGAGAATGTATGGCTCAAGGAAGAGGGCGCCAAT
>CAYWMR010000124.1:0-11279 GCA_964458965.1 uncultured Occallatibacter sp. | reverse complement strand
AGCGACATGATCATGAGGGTGGGCGACCGGAAGAACTTGCGCATCTCGCGCTCGATAATGGCGAACATTCTATTCATGGCTGGGCTCCGGGCCGTGGCGGCAGGGTGAAGACGGGCGGCTTTACCTGCTCATCGCGAAGCTGGCGGCCGGTGTAATGGACAAAAACATCGTCGAGCGTGGTGTTCTGAACGCTGAGCGAAGTTAGAGTTTCGCCCAGCGAGGCGGCTAACTCGACTAACTGCATGGTGGTTCTGGAGCCGCTTGAAGTTAGAATTCGGTAGTATCCGGCTGACTCGGCCTGAACGCTGCTAACTCCTTCGAGACCTTCCAGGCGCGATTGCCACTGTTCCGTTTCCCTGTCGAAGTGAACTTCGACAACATTGGCTCCGGGCACGCTGTGCTTCAACTCCATGGGAGTGCCGAGGGCGACGAGTTTGCCATGATCGACGATTGCAATCCGGTCGCACAGCTTGTCGGCCTCTTCCATGTAGTGAGTGGTGAGCAGCATGGTGAGATGGCGGACTTTTCTCAAGTTGTCGAGCATCTCCCAAACGGCGATTCGAGAGACGGGATCGAGGCCGGTGGTGGGCTCGTCGAGAAAGAAGATGTGCGGATTGTGAACCAGGCCGCGGGCAATTTCAACGCGGCGGCGCATTCCACCGGAGAGAGTCTTGACCTGGGCTCCGCGCCACTTTGCCAGGTCGACAGCTTCAAGAACCTCGGCGACATTTTTCTCGCGCTCGATCCGAGGGACGCTATAGAGCTTCGCGTAAATATTCAGATTCTCCTCGACGGTGAGGTCGGGGTCGCTGGTAAGGGCCTGCGGAATCACGCCGATCTTGCGGCGTACGGCGTCCGGGTCTTTGGCCACGTCGAAGCCGGCAACCGTGGCCTTCCCGCTGGTGATTGGCACCAGCGTGGTCATCATGCGGATGAGTGTGCTTTTGCCTGCGCCATTGGGGCCGAGGAGGCCGAATATCTCCCCATCGGCGACGGAGAAACTGACGCCCTTGACCGCTTCGAAGGCTCCATAGCGCTTTACGATGTTCTCGACAGAAATTGCGGGGTTCTCAACGGCGTTCGCGGCGAATTGCGCCGAGACTGCCTGGGGGCCGATTGCAATTTCGGGTTGGGTTGGGGCGCTCACTTTTTCACCAGCTTGCTCTTCGGGATGTAGACTTCCGCGGTCATTCCGGGGACAAACTGCTCGTCGGGATTGTCGATGAGCAGTTTCAACTGAACGGTCTTGATATCGCGTTTGCGGCTGCTTACGTCCCGCTGGGTGGCAAAGTCGGCCTCGGCGGACTTGGCAATAATCTTGCCCTGAATGGTTGTTCCAGACGGCATGACGACACGGAGCGAATCGCCCAGCTTGACGGAGTCGGCCTGGGTTTCGGGCAACGGCGCATAGATCCAGGTTTGGGTCAGATCCATGATGGTGACGATCGGCGCGCCGGCAGCGAGGACCTCGCCCTGTCGAGCGGCAAGCACATTGACCTTGCCAGCCACCGGAGCGAAGACCTGGGAGTACCCAACCTCGACTTTGGCCTGGTCGGCAAGAGCGCGGGCGTTCTCCACCTCTCCTCGGGTCGACTCCACAGTGCGGGCGGCAACTGAAGCGAGCAGCTCGTGAGCGCGAGCCTGGCGTAACGAAGCCTCGGCAGCGGCCACATTCTGCCTTGCCGTATCGACGGCTGCCTTGGCGGCTTGCAGCATGGTAGCGGCGTCGTCGCGGGCCTGGGCGCTCATAATGCCTTGCTGGGCCAGCGCGACCGTCCGGCTGGTGTCGGCTTGCTGATGGTCGTAGTTGGCCTGAGCCTGAGCCAGCGACGCCCGCGCTGCATTCAGCAACGCCTCGGCGTTTACGGCGGCGCTGCCAACTTCTCCCCTGGTCTGCAATTCGGTGTCGACGGTCTCGCCAAGCTTGAATTTCTGGCTGTCGGCGGTGGCTTCGGCGGCCGCGCGCGCGGCCTTCAGGTCATCGCTCTCGATAACCGCGATGAGCTGCCCCTGCTTCACTTCCTGACCCTCTTCGACAGTCAATGTCTGAACACGGCCGGGAATCTTGGCGCCGACCAGCACCTCGTTGGCATCCACGGTGCCAATCAATTGCAGATCGGTGGTGGGTCTGACGGTAACGAAGTACCAGATCAGGGATCCAATCGTGAGCAGGCCCAGGATAAGAAAGACTCGATTGCGTGCGTTCATGCTTGCCTCATACTTCCTCAGTCGTTCAGTTCAGTTCGATATTGTGGTTCCAGCGTTCAAATGCCGCTAAAAGTAACCTCAGTGTGTTGCCGTGGTTTCATCAACAGAATCTGAAGTGCTTACTCGTTCATGGATACCACAACTAGTTAACCACGATTAATACATTTTGTTAAGTATAATTATCGTGAATTCTCTCAATTCGATCCGCCCGCCCGGTTCCAGACGCCTCTTCGGGTTGTCCACCGGAAAGCAATTCATCGGGAAGAAGGACCAATGCACGCATCGCAGCGCTCTCGGGCATCGGCGTTGAGGCCAACACGCGCCTGGCAACCGCCGCTCCGTATTCACGGTCCACAAAAATGGCCTGACCCAGATATTCGATTGCCACGTTGCGGCGGAATTCAAGGGCGCTCGGCTCCAATGGATCCGCACCATCGATCAGCCGCATCATGGGTGCGGAGAGGAAGTAGAAGACGTTTGCGCCCAGCGCCGCGTACGTCACCTGCGTAGCTTCCACCTGAATCAGTTCGCCTGTTCGGATTCCCTCTTCCGCAACCGAAAGCATCTTGTTTCCCAGCGGCCTGAAGAGCTTTTCCACCAGGGGATGGGCAGCATTCGGGTCCCCTCTCCTGAGGCGAATCATCTCCTGCTGCATCAGGTTCTGAAAGACAGGCTGAGAATAGATGCGGTCAAAGTGGTGGAGTGTCGAACGGAGCAGCCGTTCGCCTGCCGAGCAATCCAAGGCCAGCACCTTCATGCTCATGGCTACCATGCGCTCCGCCACGGCTTCCAGGGCTGCGGTATACAAGGCGTCCTTGCCCTGGAAGTAGTAGTAAATCAGAGCTTTGTTCACGCCGGCGGTTTCGGCAATCCGTTCGGTTCGCGCCCCGGCCAAACCGTTCAAGCTGAATTCTCGTGTAGCGGCTTCAAGGATCCGTGCGCGGGATTGGTCGGCACGTTCGGTCTGGGTACGGATTGAAGTGGCTTCCGGCATATTTAACTAACCAGTTAGTAAAATAACTGAAATTTGGATAGAATGCAAGGACGGCCAACCACACTTGTGTGGATATTTCAAATATGATATTTATTATCAATTGTTTGCGGACAACACTTCAGGTAGACAATGAGCAGCCAGGCAGGCAGATTTAGCGTTCTCCACAGGTTTCAGGCAAAGAAGCTGATCTGCGCTTTTTGATTTTGGGCGACAGGGGTTGGGCTAGAGTCGCTTTCCTCGGTGGCTGTTGCGTCTTCGAAATTGTCTTCCGCGTTTTCGCCGTCAGAGCTGTCGTCGTCAGCTCCGCAGGCAGATTCCTGGCCGCTCGGAGTATAGGTTTCGTCGCCGGCCCGTGCCGAGTTCTCTACCCGCTCCATTGGCAACGGCTCAATATCCCCCTGAATGGAGCGGGCGAAGGTGAGCGGAGCAATGTTAGCGATCGGACTGATTCCCATGTTCGAGCCTGCCTAGGAGCCTGAGGTTCAAAAGCTCTCCATGGCACACACATCGGCGTTGCGGCTTCAATCTTTAACGTTCTGTCTGAATTTGATACACATTCGTCGAGATTGCCCTCTTTGAACAGAATCCAATTGAGGGTTGAAGTTTCCCACTCATTCGCCAAAAGCACGCGAATGAAATGGGGCACGGTGCGTTTGCGGTTCATTCAAGGCGTAACTCGCTGCGCGAGTCGAGACGCTCAGCGTGAAACTGCGAACGAAGCTGCCAGCGGTAGTCCGCTCACATTTTGGGCCTGGGTGTGGTCGAGCAGGCTCATGCCCTGCGCAAGGCTCAGCCCCTCGGGAACGGGGGCAAAGCCGCCCCTGGTTTCGCTGGTCTCGCGGGCGAAGGACTTGACCAGCAGGGCGCGGCCCGTCATGTGGACCTCGAGGCGCTGGGTCTTCCAGTCCGTTGGGCTCACCTGTGTGCGCACCAACTGGAACCATCCGTTCTTGTAGAGACGGCCAAGAATTCCGTAGCCGAAGTCGACGTTTTCCTCCACATGTGCGTCGAGGCGGACGAGGCGCTTGAGGCGCGCATCCACCCAGAGAGTGCCGCTCATGGCGTGGAAGATTCGGGCCTCAATGGAGCGGGCGGGATAATTGGGGTTGGGCTGGAAAACCATCTTGTGGCAGCCGTTCTCGTCGCCCGCATACTGGTAGAGAAAGGCATCGGGCAGCAGGGCCAGAATTCGGCCGATACGCTGTTCGTCCTCCTTGTACTCCTCGAAATGCCGATTCTGCTCTTCCCGCGAGCGAAGCAGGTGTTGGAGGCGCGCCTGCTCCTGCTGTTCGGATTGCTCACTGAGCGGACGGCCATTGGTCAGTGCGAGCCTTGTCACAGGTCCATCGGCAGTCTCGATCTGGTCTTCGAGCCGGGTTCCCGCCGGGGTATTGCGCTCGATCCAGTAGCGCCAATAGCCGTGTGCGCGATGATCGTTCAGTTCGTTGTACACAACTTCGCGCACCAACTGGCCAGCCCCAATCGGCGGCTGTGCCTGTTGAGCTGAAGCACAACAGGCGGCAACCGTAATCGCCAGAACTGCCACCGTCATTGATGACACACGCATCCCGTCGCCCTCCCGACCGAAGGTTTGAGACCCATTTGAAGTATGGCTGCCGTGCGGTGAGGCGTGCGCAAGTTTTCCGTTAAAAGGCGGATAAAATAAGGACAAATTTCGGAATAAGCAGGAAGAATAACGAAAATGGATACGTTGGCGGCCTGCCCAGGGAACTCCAGCGTCGCGCCTGGTGCGTCTCGATTTCTCAACCGGATTCACCGGGCCGGACTTGATAGACTGGGGCCATGGTAGACGAACTCGAATTTCGCAGGTTGTGCGAAACCGCTCTCAATTCGCTGATGCAGCATTTAATTTTGCGCGAAGAGGAAGACGACGCCGGTTTCGAGGTCGAGGAACAGAATGGCCTGCTGAACGTAGTGTTTGAGGAGCCGCCGGGCAAGTTTGTGATTACACCCAACACGCCCATGCGCCAGATTTGGATCTCGGCGCTTTCCACCAGCTTCAAACTCGACTGGGATGAGACAGGATCGGCCTTTGTGCTGCCGCGGACCGGGGAACACCTGATGGCGCTGGTGGACCGGCTTATTGGGGATCACCTGCAACAGTAGGCGTCTTGCAGTCAGGTCGATTCGGCGTCGCCGGCCCGCGCGATGATGAAAACGGCTCGGAAATCGCCAAACCCACGAGGAAGCACAGTACCCCGCCCTTGCGACCATTTTCGGTCGCAAGGGCGGGATTCGATTGATCTCGACAACAATAGCGACAGCCCCGCAGCACTATTGCAGCGAGTAGACCGTCTTCAGAACCTTATCCGCGATGGACTTCGGAAGCGGCGCGTAAGAAAGATTTGCGGCTTCGCTTTCGCCGGAGTTGACGATCCAGCTGAGCAAATCCTTGATCACCTTACCCTTTGCCGCGTCAGTAGACTTAAGCGGAACCAGCAGCCAGGTGAAGCTCGAAATGGGATACGCGTTGGCGCCGGGGGCGTTGGTGATGGAGACACGGTAGTCCGCGGGAATTTGCTTTATGCTTGCCGCGGCTTCGGTGACGCCTTCAATCGAGGCCCTGGTCCAATTCCCCGCGGCATTCTTCACTTCGCCGAAGGTGATGTGGTTTTGCAGAGCATAAATCAGCTCGACGTAGCCGATTGCGCCGGGTAACTGACGAACGAGGCCTGCCACGCCCTCGTTGCGCGGGCCTGAGACGCCAGTCGGCCAGGCGGGCGAAGCGCCTTTGCCGGGTCCGCCGGCCCACTCGCTGCTCACCTTGCTCAGGTAGTCGGTAAAGATGTACGTGGTGCCGCTGCCGTCGGCGCGATGGACCACGATGATCTTCTGGTTGGGCAAACTCGCGCCGGGATTATCCTTGGCAATGCGAGCATCGTTCCAGTTAACGATCTTGCCGAGGTAGATGTCGGCCAGCACTTCGGGGCTGAACTTGACGTCGGAAACCCCGGGAACGTTGAAAATCGGCACCACCGCGCCCATAACAGTAGGAATCATCGTCATTTTGACTTTGGAAGCAGCCAACTGTTCGTCGGTCAGCGGCAAGTCCGAAGCGCCAAAGTCCACGAGGCCTGCGCTGAACTGCTTGATTCCGCCGCCTGAACCAATCTGCTGGTAGTTAATCTCGACGCCCGGATGCGCGCCGGCATACTCGCTAAACCACTTGGAATAGATGGGATACGGGAAGGTAGCTCCCGCTCCAGTCAATTTTTGCGCCTGAGCCGCGCTCAAGGCCATGAGAAACACAAAACCAGCGATCAAGATCTTTTTCACAGAGAGCTCCTTGCAAGATTACTGCCGCAATCGATTCTCTACGGCGAATGTTACGGGCGTTTGAATAGGCTGCGGTTTTGGCTTTATAAATCGCTTATATCTGCCCAGCGGGGAAGAATTCTTCAAACGACCCACTACGCTCCATTGGGTCCGTTCGTGGCGGCCGCCAGGGGGAGCGTGAAATGGAATTGGGCTCCGGAGCCGAGTTCACTTTCGGCCCAAATGCGGCCGCCATGGGCCTGAACGATGTGCTTGACAATGGCAAGTCCGAGGCCGGTGCCACCTGATTCCCTGGAGCGCGCCTTGTCAACCCGGTAAAAGCGCTCGAAGATCCGGTCGAGGTGCTCTGAAGCGATACCCGGGCCAAAATCCTGAACGGTGAACTCGACCTCCGATTCCAGCAGTTGCGCGCCAACGCGTATGCGACGGCCTGCCTTGCCATATTTGAGGGCGTTTTCAATCAGGTTTCCGAAGACCTGATTCATGGCATCGGGATCGGCCATCACCAGCACATCCGGCCCGCCGGCAGACTCCAATTCCACATCCGAGTCGACCACGATTCCGCCCAGAGACTCGATTGCATCCTGCAGCATTGCGGAGGCGCGCGTGGGCTGGCGGGTAACCTTGTAATCCGGACTCTCAACGCTGGCCAGGGCGAGCAGGTCCTCGGTGAGGCGGTCCATTCGCGTTGCGTTTTTCAGAATGACGCCGAGAAACTCACGAGTTGTCTCCGGATTGGGCATCGGATCCTCGACCAGGGTCTCCACATATCCCTGGATGGAAGTGAGCGGAGTGCGCAGTTCGTGGCTGACGTTGGCGATAAACTCGCGGCGCGACCGCTCGGCGGCTTCGATTGCAGTGACGTCGTGAAGCACCACCAGCGCGCCATCGCTGGGCAGTGGCGCGGCGTTGATTTCAAAGATTCGCCCCGGCATCAGTGAGCTGGCACGGCCAAATCGAACCTCATGCCGGTCGAGAGCGGCGTGGACGCAGGCCAGCACGTCGGGGTCGCGCACCGAATGGACGAGCGGGCGGCCGGGGTGGATCTGCGTGCCGGCAATGCGCTGCATCACGGCGTTCGACCAGCGTACATTCCCTTCGGGGGTAATTGCGACCACTGCCTCCTGCATCGAGTCGAGCATGGCGGCCAGTTCATGGCGGCGGCTCTCGATTTCGGCAAAGCTGCTGCCCAGGCGCTCGGCGGTCTGGTTCAGCGCAGTCTCCATGGCCGAGAGCTCATCCGCGCTTTCATGGTCCAGGCGGGCGCTCAAATCCCCTTCCGCGATGCGGCGGGCAAAGGCGACCACCCGATCCAGTCGCGCGGATATGCGGCTAGCCGCCCACGCTGCCACGGGGATGGCAACGGCCAGCGCAAGCAGGCCGGACCACAGCGCCCTGTGAGCCAGCTGATGCAGAGCGTCGCCAGCCGCCTGCCCGGCCATGTTGCCAGACAAAAGACCGCGAAAGACGAACTCCATCACCACCGTCTGGAAGACCAGCAGCAGGACGAAGAGCCCGAGCAGCTTTGTGAATACTTTGCGGGTCAATCGACGCGGCTCCCATGCGGCAGATTCGGGCGCGGTTGCCTTCCAGGGGCCTGGTATTCGCCCCCGGTTACTCGCCCTTTGGCATCTCGAAGCGGTAACCTGCGCCACGAACCGTCTTCAGGTAGCGCGGATTCTCAGGATCGACCTCGATTTTCTCACGGATGCGGCGCACATACACATCCACCGATCGCGGGGTGACGAAGCGCGCATCTCCCCAAACAGCGTCCAGCAGGTGGTCGCGGCTGAATACCCTGCCGGGATGGCGCGCCAGGTAGTCGAGCAGGCGAAACTCGGTGGCAGTGGTGGTGGTAAGCTCGCCGCGCACCTTCAACTGCATGGCGTTGGCGTCCACAATCACCTCTTCAAAGCTGATGACGGAAGGTGTTGTGGGCCGCTCGAACCGGCGCAGCACGGCCTTGACGCGCGCTACCAGCTCGCGGGTGGCAAAAGGCTTGGTGATGTAGTCGTCCGCGCCCAGTTCCAACCCGAGGACCCGGTCGTTCTCCCCCGCACGGGCCGTAAGGAAAATAATTGGCACGGTGGAAAGCGCGGGGTGATTCCTTAGCCTGCGGCAAACGTCCAGCCCATCGCCGCCGGGCACCATGATGTCCAGCAGAAAGAGAGCCGGCGCCTGGCGTTCCGCATCGGGAATCAGGTTGGTGGGGGTGTGATAGAGGCGTGCGGCAAATCCTGCTGCTTCCAGGTGATGCTGCACCAGCCGTGAAATATCGGCATCGTCTTCCAGTACAAATACTGTTTGGCTCAACCGGTCAGCCCTCGCTCTGCGGCCGATAGACTTGAAATGCCTGGCGCCGCACGGAACCGTTAACAGAGTACTGCAATCAGGCAAATAGATTGCAAACGTTGTGTGAATTTGCGCTGGCGCGGGCACCGTGCGCCGCGTCGGGTCGCAGCAATTTACTGGCTCGATTCTTTTGCTTGACTCGGCATGGCACATTTTGCAAAACTCCATGCACGCACCCTCGCCACGCAGCGGCAACAATCTTCCTAACCGGCGGCATCGCAGATCTCGGCTCTGCCGTCCCGTCGATCTCCCTGCGGACAGGCAACGCGAACGGCTCCGGCACGCACCGGGACCCAACCAATAGCCAGGAGGCAAGAAAGAAATGAAGCAGTGGATCGATATGAGGCTTCGAGCGGAATTTGTGGGCACCTTCATCCTGGTGCTCTTTGGCGTCGGCACGGCAGTTATCGCCGGAGACAAGGTGGGAATCGTAGGCATCGCCTTCGCGTTCGGCTTTGCGCTTATCGGGGCCGCGTATGCCTTTGGGCACATCTCCGGTTGCCACATCAACCCGGCTGTAACCCTGGGCGCCTGGGCGGCCGGACGCATGAAGGCCAAAGACATGTTTGGCTACTGGTTGGCCCAGTTCCTGGGTGCAATCCTGGCTGCCGGCGTGGTAAACGCCTTGGCCAGTGGTGTGCCGGGAGGCTACAGTGCAGCCATCAGCGGTCTGGGCCAGAACGGATGGGGACCAGGCTACCAGGGCGGCTACGACATGCTCACCGCTTTGGCATTCGAATTCGTTGCCACCTGGATTTTTGTAATGGTGGTTCTCTACTCGACGCATGAGCAGGCGCAGGCCGGATTCGGCGGTCTTGCCATCGGCATCACGCTTGTGGCGATTCACATCTTCGGCATTCGCATCACGGGCGTGAGCGTGAATCCCGCGCGGAGCCTGGGACCGGCGTTGTTCGTCGGGGGCAAGGCGTTGAGCCAGGTCTGGCTGTTCCTGCTGGCGCCGAGCCTGGGCGGCGCATTTGCAGGTGTAGTCTCCCGCAGGTTAGGCAAGCAATAAGCCCGGGAAACGTGGTCGTCAAATGTCTTCGTCTCCCGGTTCGTGAAATGGTTTACGCTGAATGCGCGGACCTGGCCCGACTCGATGGCCGCGCCGCGGAGGAGGCGGTGTGACCTCGATCATCCTGCTTATTGGCTTGGGGGTGGGAATTGTTTCCGGCGTGGTTGGGATCGGCGGCGGCATTCTGTTTGTGCCGGCGCTGGTCTGGCTATTGGGTATGAATCAGCACAAAGCCCAGGGAACATCCATTGGCGCATTGCTGTTGCCAGTGGGCGTGTTCGCCTTTGTCGAGTACTACCGCAAAGGCAATGCGGACATTCGCGTTGCGCTGCTGCTGGCTGCGGGGTTTTTGGTGGGCGGATACTTTGGCGCTCTGGGAGCGCAACACATTCCCGATCTATGGCTGCGGCGCATCTTCGCGATTACCCTGGTTGCCGTGGGCGGACACATGCTATTGACTCGTTGATTCCGCCTCTCAAGTCAGGCTGTGGCGATGAAGCGCAGGCGCACATAGTCGGCAGTCCAGGCACCGTCTTCGTCGCGGAGGGCTGAAGCAAGCAAGGCGACCGTCTCCTCCACAACCGGCTCACGAATAGCCTCCGGCAGGCCGTCAAGCACGCCGCGCCGGAAGGTGCGCAACCAGCCCGCCATGCCGCTTTCAGCCAGCGGTGTGGGCCGCGGAATCAGAGCGATCCGCTGCACATGAAAACCATGACACGCCAGGCGGCGGGCATAAGCATCCGGCGTGGGATAGTAGTTGACGCCATCTTCGCGATCGGCGTGGCCGTGGCGTGCAAGCACTGCCATCAACGCCACACGAATCGCCGCGATGTTGCCGTGGCCTCCCATCTCGGCCACGAAACGGCCGCCCGGCTTCAGCACGCGGCGGACCTGGGCCATCATGGCGTCCTGGTCGCGGACCCAATGCAAGGCGGCATTGGAGAACACGGCGTCGAAGCTCGATTCGGGGTAAGGAAGCGATTCGGCCGAGGCTTCGTCGGCCTGAACGCCGCGGGAGCGGGCCGCCGCGACCATTTCCGGCGAGGTATCCACGCCGATTACGCTGGCGCCGGTCGAGGCGATGCGCTGAGTCAACTGGCCATCTCCGCAGCCCAGGTCAAGTATGGTTTCGGTTGGCTTTGCGTCCAGCCACTCCAAGACTCCTCCGGCCAATCCGTGCACAAATGCGCCATTCTCTTCGTAAGCCTGCGTGTCCCAGGTCTGCGCCATAAACTGCCTCTGTTGCCAGTGTCAGGGAACATGGAGCATAACGCAAAGTTATTCTATATTGATATGTGATAAGAAGACCTTATGAGCTAGTTTAAGGAAAAAAGGCCATCCGAAATCTCTTCAGGCGGAGCCGCCGGCTACTTACAAACGACTGTGGTGATTTGGCCTGAATTGACAGTGGCC
>CAYWMR010000123.1:0-11315 GCA_964458965.1 uncultured Occallatibacter sp. | reverse complement strand
TGATTGCCACGCGCCCCGACTGGTGCATCAGCCGGCAGAAGATTTGGGACGTGCCCATCGCCGTTTTTCTGTGCAAACAGTGCAACCAGCCGATCGTCTCCGCGGAGTTGAATCGCGCGGTGGTCAGCCTCATCGAGCAACAAGGCATCGAGGCCTGGCGCACGCCCGCCGCGGATGCCCTGCTGCCAGAGAGCGCCGCTTGCGCGCAGTGCGGTGGTACCGAATTCCGCAAGGAAACCGATGTCCTCGACGTTTGGCTTGACGCCGGAGTGAGTTGGTTCTCGGTAGCCGAAGCCGACCCGGACCTGAATCACGCGTACACCGCTTTTCAAAACGGCGAGGGCGTCGAGGTCCTCTATCTGGAAGGCGCCGATCAGTACCGCGGCTGGTTCCACTCCTCACTCTTGACATCAGTGGGCTTGCGCGGGCGCGCACCTTACTCGCACGTCGTCACAGCGGGCTGGACTTTGGACGAGCAGGGCCGCGCGATGTCGAAATCGCTCGGCAATGGTGTTGACCCCGTGGATATCGCCAACCGGCTCGGCGGCGAAATCGTTCGCCTCTGGGTCGCGTCCATCGATTTCAGAGAAGACATGGCAGCCAGCGAAAACCTGATGCAGCGCTGCGCCGATATCTATCGCAAGCTGCGCAACACCTTCCGCTTCCTGCTCGGCAATCTCAGCGGGTTCGACCCCGTCCGCGATCGCGTGCCCGAAGCTGAACTGCTTCCACTCGACCGCTATATGCTGGCCCGCACCCGCGACCTCACGGAGAAGATCCGCGCCTGGTACGCGGCGTTCGAGTTCCATCGCGTGTATCACGCCGTCAACGACTTCGCCGTTGTCGACTTGAGCGGCTTCTATCTCGACGTGCTCAAAGACCGCATGTACACCTTCGCGCCGACGAGTCAGGCGCGGCGCTCGGCGCAAACAGCTCTATGGCAAATCACTGAGGCACTGGTCCGTCTCGTCGCGCCCATCCTCAGCTTCACTGCGGACGAAGTCTGGGACTACCTGCCCGCTGTGGAAGGGCGCGAAGCCAGCGTGCATTTAGCGTTGTTCCCTACCCCGGAAGAAATCTATGCTGCTGATCCCACGGACGAACTACTTACCTGGAGGCAGCTCCTGATTCAGGTTAGAAATCGCGCGCTCCTTAAGATCGAGGCCCTTCGCAAAGAAAAGCTGATTGGTAAGTCCTTGGAGTGTAATCTCAATTGGCTTGTCCCCGACCATCAAAAGGGCGTGTACGAGCCCTACCTGCCTGCTCTGGCTGAGGCCGCAATCGTATCCAAAGCGGAAATTGTCTATTTGCCTCAGGAGGAGATCAAGGAGCGATTGCTCTCCGCACAAATGATTGACACGGTGAAAGGGGTGGCAGAGAATCCTTTAGCCGCTCTGGCCACGGACCTTGAGCGTCAGCTAGCCAATGAAGATGAGGCGCGGCTCGCGATCTGGGAAGTCGAAGCAGTAATCGCCGAAGGGACCAAATGCAATCGGTGCTGGCGCTACACAGACGACACATCCGCCTACGGGATCTGGCAAAATGTCTGCACCCGCTGCCAATCCGCCCTGAAAGAAATGGGCATCGATCCGCCGCAACCCAGCGAGGATGCCGCGTGAGCAAACTCATCCCCCGCCGCCTTCCATGGCTGCTGCTTATCTCCGCGCTTATCGTCTTTGCCGACCGCTTCACCAAACTCTGGGTCGAAGCGCACATCCGCATGGGAGGCGCAATCCCGGTCATTCCCCGCGTCCTCCGCATCACCCATTGGACCAACGACGGCGCGGCCTTCTCGCTGTTTGCGGACTCCGCCTCGCCCCACATCGTCCGCCTGGTATTGGTCGGTTTCGCAAGTCTTGCCGCGCTCGTCGTCCTGGTTGTGATGGTTCGCCTCGGCAATCAGTTCACACTGACCACTGTGGCTCTGGCCCTCATCTTTGCCGGAGCCGTCGGCAATGTCCACGACCGCATCCTGTACGGTTCGGTCACCGACTTCATCGAAGTTCACATCTTCACCTATCACTGGCCCGACTTCAACGTAGCCGACTCCGCGGTAGTCACCGGCGCATGTCTGCTGCTGCTCGATTCCCTGCTGCCGAAAAACAAGGGCCAGGGATCAGCGATCAGGGATCAGGAACGCTCTGCCTGAGTTTGGCTAATCGACACTAAGAGGATTGCATGAAGTTTCGTTATTTCGTCCCATCGTTTCGCGTCGCAATTGCCGCCACGGCCGCGCTTGCCTGCGTCATTCTCCCCAACGCAAACGCCCAGCGCCTTCCCTCCACCGTCGTCCCCGAGCATTACAAGCTCACGCTGACTCCGGATCTCAAAGCCGCCACCTTCACCGGAGTCGAGTCCATCGATGTAACCCTGGCCGAACCAGCCGCCCAAATCACGCTCAACTCCGCCGAAATCGCCTTCCAATCCGTCACCGTCACAGCAGCCGGCAAGCAGCAATCCGCCGTCGTCTCGCTAGACCCCTCCAAGGAACAAGCCACCTTCACCTTTCCCGCGCAGCTTCCCGCCGGCAAGGCAGTGCTGGCCATCGCCTACACCGGCATCCTGAACAACGAACTGCGCGGCTTTTATCTCTCCAAGACCGCCACACGCAACTACGCCGTTACTCAGTTTGAAGCCACCGACGCCCGCCGCGCCTTTCCGTCCTTCGATGAGCCTG
The DNA here is from genome assembly GCA_964458965.1 of uncultured Occallatibacter sp. Classification (GTDB taxonomy): domain Bacteria; phylum Acidobacteriota; class Terriglobia; order Terriglobales; family Acidobacteriaceae; genus Telmatobacter. The sequence continues at coordinate 8,638 of CAYWMR010000123.1, read as the reverse complement.
CCTTCAAAGCCACCTACGATGTGACCCTCGTCGTCGACGCCGGCGACACCGCCATCTCCAACAGCCCCATTGAGACCGACGCACCCGGCCCCGGCCCCGGAAAACATACGCTGCACTTCGCCATTACCCCCAAGATGTCCACTTACCTAGTGGCCTTCCTCGTCGGCGATTTTCAGTGCACAGGAGGCGAATCAGACGGCGTAGCCATCCGCGTCTGCTCCACTCCCGACAAGGTCGCGCTCGGCGCCTACGGGCTTGATATCGCGGTTAAGGTTCTGCACTACTACAACAACTACTTCGGCATTCCCTACCCGCTGAAGAAACTCGACCTGATCGCGATACCCGACTTCGAAGCCGGCGCCATGGAGAACTTCGGCGCAATCACTTATCGCGAGACCACGCTGCTGATCGATCCCAATTCAGCCACCGACGAAGAGAAAAAGACCGTAGCCATCGACATTGCTCACGAAATGGCTCACCAGTGGTTCGGCGATCTGGTCACCATGAAGTGGTGGGACAATCTCTGGCTCAATGAGGGCTTCGCGACCTGGATGGAAAGCAAGGCGGTGGCCTTTCTGCATCCTGAGTGGGAGATGGACCAATCGGTGGCTGCGGATGTCGACATGGCGCTCGACATTGATTCGGCGCCCACCACCCGCGCCATCCGCGCCAAAGCCGACACACCCGACGAAATCAACCAGATGTTCGACGGCATTGCCTATGACAAGGCCGGCGACGTTCTGCTGATGGTCGAGAACTATCTTGGCGCGGAGACGTTCCGCAAGGGAGTCCACGCCTATCTGTCCGCGCACCTCTACGCAAACGCTACGGCAGAGGATTTCTGGAGCGCCCAGTCCGCGGCCAGTCACAAGCCGGTGGACAAAATCATGGAGAGCCTGGTAGCCCAGCCCGGCGCGCCCATCCTTACGTTTGGCTCGCCGGCCGGCGGCAAAGTCACTGTCGCGCAGCAGCGATTCTTCCTCAGCCCCAGCATTCAGCCGGACCCCGCGCAGAAGTGGACAATTCCCGTCTGCTTTAAGACCGGGGCCCCCGGCGACAGGTCTTCGTCGCTGGGGTGGAAGACCGGCTCCGAAAGGCAGGACTGCGAGGTTCTCAACCCTGCGGACTCATCCGTCAAAGTGCCCTCCGCCAGCCTCTTCTTCGCCAACGCCGGCGGCAAGGGATACTACCGCACCGCCTATCCTCCCAGTCTCTACGCAGGGCTCGTCGCCAATGTCGAAACCGATCTCAACCCCGAAGAACGCATCAGCCTGATTGGCGACGAGTGGGCTCGGGTCCGCGCCAACAACGCCACCGTGGGCGATTATCTCAACCTCGTCGCGGCGGTCAAAGCCGACCCCAACGGAGACGTTGTCGCAAACTCCCTGTCCGGCGTCAACGCGATCTATCAGCGGGTCGCGGCCACGCCCGAAGAGCGAACCGTCTTGTCGGACTGGATTCGCTCCACGTTTGCGCCCCAGCTAGCCAAACTCGGAGACCCGGCTCAGAGCGATTCAACCAGCACCCGTAAACTGCGCTCCCAGCTTTTCGGCGTCCTCGGCTATTACGGTCAGGACCCAGCCGTTCTTGCTCAGGCCCGTCAGATCGCCGAAAAGTATCTCAACGATCCGGCCTCGGCCGATCCAACCCTCAGCCAGACAGCGCTATTCATTGCGGCCAGAAACGGCGACGCTGCTCTCTTCGACCGGCTCCAGAAACTCCACGAAACTTCAACCAATCCAGAGTTTCAGGAAACCACGCTGTTCCTGCTGGCAGTGTTCCAGAACCCCGCGCTGGTTCAACGCTCCCTCGACTACGCCGTCTCCGGCAAAGTCCGTAACCAGGACGCGGCCGGCCTCATTGCCGGCGCCCTTCGTGCCGAAGAGACCCGCGACCAGGCCTGGAAATACATTCAGGCCAATTGGGACAAGGTCCAGGCCCAGTTCACCACCGCAACAGGCTCCTGGGTCGTCGGCTCAACAGGCAGTTTCTGCTCTGCCGATGCCCGCGACGAGGTGAAGGACTTCTTCTCCACACACAAAGTCGCCGCCACCGGCGTGGCCCTGAAACATGCCCTCGAACGTATCGACGGCTGCATCGAACTACGCTCCCTTCAGGAACCGAATCTGAAGCAGTGGATAGCAGCACAACCAAAGCAGTAAGGGAATGCCATGCCTAAGTCGCGCCCAGTCCTGATACGCAATCTGATTCTCGGCGCCTGCCTGTGTGTATTGGTCCAGACGGCGCATCCCCAGGCCCCGTCCTCAACGCCCCTCAGAAAGGACCCTGTCATGACCCGTCATGCCGAAGGAACCTTCGAAGCAAAGACCACCCCGCTTCCGCCCGACGACTCGACCGGTGGCGCCGCCATCGGCCGCTACGCGCTCTCAAAGCAATATCACGGCGATCTTGACGCCACCAGCAAAGGCGAAATGCTCGGCTCCGGCGACCCCCAAAAAGGCAGCGCAGGCTACGTCGCCATCGAGCACGTCACCGGAACCCTCAACGGCCACGCCGGCTCCTTCGCTCTCCAGCATTCCGGCGTCATGGACCAGGGCAAGCTGCAGCTCACCGTCTCCGTAGTCCCCGGCTCCGGCACAGAGGCGCTCGCAGGCATCTCCGGGACCATGACCATCGTTCACGCCCCCGGCAAGCTTTCCTACACCTTTGAATACACACTGCCGGAAGCGCAACAATAGTCGAAATCGTTTGGTTACCATAACCCCATGCCCCAATTCCCTCCCGGCCAAACCCTGCTCATCGACGCCGACGATACCCTATGGGAAAACAACATCTACTTCGAGCGCGCCATCGCCGCCTTCATCGGCTACCTCAACCACCACGAGTACACTCCCGCCCAGGTCCGCCAGGCCCTTAACGCCGTCGAGCGCGAAACCATCCTCGCCCACGGCTACGGCCTTACCAGCTTCACGCGCTCGCTGGTTACATGCTTTCACCGCCTGAGTCCAACCCCGGTTACTGAAGAAAAGGTGCAGCAGATTCTCGCCTTTGCCCGCTCCATCGAAGAGCAGGAGATCCAGCTTCTCCCTGGTGTAGCCGAAACCCTGGCCGAATTAGCCGCCCGTCATCGCCTCATCCTCATGACCAAGGGCGACCAGGCCGAACAGGCCAGCAAGCTAGCCCGCTCCGGCCTCGCGGCCCACTTCTCCGCCGTCGAAATCGTCGCCGAAAAAGATCCCCCCACTTACAGCGAAGTGATCCATCGCCACGAGCTCGCGCCACACACCAGTTGGATGATCGGCAACAGCATCAAGAGCGACATCAACCCCGCCCTGGCCGCGGGCCTGCACGCCGTCTTCCTCTTTCACAAAGACACATGGGTGCTGGAGCACGCCGACCTGGACCCAGCCCCCGAAGGCCAGCACCTGCTGGAACTCGATTCCTTCCAAAGGCTGGGCGAGATCTTTTAGCGAGCCGCAGCTTCGCCATGCCAATACATCGCAATCGGGTGTATGCTTTCGGCATGAAATCCAAGCTTGTCGTCAAGTTTCTTCTTGCACTGGCCTTCGGCTCGCTCTTCGGGCAGTTCATCCACATGGACCACGAAAAGTGGCTCCGCCTCGGACGCGAAGCATTCCTCACCCATCAGGCGAATCAATTCGACCACGACATGATTGCGTCTGCCGCCGGCATCATGGTCTTTTGCGCCATCTTCGCGCTCGGCCTCTTCGCTCTTTACGAAGGCATCGCCTTCGCCGTGCTCAAGCTGGTCTCACGCGGCCTGCCGCCAAAGACTCCAACGCCCGACGTCCGCTGATAATCCAGCCATGAAGCTGCAAATAGCCATCCACCCACCCGCCGCACAATAGCGGGGATCATTTACGCGTGCCCTTCCCCCGGAACCGGCATAAACACCGGCATAAACATGAGAAGCTGGCTTCCATGAAATCAATTCCGATGCAGATGCAGATTAGTTGCGCGCCGGAGCACAAACATTGCACGGGCTGTCTCGACTCAAGCCGTTTTCCGCCCAGAAAGGCATCTCAATAGAATATGTAACTATAAATACATAAGCATGAATAACTTACGAGAAATGTCTGTTATCCGATTGGGGTAACAATTCACTCGGGAAAATGTTTAACATAGCACACTGAGTGATTAGGATCACGGAAATTACCTGCAAACTGCGTAGACTTCATGCATGGCAAACGGACCAGAACTTAACTTCTGCTACGACCAAGAAACTCATGCCTATAAGGGGATATGCTCCATCTGCGGAGCGGATATGCTACAAAGAGAGCCGAAGCTGAAGGACTCGCGGGGTGCCATCAGGTCGTTTGTCGATCAGTTCCAACTTCACGTTGGCCGAAATCACCCAACCATGCCGCTAATGGATTTGACAGAGACTAATTAAGCGCGAACCGTCGGACCGCTGGCGTGTGGCCCCGGTCCCAGTGACTCTTTCCAAACACTATGAGGGTGCCCCCTGTCCCTCGCAATTGGGGACCGGGGAGGGAAGCCTGATCCCGGAGGCAGCCCACATCCGGATCGCCGAGGGCCGGCAATTGAGTGCTAGCAGTGCCAGCAGTTTCCCTCTCCAACAGGGGTTCAAACCGGCAGTTCTGTGCCTCAAAAACGCATCAAGAACGCTTGTTGTTGCGCTTATTTCGCACAGAAACAGCACTAAAATGGCCCTATAGTGACCATTTGCCTGCGTTTCCGGCCTCGCAACCGCGGTTTATTATGTATTTTGCCCCGATGAAAACGATTACAACCCCATTTCATCGCATTGGCAGCGGCAGCCGAATCGCCCCGCCGCAGCCGGACACACGACCCGCAGGACAATTCCGGTGCCGTTTGCAGATTGATTACGAGCCGTGAAGCACAATCGTTGCATGGGCTGTCGCGGTTCAAAACGTCAGGGATCTGCCCAGTCCGTATCAACATGCCCCCCCTCCCTGTAATTATGGCCCCTTGTCAGTGCTCACTTTCCTATAACTATCAAAGAATGAGCATCTTACAAACACACATGTTAACTAACAAGTAATCTTTACCTTTGGTTGTTGGGCACTTTCGAGCGTTTTTGGGCCTGTTTTCGATGCCCCGAACGTCAAAAAGGAGCCCTTTTTACCGGGAAAATCAATTCTGGAAGCGCTTTATCGAATGGCCGCGATTCAAAGTCCACTCAAAAGCTCAGATTCTGAGGCGAAATGTGACACGTATCACATATCCGAGACTCATAAAAATGAAATGATCTGTTCTCCGAAGCTTCATCGAGGCCCGTTCAACTGCTCGTTCCGGCCGCCGCATAAGAGGATTTTTGAATGGACCAGGAATCGTTCGCATTCGTTGCCGATAGCAATCTGATTCAGGCATTGGAGAAGAAATCCAAGCAGGTTGTCTGCGGCGTTGATCAGGTTCTGTTCCGCCAGGGCGAACCTCCCATTGGTGTCTACATTCTCCGCAGTGGAGAAGCTGCCCTGATCATGACCTCAGAAGCTGGTGAAGTTGTAATGTGCCTCCGTGCCACCGCCGGTTCCCTGCTTGGCTTGCCTGCGATTATTGGAAATGAACCGTACACTCTAACAGCAAAGGCCCGTAAAGGCTCCGATGTCAGCTTCGTGTCGCGTGAAGATTTTGAAGACCTGATGCGCGCCGAGCCCTCATTGACGCTGAATGTATTGAAGGTACTCGCAACGGAAGTGCGGGCTGCGCGCAAGGCGCTGTCAGACTTCAAGGTTCAAACCTCCGAGCAAACGCTAACCGAGTCCGAGTAGGACGGTCGGGTTTAATTCCTGAGGGATCTTTCCTTCACGACCAACCAGCACCGGATCTTCCGATCCCTTGACGCCCCCCGCGCCCTCTGTTCTACTTCGATCAAGGTCATGCATCCTTCCAGAGCCAACGCGAACCTGCTCCCCGTCCGGCATGCGGCTCCGTCTGTTCCCACCATCCGAATTACCAACCCCATTGCGCAAGCGGGAATCGAAGCCTGACCAAGCGGTAGCATTTGAGCGTCCTCCAGGCCATCACCCGCAACCGCGGCTGGTGGCTTTTCATCCTTTGCCTTCATTCATCTTTTCCATTCCGCTTCAAGGAGAATCTCTGTTGGAATCCGTCTCTCTTACCAGCATCCAGGCCGCCCGCGCGCGCATCGGCGATGCCATTCACGTCTCGCCCTGCCAGCTCTCCCATCAACTCTCCGAGCTCACCGGGCTGCCGCTTCACCTGAAGCTTGAGAACCTGCAGCGCACCGGGTCATTCAAAGAGCGTGGCGCACTGAACAAGCTGCTCACCCTGAGCAAGACCGAGCGCGAGCGCGGCGTTATCGCGGCCAGCGCAGGCAATCACGCCCAGGGTGTAGCCTTCCACGCCGCAGCACGCGGCATTCGCGCACAAATCGTGATGCCGCTGGCAACTCCCCAGGTCAAAGTTGCCGCCACACGTGCTTTCGGAGCCGAAGTCATTCTCCACGGCGCAAGCTATGACGAGGCCTGCGATGAGGCCCTGCGACGCCGCATTGAAGAGGGCCGCACATTCATCCATCCCTTCGACGATGCCGAGGTCATTGCCGGCCAGGGAACCATCGCCCTGGAACTCCTTGAGCAGGTTCCCGACATCGAAGCTGCGGTCGTTCCCATCGGGGGTGGGGGCCTCATCGGCGGCATAGCCTGCGCCCTCAAGGAGACCAACCCCAAAATCCGCATCATCGGGGTTGAGCCGGAGAAGCTGCCCTCAATGCTCCGCGCGCGCGAGGCTGGGGCACCCATCGTCATCGCTTCTGAGGCCACCATCGCCGACGGAATTGCCGTCCGCCGCGCCGGCGACATAACTCATCCGCTCGTCAATCGCTACGTCGATGAAATCGTCACCGTCGACGACGAAGAAATCGCCAGCGCCATTCTCATGCTGCTCGAGCAGGAAAAGACTCTTGCCGAGGGTGCCGGAGCAGCCGCCCTGGCAGCGGTCATCCAGTCCAAGACCAACCTTCGCCATCGCCGCACCGTCGTTCTGGTCAGCGGCGGCAACATCGACGTCAGCCTGCTGGCCAAGATCATTGAGCGCGGCCTGGTCAAAGACGGCCGCCTGCTGCGCGTCCGCGTCTATCTGCAAGACCGTCACGGCGCACTCCAGGCCCTAACAACCATTCTCTCCCGCGAGCGCGCCAACATTGTAGAAGTCCTTCATAACCGCGCCTATTACGGCGTCAGCATCGGCGAAACCGCGATCGACGTAACGCTGGAAACCCGCGGCGCAACCCACATCACCGCCATCAGCCACGCCCTGCGCGAAGCCGGCTTCCGCTTCGAGCGCATTCAATAAAGAAGCACTTCGACCGTCAGATAAACGCTCCGTGCCCCATTCATCGCAGTCTCATCAATGGGATGCATTAGTCCGCTTTGCCGCAAACCAGATCAACAAAATCGCTCCAAGAAGAAAGACCACATTCCCAACCCGAACACTAGCGTCCAACTGCCCAACTGCCGGATGCTGCAGGAACGCATGCCATCCATACGCCATCGCCGCACCAGCGCCAAGTGCGAGCTGATGCTTCAGTTCCAATGTTCCGGCATCTCCCCATGCAATCACCACCGCAATCATCGCAGCATCGAGCCCAAGCAATGCCGCCACCGCTCCCCAGCCCCAGCCCATCGGCACCAACAGGGCAACCGATGCAAACAACAGCGCCGCCGCACCCAGTAACCAGGCTGACGGCGCACTGCGATAAGCAGCGTATCTTCGCCGCGGCGGAATCATGAAGGCCATCGCCGCCAGCAACACGATCACCACCGCTGCCCCACCAAACTGCGCTTTCGATGCCATGAAGTGATCCTGCCGGTATCCGATCAGGGTGGTCGCAGTAGAACCCAACAAAAACACCATCGCAACAATCACTGTTCCCACTCGTCCCAGCCACGGTGTCCGCGCACGGTCCGGCACACTCGCCTCAATCAGCGCAATGGGAGTGGAGATGCTCCATATTCCATGCACCATGAACATCCATAGCGTCCACCACACGCCAATCCCAAGCGACGGAATGAATGCCGGCGTCAGCAATCCAAGATTCAGTCTCAGGTAATTCGGATTGAACAGCGACTGCGTCGTGAACGCCTCTTCAAAGATCGCGTAAGCCATTCCCAGCAGCAGAATGCTGGGCCATCCTCGCCCGGTTTTCCTGACCACCTCGCGAATCAATAGCGCTCCGCCCCCGTACATCGGCGCCAACACAATCAGTGCCGGCAGCATCTTGATTGGCAAATTCCCCAGCAGGAATTCAGCCACCAGCGGCGCCGTGAAAAACAGCGCAATAGCCGGCCAAATCCCCCGCTTCTTGCCTTGCACTCCCTCTATCGCTATATCTCCCGGCGTAACTTGCGACCCCATCGCTACCCTCCACCTATGAATTCCATGCGCGCATCAATGGCTAAATACCCGCTCCGAGTTGCTCATTTGCCATCTGCCGATTGCAGGATTTTGCAGTCTACTCGTCGAGCCGTTAACGTTGAATTACGCAATCGTAATCCCCCCGGTTCGCCAGGAGTTAAATGTACTCTCCCAAATTCAACCAGGTCACCGATCGCGCCATCCTTATCGAAGCCATGCGGGCCTATTCCTTCGCCATCCTCTTTGGCCCGTAATCCACCCTGGACGCCCCAGCGCCTCTGGTCGCCACGCA
>CAYWMR010000122.1:0-11422 GCA_964458965.1 uncultured Occallatibacter sp. | reverse complement strand
CGGTTCCTTGTGGGTGGGAACCAGCGGCGGCGTGGCCCACTTGCGGCATCCGGAGCGAGTCTTCGATTCCCCGCCGGTTTCTGTCTCTGTTACCAACATCCAGAGAGGAAACAGCGCTTATCCCAATGCCCGCGACATCAAGCTCGATTGGTCTTCGCTCCCGCTCCGTTTCCAAATCTCCTCGCCGGCCACCCGCAATCGCAGCGAGCTCGTTCTCAGCTACCGTATGCAGGGACTGCAGCCGGATTGGGTGGAAGCGCCCGATGGCGTTGCTGTCTTTTCCGCTTTACCGCCAGGGAAATATACCTTTGAAGCGATCGCCCGTAACCCGGGGTTGAACGCAAGCTCCGAGGCGGTAAGAGTTCCAGTCAGAATCCTTCCGCCTTGGTGGCGAACCAATTGGTTTTACGCGCTGTGCGCGCTGGCTTTCCTCCTCCTGCTTTACCTCGGAGACCGCATACGTGCGCGCAATCTGCGCGAAAGAAGCCTCCAACTGGAGAACCTGGTCAGTGAACGCACCAGGGAACTGGAGGCCAGTCAGGAGCTGTTGCGCATTCAGGCCACTTACGACGGGCTCACCGGCATGCTGAACCGCGTGGCCATTCTGCGCGCGTTGGGGGTCGAAATCGAGCGGGCCCGGCGGCAGGGCTCCACGCTCATAGTGGCTCTGATCGATCTGGACCATTTCAAGCGAGTGAACGATGTCTATGGGCACCTTGTGGGAGACGACGCTCTGCGCTGGTTTGCCGGCGCCGTTGGGGCTGCCATCCGCGCCTACGACCATGCCGGCCGCTACGGAGGAGAGGAGTTTCTCCTGGTTCTCACCGAAGTCCCGCCGGAATTTGCGGAACAGAGAGTGACCGCGCTGCATAGTGCGGTCTCCAACCTTACAGTGCGCCTGGACAATGGCGAGTTCACTCTCAACTGCAGCATCGGCGCCACCTTCTTCGACCCGTCAAACGGCTCGCCAAACGTAGAGACCCTGCTCTCGATTGCCGATCAGGCCCTGTATGAAGCCAAGTCGGCAGGCCGCAACCGCGTCATCTTTCGCGACGCCGCCGTAGCCGAACCCGGCAAGCCCTGACCACCCCAAAATAACCGGGTGCCCCCGGTCCCTCGCCTTTGGGGACCGGGGAGTGGAAGTCGAGCGGATTCTCACATATTCATTCCCCGCCGAACGGACTCCCACTTTCCGGCTTTCGAAGAGTCGGATCGGCCGCATGTGTCTCTTCCCTCGCCCCCCCGCCAGCCGCCTCTTCGTCCCCAAATGCATGAAACACGCGGTTCGGGTCTCCGGGAAGCAGGTGATGCTCCTCCAGCGCCAGACGAACCCGGCGTCGGAACTCCCGAACCGGCGCGTACTGCTTGGTTGCCAGCGTCTTGAACACCACCGGGAAGATGATCTCCGAGCCTTTCACAGCGTCCACCCCCAGAACCTGCGGATCGCTCACAAATACCTGGCGGAATTCCTCGCTTGACCGAACCTCCATCGCGATGCCTCGCAAAAGCTCCAGCACCTCGTCGGGATTGGCGGAAAAGTCCACGCTCACGTTTACCGTTGCCACCGAGTACCCAATGCTCTGGTTGGCAACCGTTGTGATCTGCGAGTTGGGCACGATATAAACCGTTCCATCGGCGTCGCGAATGGTGGTTTTGCGCAGGGTCATTGCTTCCACCGTTCCTTGCACTCCCGCCAGATGCACGGTATCTCCCACATCGAACTGGTCCTCGACAAGGATCAGAATGCCATTCAGCATGTCCTTGACGATGTTCTGCGCTGCCAGGCCGATAGCCACACCGGCTATCCCGGCCGAGGCCAGCAACGGAGCCAGATTCACGCCCAGCGCGTCCAGGAACTGCATTCCGGTGATCACCCAGATGGCGGCCATTCCGGTGGTGCGAATCACTCCGGCCAGCGTTTTCACCTGGGATATGCGCCCCGCTGAGGCCGCGTGCAGCTCCGCCACGCGCTTCATGTGGAACGTCACAAGGCTCAATAATCGAATGAGCAGAAAGGCGATACCCGCCACTATCATCAGGTGCGGCAGCTTCAGCCGAATGAATTCCTGGGCATCGACGATCCATTCGTCCAGCACCTTGCCCAGGAACCGGCCCTCGGCGAACAAACCCGACCGTACCGCAAGGAATCTTTCCGCGATCAGAAAAGGATGCATCCAAAGCTCCTCATTCTAGACTAGACTGTCGGCAGGGAGAACCTGGGGAGTCGATCCTGTCAAATTGGACGGCGCCGAGTCAAGGCTTCAAAACGGCGACCCAGGCCTTCAGGAGGTTTCTCTTGCAGAACCAAAACCACCAGCCCAACCTCGCTTCGGCAAGGGGCGCTTTACCTTTCCGATTGCCTAGCGCCCGGCATTGGGTCCAAATACTCGGCTGCTTTGTGGCTGTGGCAATCTTGACGGGCACCGCCCATTCCGGCCAGGATCCGCTTCCTCCCAGGGGAAGTCCGGACAGACCGTCTACAACGGGCATGGGCAATCGCCTGCCAGACTCCTTGGACCAGATTCGGATGAGGGAGCAAAAGGTGAGAGAGAAAAACTATGCCGCGGCCAATGCCGAGCGGATACGGCAGATCGGGGAAGACAGCGCAATATTGCTGAAGTTGGCCACCGACCTCAAGGCCGAGGTGGATAACAAAGAGAAGGACACCCCATCGCTTAAGGCGATTCACGAGGCCGAACTGATTGAGCGCTTGTCCCACAATGTGCAGGAGAAGATGAAGCTGACGGTCGGGCCAAGCTGAGGAGGTTACCAATGAAGTCGTTCAAGAGCCCAGATTGGGGAAACCGAAGATTCGCGAGTCGAATCTTCGGCCTGCGTGCGATGATTCCATGGGCGCGCGCCTGTGCCTGCCTGGCCGTCACCGTGGCGCTTGCGGGGAATGCCCAGAATAGCCCAACCCCGCCAGGCGGTCCGCTGCGCATGGACAAGGCCGATCTGTCCGGTCCCGCGAATCAGGCGCCGGATCCCAATGCGCAGATGCAGATGCACGATCAGCAGGCAAAACAGAAGGACCTTTCTGCCGCCAATGAGGAGCGAAAAAGGCAGCTTGCCGAAGACAGCGCTAACCTGCTGAAACTGGCGACCGAACTGAAAGCCGAAGTGGACAAGACCTCAAAAGACACGCTCTCGCTTTCTGTGATTCGCAAAGCCGGTGCGATTGAAAAGCTGGCTCACGACGTCAAGGAAAAGATGAAGCTCACCGTGGGCGCAAACTAGTGTGGATTCCCGAAAGCTCGTCAACAATTTCGGGGTGCCATTCTGAGCATCCAGACTCGCCGCGCCGAGTTGCTTCTTCAATGTACCAACTCTCCGATCCGCCAATGCACCGTGCCCCGTCCATCGCTTTTTTCTGGCGATGGGCGGGAATCCACAAAGCCCAACCGGATTCTATTCATCAGGAGCGAACTCCACTCTCCATCGTTTGCATGCTGCTTTGCGCCACGCTCCTTCCCCTGCCGGGTGCGGCGCAGAACGGACCCCCAACCAAACCTCCATTGCAGCAGATGCAGGACCAGCAGGGGATTGGCATCTTCGACCATCCCGGATACGAAGACGAGGCGCGCCATGAGAGACAGTTGCAGGCTCTCAATGCCGACCGCCAAAAGGCGCTGGTTTCAGACACCTTGAAACTGCTCAAGCTGGCCAACGAACTGAATACCGAGGTCAACGGCGGCAATCCCGATCAGCTTACTCCCAACCAGCTTCGCAAACTCGAACAAATTGAGAAGCTGGCTCACAGCGTAAAGGAGAAGATGACCACGTCTGTGCGGGGTACGCCGCCCTTCCGCATCCCTGGCCCCGACATGTCTCACTAGCCGCCCTGAGTCTTGAGCTCATCTCACAGAAGCTGTCATCCTGAGCGAAAGGGGCCCCGAACGTTTTTCAGTTCGGGGGTGGTGAGTCGAAGGATCTGCGGTTGCACTTCGGAATGTTTGCGGCGAGCTTTAGATACGGGATTTCACCCACTGGATTTTTCTCCAGCTTTTGCGTATAACAAATCGGGCGCTGTTTCACGCTTGCAATCGCGCCGGGTTGTTACAATCAAAATCAGTGGTTTGCGGAATTCGGTATTCTGGGGAGTGACGGGAATGGAATTGACAGTTTCCAACGCTCGCGAGTCCGAGACAGTTGCTGGCTCAGAGGGCCTGAGTCGACAGCAAATGGTCGATATCTACCGGCTGATGTATCTCTCTCGCCGGGTCGACGACCGGGAGATCCTGCTCAAGCGCCAGCAGAAGATTTACTTCCAGATTTCCGCAGCCGGTCACGAAGCCCTCCAGGTGGGCGCGGCTTTGGCCATGCGCCCCGGATACGACTGGTTTTTCCCGTACTATAGAGATCGCGCGCTTTGCCTCGCCCTCGGCGTCACTCCTTACGACATGTTTCTTCAAGCGATGGGAGCGGCCGACGACCCGGCCAGCGGCGGCCGCCAGATGCCCACTCACTGGAGCAGCCCGGCCCTGCACATCGTCAGTACCTCCTCTTCCACCACTACGCAATTGCTCCACGCCGTTGGCTGTGCCGAGGCCGGCCGGTACTTCACCCGCCATCCAGAGGCTGCCGCCAAGGCTGACAACGACTATCGCGCCTTCCGCGACGTCGAGTTTCACGGCGATGAAGTGGTCCTCACCTGCCTCGGCGAGGGTTCCACCTCCCAGGGCGAGTTTTGGGAGGCGCTCAACACCGCGTCGAACAAAAAACTGCCGGTCATCTTTTGCGTTGAGGACAACGGATACGCCATCAGCGTGCCGGTCGAGGTGAATACGCCGGGAGGAAACATCTCGCATCTGGTGGCTAACTTCCCCAACTTCCATTTTGCCGAGGTGGATGGCACCGACCCGGAAGCCTGCCTGCGAGCGTTTCAGGTTGCGGTGGCCCACTGCCGGGCCGGTCATGGGCCTGCCTTTGTGCACGGCCATGTGGTGCGGCCGTACTCGCACGCATTTTCAGACGACGATAAGCTTTACCGCTCCTCTGCTGAGCGCGAAGCCGACGCCCTGCGCGATCCGCTGGCCAAGATGCAGATGCGCCTGCTGCGAGAGGGAGTCCTCACCGCGGACGAGATCAATGCTTTAGAGCAGACTCTCGACCTCCAGGCGGCCGAGAGTGCGGAACGCGCGCTTGAGGCCCCCCTGCCACTGGTAGCCGATATAGAGCGCCATGTTTATTCCGAAGATCTGGATCCAACCAGCCGCACATTCGCCACGGAAACAATTCAAGCGCAACCCGAAGGACTAAACCAGGCTGGAGATGCGGGCGCAAGCCTTGCCGGCGGCGGCCTGGCAGGCAGCGCAAAGGGCAGTGGACCCCGCACCATGGCCGATTTGATCAACGCCTGCCTCCACGACGAGATGCGAAACGATCCTCGAATTGTGGTGTTTGGCGAAGACGTGGCCGATGCCAGCCGCGAACAGTCGCTTGGCGAGGTCGAGGGAAAAGGCGGCGTCTTCAAACTCACCGCCGGCCTGCAAACCGAGTTCGGCTCCGAGCGCGTCTTCAACTCACCCCTGGCTGAAGCCAATATCGTGGGCCGGGGCATCGGTTATGCCGTGCGAGGCATGAAGCCCGTCGTCGAGATTCAGTTCTTCGACTACATCTGGCCGGCCATGCATCAGCTTCGCAACGAACTCGCGCTCATGCGCTGGCGATCGAATGGCGCATGGGCCGCGCCCGTAGTGGTTCGCGTCCCCATAGGCGGCTATCTCACCGGAGGCTCAATCTACCACTCGCAATCCGGCGAGAGCATTTTTACCCACATCCCGGGGCTCCGTGTGGTGTTTCCATCGAACGCGCTGGACGCCAACGGCCTGCTGCGCACCGCCATTCGCTGTGACGATCCAGTCCTCTTTCTTGAGCACAAGCGGCTCTATCGCGAGACCTATGGCCGCGCACCCTATCCCGGCCCCGATTTTGCCATCCCATTCGGAAAAGCCAAAATTGTTCGTCCCGGCAAACACATCACCCTGGTTACTTACGGCGCCATTGTGCCCCGAGCCTTGCAAGCCGCGCAGCGTGCCCAAATTCAGGGCATCGAGGTCGAAGTGCTCGACCTCAGAACCCTCAGTCCTTACGACTGGGAGGCCATCGCTACCTCCATCCGCAAGACCAGCCGCGTGATTGTTGCGCACGAGGATATGCTCAGTTGGGGTTACGGCGCGGAAATTGCCGCACGCATCGCGGACGAACTCTTCGACTCTCTGGACGCGCCCGTCAAACGCATCGGTTCCATGGATACCTTCGTCGCCTACCAGCCAGTGCTTGAGGATGCGATCCTTCCCCAACCAGACAGCATTCTGAAAACCATTGTCGAGTTGCACGCTTACTAAACCATTCTTCAAAACCATGTTATGTATCAGCCTACGACTTGATACTTAAGAACATGCTTTGTATCAGGGCACGACTTCAGTCGTGCCGCAAATGCCACAAAACAAGGGCTGGGCTTTAGCCCCCGCCCCACGCATCCAGCACATCTCCACCAATCTCACCCCTTTTTCCGCACCCGGAAGTAGAGCCGGATACAATACGGGGATGGAGATTCTCATCCCACGCCAGTGGCTCATCCCCGAGTCACGCGTCCGCCAGGCGGGCCAACAGGCATGAAGAACTTCCTCCGACTCCTGCGCTACGGGCTGCCGTATTCATTCCAGTGGCTGCCCGGCGTTGCTCTGCTGGCCCTGGTTGGCCTGCTTGACAACTTCCGCACATTGCTATTTGTCCCCATCTTCGACGACGTGCTCCAGCCAGGTCAGCGGGCCGTCCCCGCGGTTCCCGTAGGCAGCATCAACGCGCCCTGGTACCTTGACCTCAAGCAGTTCATGTTCGCCCTCCTGCACCAGCACAACGCGTGGAATGTGGTCGCCTGCGCCCTGGTTGGCTCCACCCTCCTCAAGGGCATCTGCGATTACTCCGGCACCTACCTCGTCAATTACGCCGGCTTTGGCCTCATTACAGACATGCGCAACCATCTCTATGAGGCCACCCTGCGCCGCTCGTCAAGCTTCTTTCACAAGCATTCCACCGGCACTATCCTCTCCACGCTTATCAACGACGTGGATCGCGTACAGTACGCCGTCAGCTCCGTCATCGGCGAGTTCCTCCAGCAGTTCTTTACCTTTCTCGGCGGTCTGGCGCTGGTCATTTATCTGGGCGGTAACCTCAGTTGGGCGTTGCTTCTCTTTGTCCCGGTAGTTGTAATTTCCGCCCGAAAGATCGGCAGGGAAGTGCGCACCCGCACCCGCACCGGACAGGACAAGCTGGCCGAGATCCAGAACATTCTGCACGAGACTGTCACGGGAAACCGCATCGTCAAAGCCTTCAACACTGAGTTGTGGGAGATTCTGCGTTTCAAAAAGGCCGCCCGCCGCCTGTTTCGCGCCAACCTGCGCAGCGTCCGCATTCAGTCCATCAGTTCGCCGCTTATGGACACCATTGGCGCGGTGGCCATCGCTCTGCTCCTCTGGGTCGGCCGCAGCGAGATCAAAAACGGCCACATGACCATCGGCATCTTCGGCGCATTCATCATCGCGCTCTTCAAGCTCTACGATCCCGTCCGCAAGTTCGCTTACTTCTACAACAGCTTCCAGCAGGCCATGGGCGCTTCGTCCTCCATCTTCGCCTTCCTCGACGCGGAGGACGACGTCAAGGAACGGCCTCATGCCGTTGCATTGAAGAGTTTCGCCCGCTCCGTCGAGTTTCAAAATGTAGGCTTTTCCTACTCCACCGAAGAAGGCGAACATCAGATTCTGCACAACGTCAACCTTGAAGTGAATGCCGGCGAGGTGCTGGCCCTGGTCGGCCCCAGCGGAGCAGGCAAGTCCACCCTGGTTAACCTCATTCCCCGCTTCTTCGATGTATCCTCCGGCCGCATCCTCATCGACTCCGTTGACCTCCGCGATTGCACCCTCGGCTCCCTTCGCCGCCAGGTCGCCCAGGTTACACAGGAGACCATCCTCTTCAACGACACGGTGCGCAACAACATTGCCTATGGCCAGCCCGATGTCAAACTCGATCTCGTCCACCGCGCCGCGCAAAACGCCCTGGCTCACGACTTCATCCTCGGATTGCCGCAGGGCTACAACACCGTGATTGGCGAGAAGGGTTTCCGCCTCTCCGGCGGCGAACGCCAGCGCATGGCCATTGCCCGCGCCATTCTCAAGGATGCGCCAATCCTCATCCTCGACGAAGCGACTTCGGCCCTCGACGCCGAGAGCGAATCGCTGGTGCAGACCGCCCTGGCCAACCTCATGCAGGGTCGCACTGTACTCGTGATTGCCCATCGTCTATCCACCATTCGCCGTGCCAACCGCATCGCCGTCCTCGAAGATGGCCGCATTACCGCCATCGGCTCACATGAGGAGTTATTAATTTCCTCGCCCACTTATCAGCGGCTCTATCAACTGCAATTCATGGATGTTCCCGAACCTTTGCCGATCGATAACCCAGGCCCCCGCGAGTTAGCCGCCCTGTTCGCCGCTGCTCTCGCCACCGGGCCGCAGGAATAGCAAGTATGCCCATTTATTCGATGACCGGATATGCGCGTGTTCAGGTCCGCGTAAACGATCTGCTCAGTTACACGCTCAGCGTCAAAAGCGTGAACCATCGCTTCCTCGACGTCCAGTTGCGCCTTCCATCCGGCCTCGATGCTTTGGAGATGGACCTTCGCAAAGTACTCAAGGAGAGCCTTGTTCGGGGCCACGTCGATCTCACCCTTTCTGTCGACCGCGCAGACCGCGCCGTGCAGAAGGCAGGGTACAATCGCGAACTCGTCGCCGGCTACGTTGCCGCCTTCACTGCCGCGCGCGATGAGTTTGGTCTGAACGGCGAGCCTGACCTCAATGCAATCCTGCGGCTGCCCGGCGCTTTGCAGAACGACAATCGCGGCGATGAGGATCTTGAGCCGCTCGCCAGCAGCGCCCAGCAGCAGATTGGCCCGCTGCTCGAACAGTTGAAGATCATGCGCGCCCGCGAAGGCGAAGCACTGGAAGCGATACTCCACGCCACTCTCGACCGGCTCGCTGAAGCAACGGACACCGTGGCTGAACTACGCCCCGAGATCGAACAGCGCGCTCAGGACCGCCTGACCCAGCGCCTGCTGGCGGCCACAGGCCCGGAGTTCAACCGCCAGCGACTGCTCGAGGAAGTCGCCGTCATTGTGGAACGAAGCGACATAGCCGAGGAACTGACCCGCATGACCACGCACATCGGCCATTTCCGCGAGTTGCTGAGCGCGGGCGGCGAAGTTGGAAAGAAGCTCGACTTTCTGCTCCAGGAAATGAACCGCGAGGCGAATACCCTGGTTTCAAAAACCGGCGGCCTGGGCGGCAAGGGAACCCGCATCACCGAACTAGGCCTGGCGATGAAATCTGAAATTGAAAAGGCCCGCGAACAAATTCAAAACGTCGAATGAAAATGCAGTTCACAGTTCGTAGTTCACTGTTCTCAGTATTTAGTGGCCGGTTTCGAATAAGAAGCGCGAATGGATTCGCCACACCGAGCAGGTCGCATGAACTGCGAACATCTCGTCTAAGAACTACGAACTGTGAACTGTGAACTGTGAACTAAGAACTAAGAACTGTGAACTAAGAACTACGAACTAAGAACCGTCCAAAGGACAAAATGGCAGGAATCCTATTCATCATTTCGGCGCCTTCCGGTTCGGGCAAAAGCACCCTGGTCAGCGAACTGCGCAAACAGGTCGGAGGCGTCGAGTTTGCCATCTCATGGACCACGCGCCCCCCGCGCGGCTCTGAGGAGCACGGGCGCGAATATTACTTCACCACCAAAGAAGAATTCCAGCGCATGCTCGACGAGGGCGTCTTTCTCGAACACGCCCAGGTCTTCAACGACCACTTCTACGGCACTGCGCGCAAGTCCCTGCAGGAAGCGCGCGCGGCCGGACACGACCTGCTGCTCGACATCGACGTCCAGGGAGCTGCCCAGGTTCGTGCCAAAATGCCTGAGGCCGTGAGCATCTTCGTCATGCCTCCCAACCCCAGGGTGTTGCGCACGCGCCTTCGCAATCGCAGCCGTGCCGAGGGGGTCGTCAACGAGGAAGAGGTCTACCGGCGTCTCAACGCCGCAAGCAAGGAGATTGAGAATTATCGCGAGTACGGTTATATTTTGGTAAACGATATTCTCGATCGGGCGGTGGCGCAGTTGGAGGCCATTGTGCTCGCCGAGCGTTTTTATCGTAACGGCGAAGTCATAGCGTACCGTTCGCGCAGGGTTCTGGAAGTTGCCGCTGCTTGTCTGCAAAGCAACTCGCATGAGCGGCTGAAGCCGGTGCTGGAGGCCTTTGGCATCTTCGGTTCCACCGGTCAGCAGCAATTGAACTTCAACGAGGATTCCGATGAGGAAGACTCCACTGTCGATGAGGAGAATCCCGATGACGATTGAGACCAAGTTCGATTCGAACTACCGCAAAGTGCTGGTGGCCGCCCGCCGCGCCCGTCAGTTGCAGAGCGGCTCCCATGCTTTGATCCATACCCAGTCCACCAAGGCCTGCCGCATAGCCCAGGAAGAAGTCGATGCCGGCAAGATCGCCTATGTCAAAACCGAGTCCCAGGTGGTAAAGCCCCTGATCGAAGGCCCCGCCGTTCCCATCTTATTGAGTTAGCTCATCAGAGTTAGCTCATCAGTTAGAGTAGCGCCGGTCTCCAGATAGAGTAGCGCCGGTCAACAGACCGGCTGTCCGGAGGGTCTCCAGACCCTCCGCGGTGCCGCCATAATTCCGTTGTAGAGTACCTGGGTTCCAACAGTTCTTTCGTCTTTTAGTTTTTTATAAATACCTGTCATTTCTTTATAAATATCTGTCATCCTGAGCGCAGTCGAAGGACCTGCGTTCCGATAGCTCATTAGTCCTTTAGTTGTTTATTCATATCTGTCATCCTGAGCGCAGTCGAAGGACCAGCGTTCCTATAGCTCTTTAGTCCTTTAGCTGTTTATTCATATCTGTCATCCTGAGCGCAGTCGAAGGACCTGCGTTCCTATAGCTCTTTAGTCCTTTAGTTGTTTATTCATATCTGTCATCCTGAGCGCAGTCGAAGGACCTGCGTTCCTATAGCTCTTTACAAATATAGCTCTCTACAGATATAGCTTTTTACAAATATAGCTCTTTACAAATACCTGCAGTCCCAAGCGCAACCGAAGGCCCCCACATCCACCCCCCAACTCCCTCAAAAACCACCCCACTACAACCCCAGCACCTCCTCGTAATACCGCACATAATGCGGCACCACCAGCGTCGAGCAGAACCGCGTTTGAGCCGTCTTCCGTCCCGCGTCCCGCATCGCGTCCAGCCGTTCCCGATCTCTCAATAGCCCCAGCGCTCCTTGCGACATGCCATCTATATCGCCCACCGCATACAGCAGCCCCGTCACATCATCGTCAATCAGCTCCGGAA
>CAYWMR010000121.1:0-11456 GCA_964458965.1 uncultured Occallatibacter sp. | reverse complement strand
GCGCCGGAGTTCTTTGCCGGCATCGTGGAAAACCTGGGCGCGCAGGGAATGGCGCAGCCGGAGCAGGGCAAGGTGGGCGTGGTGATCGAGAAGCCGTTTGGCCACGACCTTGCCTCGGCGCGTGAACTGAACCAGCAGGTGAACGCGGTGTTTCACGAGAGCCAGGTCTTCCGCATCGATCACTATCTGGGCAAGGAAACGGTGCAGAACATCTTGGTGTTCCGTTTTGCCAATGGGATTTTCGAACCTGTTTGGAACCGAAATTACATTGACCACGTGCAGATTACAGCGGCTGAGACGCTGGGAGTGGAAGGTCGCGGGCCATTTTATGAGAAGGCCGGCGCGCTGCGCGATGTGGTGCAGAACCATGTTATGGAGTTACTGAGTTTTGTAGCTATGGAGCCGCCCTCGAGCTTTGAGGCGGAGAGCGTAAGGCAGGAAAAGCTGAAGGTCTGGAAGTCGATTCCGCCCATCCCGATTTTGAACACGGTGCGCGGACAGTATGGACCGGGACTGGTGAACGGGCAGCACGTTGTGGGTTATCGCGACGAAGACCGGGTTAGTCCCGAGAGCGGCTCGGAGACTTATGCGGCAGTGCGCCTGCAGATAGAGAACTGGCGGTGGGCCGGCGTTCCGTTTTACCTTCGCGCAGGTAAGCGGCTGAAGAAACAGGCGACGGAAATCTCGATCCAGTTCAAGCAGCCGCCGCTGTTGATCTTCAACCGGATGGCCGGGGGAGGACCGTGCCAGGAGATTCAGCCGAACCTGCTCACCATCCGCATCCAGCCCGACGAGGGGATTGCTCTGCGGTTTGGCGCCAAGGTGCCGAGCACGCCGAACATGGATGTGTGCCCGGTGAACATGGATTTCGATTATGCTGCGGCGTTCGGCAAGAGTAGCGCCAACGGATACGAGCGCTTGCTGCTGGATGCGATGCTGGGCGACCAGACGCTGTTTTCGCACCGCGACGGCGTGGAGACGACCTGGGCGCTGTATACGCCGATTTTGCAGGCCTGGGCGGCGAAGGCTCCGCAGGTGTTCCCGAATTACTTTGCCGGAAGCTGGGGGCCGGAGTGCTCCGATCATCTGCTGGAGAGGGGCGGGCATGTGTGGCGGAACGATTTGGGGCGGAAGGCGTGATAAAGGCAGGGAGCAGGGAACAGGGAATAGGGAATAGAGAAAGGAAGCGCAGAGGAGGTCGGGGCTTCCCGCGAGCGGGGCGGTCGAGTGCCGCGGTCCCCATCTTTGCGGCAGAAAAAGTCGCAAAGATGGGGCACGGAAGCGAGGGGTTTATTCGCGTCCCCGGGTGAAAGCCTAATTGGCCGGTGGCGGCGTGGCCGGCGTGGCTGGCGGAGCTGGCGTGACAGGCTGGGCTGGCGTGGCCGGCGTGGCTGGCGGAGCTGGCGTGACAGGCTGGGCTGGCGCGGCCGGCTCGGCTGGCGCGGCAGTTCGGCCCTTACCCATGGCCCGGATGTAGAGAACCAGGTTCCAAACATCGTCGTGCTTTGCCCGGCTGGCATCCTCAGCTGGCATCTTATCCTTGCCGTTGCGGATGATGTCGAAGAGTTCTTTGTCCGACTTGTTGGCCAACGACTTTGGATCGGTCCAGTCCGGCACCGGTGTACCCAGGCTCGCGGCGACATCGGTCTTGCCATCCCCTTTGGTTCCGTGGCAGATTTCGCAGTCCTGGGTGTAGATCTTCTTTGCCCGTTCCGTTCCTGCGGCGGTTGGTTTTAGCGGATTTGTGGACGGCGGCGGCGGCTCGGTGGCAGGTTCCTGCGGCATGAGACCGGCTGCGAGAGTAGGAGCTGGCGCAGGTGCGGCAATGGCAAAAAGAATGGCCGCCGAGAGAAGCAGAAAACGTTTCAAGGTGGTACCCTCCCCAGTTGCGGGTGTCGGGGATTGGCATCCTGCAATCTGTGTACAATTTCACGCAGAATTATAAGCCAAATCGAAGAGCTTTGCGCTCAGATGATTTCTGAAGATCCCCGCGGCTGTGGAATCTGCGTGAGAAGGCCTAGTTCGCCTGCCAGGTGTTCCAGTTTGGCGCGAGTGGCGGCGGTGGGTGGGACCAAGGGCAAGCGGACCGCATCGTGGGTGCGGCCCATGAGGTTGAGCACGGTTTTCACGGGACCCGGATTCGACTCCCAGAAATTGGCTTCGAACAGGCGCGCGAACTTGCGATCGAGGGAGCGCGCTTCGTCCCAATTGTTGGCCAGGGCGGCGCGGACCATGCGGCCCACCTCGGCCGGCGCCTCGTTGGCTGCGACGCTGATGAGTCCTTGCGCGCCAACGCCGATGGATGCCAGGGCGAGGTTGTCGTCGCCGGAGAAGATTTTGAAGTCGTGGGGCAAGGTGTGCACCAGTTCGGCAATCTGGGGCAGCTTCCCGCTGGCTTCCTTGATGGCCTGGATGTTTGGGGCAGCCTCGGCCAGGCGGACAACGGTTGCCGGATCGAGGTTGATGGCGGTGCGGCCGGGCACATTGTAGAGCGCGACGGGGAGCGGGTCCACTAATTTGGCGAGGGCGAGAAAATGTTGGAACTGGCCTTCCTGCGAGGGCTTGTTGTAATACGGATTGGCGGAAAGGACGGCGTCGACGCCACGGATCCGCTTGAGCAGGCCGGCCAAACGGAGCAGTGTACGGGTACAGTTATGGGTGCAGCCGGCCCAGACAGGGACGCGGCCGGCGGCAGCTTCGGCCGTGATCGAGACAACTCGCAACCACTCCTCTTCATCGAGCGTGGCGGCCTCGCCAGTGGAACCGCAAGCGACGATAAAGTCAATCCCCGCAAAGATTTGCCAACCTACCAGGGCTCGCAACGCTTGCTCGTCGATCGATCCATCGGCCCGAAAGGGCGTAACAATAGCTGTGCCGCAACCCGTAGTTTCCATGACAGGAGAGATTATACGGGAACAGTGGACTAGGGATTAGGGAATAGGGAATAGGGAATAGTGGACGGTGGATGGGGCGGCTTACTGATGAGGCTGGCGTTCCAGTTCCTCATTGGAATCGGCTGCTGACGGTGCGTCTCAACCGCCGCAGTTGCAGGTGTGAGCCAGGACTTCGGCCAAGTGCATGGCTCGGCGGTCGCTTAGCTGGGCGATTTGCTCGCGGCAACTGAAGCCGTCGGCGACGATTACGGTGAGGGGGCCGGCGGACTGGACGGCGGGAAGAAAGCCGTCGCTGGCTATAGTCTTTGAGACTTCGTACTTATCCGCCTCGAAGCCGAATGGCCCGGCCATGCCGCAACAGCCGGCCTGAATGGGTTCGACGGTTGCGCCCGCGCCACGAAGCAGAGCGATTTCGCTGGCCGGCCCGCCGAAGACGGCCTTGTGGTGGCAATGGCCGTGGATGAGGATGTGCGCGCCTTGAAGGCGGCCGGCAAGCCAATCGTTTGTGGATGGGGCTTGCGCGAGCCAGTCGGCCAGAAGCCAGACCTGGCGACTGAGGCGCTGAGCGCGGGGATTGTCGGGATGGAGTTCGAGGAGTTCGTCTTTGAAGACGCTGGCACAGCTTGGTTCCAGAAAAATGAATGGGAGACCGGCATCGATTTCCGGGGCCATTCGCTGAAGGATTTTGGCGAGATAGGCGCGGGCGGCGTGGAGGAAGCCGAAGTCGTAGAGCGGACGGCCGCAGCAGATGTGGCCGCGAGGTGTCTGGACCTGGAAGCCGGCCTGGGTAAGGACCGACGCGGCGGCGGACAGGGTTTGGGGGTGGTAGTAGTTGTTCCAGGTATCGGGCCAGAGAACCACTTTTTGTTGGGCTGCTGGTTGAAGGCTGCGCGAGCCATCCCAGGTCTCAGAATCGAGACCTGGGGCACCCGGATTTTGAAAGCCGGATGAAGTGGGTAAGGCCGGGTCTTGTGGCCGGGAAAGCTTGCATAGTATTGGATGATGCGTATCGCGGGCGGCTTTGGCGCTTCCCTTTTGATATGTGGTGGGCGCCAGGCGTGGCAGTTGACGCTGCGGGGCTATGCCGGCGATGCGTTTGATGAGGGGACTGGCGAGAGGGCCGGTGAGCAAGGCGTTGGTGATGGCCGGTGTGAGCGAACCCCAGCGGGCCAGTCGGTCGGCAAATCCGAAGATGTAGTGATGCAGCGGGTGAAGACGGCCTTTGTAGCGCTGGGCAAGAAACTCGGATTTGTAGGCGGCCATGTCTACCTGCACGGGGCACTCGGTTTTGCAGGCTTTGCAACTGAGGCAAAGGGAGAGCGCCTCGTTGACGGCCTCGCTCTGGAAGCCCTCCTGTTGCAGAGCGCCGGCGAGCATCTCCCAGAGCAGGTGGGCGCGACCGCGGGTGGAGTGCTGCTCCTGGCCAGTGGCGCGGTAGCTGGGACACATGACGCCGCCTTCAGCCTTGCGACAAGCTCCAACGCCAACGCAACGCTCCGTTGCGCGGACCATGGAGCCGGAATCGGCGGTGAATGCGAAGTGGGTTGCGAGATGCGGATGGTTGGAGTTCGCCGCAGGGGCTAAAGCCCGCGTTGATTTGCCGGAGCTTTCGGCACGACTGAAGTCGTGCCCTGATACAGAGCGGGGAATCTCAATTGAGCCGGACATTCCCACGGAGCCCGACATTTCGCTGGGGCTGGGCATTTCCAGAGAGCCGAGGGTTCCTGAGGACTTTTGCGGTCTGTGGCGGAGGTTTTCCACGGGGTCGTAGACGCGGACGGCGTCGACCAGCTTGCCGGGGTTCATGCGATTTTCAGGGTCCCAGAGAGCTTTGAACTCGCGGAAGGCCTGCATGAGGTCGGGGCCGAACATTTTAGGGAGCAGCGCGGCGCGGGCCTGACCGTCCCCGTGCTCTCCGGATAGCGATCCGCCGAAGCTGAGCACGAGATCGGCGGCGCGCTCGATGAACTCGCGGAAGTTGCGAAGGCCCTGCTCCGAACGGAAGTCGAAGTTGATCCTCATATGGACGCAGCCCTGTCCGTAGTGGCCATAAAGCGGGCTGCTGTATCCGTATTCGGCCATGAGGGCGGTGATGCGCCGGAGATATTTGCCGAGCAAGGCGGGCGGAACGGCGGCGTCTTCCCAGCCTTCCCAGCGGTCGGGCTCACCGGGAACGAAGACCACTGCGCCAAGCGCTGACTCGCGTACGTGCCACAGGCTGGCAGCTTCGGCAGGGGTGCAGATGTGGGCCACGGGCGGGGTGGGCCAGCCCTGCGAGGCGCGGGCCAGTTCGGTGGCCTTCGCTTGGGCTTCTTCCTGTGTCCAGGCGCCCATTTCAACCAGCAGGAAGCCTATGCCGGGCGGCAGTTGGGCAAGGTCGTCGAGCGCCAAGCCCTTGCGGCGCATGAAGTCCACCAGGAGGTGGTCAAAGCCTTCCAGGCCAATGGGGCCGTGTTCGAGGGCGAGCGGCACGGCGTCGGCGGCAAGGAATGCGTCGTTGAAGGCCAGAGCGGTGAGGACGCGGAAGGGCGGGCTGGCGGTGAGGTTGAGGGTGGCGGAGACGACATTGACGCAGGTGCCTTCTGACCCCACGAGTGCGCGAGCCACATGGAAGCCATTTTCAGGGAGCAACTCATCGAGGTTGTAGCCGGAGACCCGGCGGGGGATGCGGGGGAACTTCTGGCGGATGAGGTTGGCGTATAGGTCGCGGATTTGAGCCAGACCTGAATAGATTTGGCCGATGCGGCCGCCGCAGTGGACCAGGGCCTGGAGCTGATCGGGAGCGGTGGCGCCGACGGTCATGCGCGTGCCGTCGTAGAGGACGATGTCGAGCGATTCGACATTGTCTGCCACCTTGCCGCCGAGCAAACCGTGCACCCCACAACTGTTGTTGCCGATCATTCCACCGAGGGTGCAGCGGCTGTGCGTGGCGGGGTCGGGCGCGTAGGTGAGGTGGTGAAGTTCGGCGGCTTCGCGGAGACGGTCGAGGACGATGCCGGGCTGGACGCGGGCGAGCTTTGCGGCAGGATCGATGGAGGTGAGGGCGTGCATGTAACGGGAGTAGTCGAAGACCACGGCTACGTTGGCGCATTGGCCGGCCAGGCTGGTTCCAGCGCCGCGGGGCAGAACGGCGGCGCCTGTGGCACGGCAGGCAGCAAGGGCGGCTTCGACGTCGGCAGCATCGCGGGGCAGGACCACGCCGATGGGGAGCTGGCGGTAGTTGGAGGAGTCGGCGGCGTAGAGGGCGCGGGAGCCGAGGTCGAACTGAACATCGCCGCGGAGCGTGGACTTGAGGAGGGATTCGAGCTCGCGGTGAGCCCCGAAGCGCTCATGATCGAGCGGGGGATGATTGTTCAGTATGGAAAATGTGCCCACGCTGGAATGGTAGCGCGTTCCGCCGCGGGGACAAGAAACGGCCCGCACCTCGCGGGGTGCGAACTGTCCCGGCGTGATTCGTTCAAATTGTTCTTGCGTTCGGGGCGGCATCGGGGCCAATGCATTACCCTCATAACGGCGGGAATCTGACGCTCTGAGGGCCTTTTCTTGCGTATTGTTCTTTCCAATATCGGCACATTCGGCGATATCAATCCGCTGATCGCGATTGCGTTGGAGCTGAAGCGGCGCGGGCATGTGCCGGTGATGGCTGTTCCCGCCGTTTTCCAGCCGAAGATTGTGCCCCTGGGCCTGGCGTTTCACGCGGTGCGGCCGGATATCGACCCCAACAATACGCTGATGGCGGAGATGGTTTACGACGTGCGCAAGGGAACCGAACGGGGGTTGCGCGAGTTTCTGTTTCCAGTGCTGCGGCAGACCTACGACGATTTGCTTGAAGCGGCAACCAAACCGGAGCGGGCCGATCTGCTGCTGCTGGGCGAATTGAACTATGCAGGGCCCATTGTGGCGGAGGTTACGGGGATCAGGTGGGCGAGTTATGTGCTGGCGCCGCTGTCGTTTTTCTCGGCGTTCGACCCGCCGGTTCTGCCCATGTATCCGCGGCTGGCGCGGGCCGATAAGACAGTGCCTGGAATGGGCCGGGCCATCAAGCGGCTGGCGCGCTTTGTGAGCCGCAAGTGGCCGCAGCCCATCTACGATCTGCGCGCCGAGTTGGGATTGGCCAGGGGCAGAAACCCGCTGTTCGACGCCAAGCACTCGCCCTGGTTGGTGCTGGCGCTGTTCTCAAGAGCGTTGGGAACCGAGCAGAAAGACTGGCCGCCGAACGCGTTGATCACGGGGTTCTGCTTTTACGACTCCGACGCGGGAAACGCTGCGTTACCCAGGAACCTTGAGGAGTTTTTGTCTGCGGGGCCTGCGCCGGTGGTGTTCACGCTGGGGTCGGCGGCAGTGTTGGCGGCGGGGCGGTTCTACGAGTTCTCGGCGAAGGCGGCCATAAAACTGGGCATTCGCGCCGTGCTGCTGATTGGCACGGACCCGCGAAACCGGCTCCGGCAGGAGCTGCCAGACTCGATTTGCGTGGCGGAATACGCACCTTACTCGGCGCTGTTCAACCGGGCGGCGATGGTAGTGCACCAGGGCGGCGTGGGGACAACCGCGCAATGCCTGCGAGCGGGCAAGCCGATGCTGATTATGCCCTACTCGCACGACCAGCCGGATAATGCGCGGCGGATGCGGCGGCTGAAGGTGGCGCGGGTGATTCAGAGGGCCTACTACACGCCGATCAGGGTAGCGCGGAAGCTGAAGACAATCCTGGCTGAGCCCATTTTTGCGCGCCGCGCGGAAATGGTGGCGCGGCGGTTGGAGCATGAAGATGGGGTTAAGACGGCTTGCGACGCGCTCGAAGAGTTGCATCGGCGGACGCGGTGAGGGAGATCACTTACGCGGATAAACCTTGGTCTGGCCGGTGCGGGCATTGGTGACCTGGAAGCTGCCGTCTCGCATCGCGACGACTTTAATCCACGAGCCGTCGGTTCCACCCTTCACATTGGCGATCAGACCGTCTGTGCTATTGTGGGCGGCGTCTGAGCCCTCGGCGGTATGAAGCATGTACAGGTCTTCGAGACCGGGACTTTCATGCACGGTCTGCCAGGCCTCGGGGCTGCCGGCTTTGTGAGCGCCGTTGTCCATGATGGCCACGCGCGGATGAATCACATCG
This sequence comes from uncultured Occallatibacter sp., assembly GCA_964458965.1. Lineage (GTDB taxonomy): Bacteria > Acidobacteriota > Terriglobia > Terriglobales > Acidobacteriaceae > Telmatobacter. The sequence goes on along the minus strand of CAYWMR010000121.1, from coordinate 3,452 downwards.
ACGAAGGCCTTCGAGTTGGACAGGTTGAAGCCGTGATGGTTCACGAGATAGAGATCGACTGTGCCGATGAGATTTTCAGGGCAGACCAGGGGAATCTCCTTGGCCTTGGTCAGGTCTCCAAGGTCGAGAAAGCGGAACTTGCCGAACGTAACCAGGACGCCGGCCGAGCGGGGATTCTCGGTGGTGTCGAGATCCCACTTGGGTTCAGTGGCGCAATACGGGTTGGGTGTGGGCTTGATTCCGGAAACGGCTGCAATATGTTCGCCGTCGGCAGTAAGCACGATGGTGCTGAGGCCGGCGATGGAGATGGTATCGCCGGGATGGACGATGCGACGTGGCTTGCCGTCGATAGCCTTGAGGTACGCGGCGTAGTCGCGGCGGGTAATATCGGAGTCTTCGCGGTTCTCTCCGTGGTCGAGGAACTCGCCAACCGGGACGCGGGCCACCAGATTTGGCACGCCTCCAACGTGATCCACATGGAAGTGTGTGATCAGCAGGTGATCGATGCGCGTGATGCCGGCGTCCTTCATGGCGGCCTGAATACGGTCAGCGTCTCTGCCATTGTTGCCGGGCCAGCCGGTGTCGACGAGCAGGGATTCGCCCGACGGGGAGACCAGCAACGTGGACTGCCCGCCTTCAACATCGATGGCGTAGATTCGTAGGGTCTCTGCCGCCTTGATCTGCGCGTGGGTGACCTGCGCATGGGCAAGGCAGCAAGCGGAAAGAAACAGGGTGGTGGCAATGCGGGCCAGGCGCGCGAGCGGCCGGCGACGGGGAGGGTTCACTCGGGAATTGACGGTAGTTTCCATTTGCTCCGACAGTGTACTCCGGCGACCTGTAGGGCGACAAAGCCGACCGGTTGCGTCTCGTTTGTGATGCGGCGGGTAACGGTGTGGCGGGAATGGGGATGCGAGGTAGTGTAAACTGTTCAAGACTCCAAAAGCCGGCTCGACTCAGGGCCGGCTGCATTGTGTCGGGACGTGGCTCAGCCTGGTAGAGCACTCGCTTGGGGTGCGAGGGGTCGGGAGTTCAAATCTCCCCGTCCCGACCATTTTCTCCAATTATTTGCGTTCAATGGCAGCCGCAGTAATAGCGCTGTGCGGACGGCTGCGCGAGGGCCGGGATCGGCGGTTTGGGGCAGACTTTTGCTGGGGGAAGAGTTATTGGGAATTAGTGCCCCATAAATAAGTAGGCGGGCCACCGGTTCCGGGAGTGGAAGGACTTCCCGAAGCCGGTTGCCCGCGGGACCCTGAGTCGGGTCTGGGTGGTATTCTTAGTTTAGGCTTGTTTTCGGCAAATGCAAGCCTTTTTTGGAACAAAATTCCCGATTCGTGACAGCAATCACAGGACCCCGCCGATTGGGCGCCATCTACGTTGACTTAGGGGTTCGGCCCTGATACAAAAAGGTGTTCCACACTAGAAGGAAGAAAGTCTCAATCCTGAAACATCCGGTACCAGCATGCAAGAAATCTTTCAACAAATCGGGACGCTTTTTGTAGGCGCCATACCCACGATTCTGCTGTTTATCGTGCTTGTATTTGCCTACCAGTTCCTCGTCCAGGGGCCGTTGACCGCGACATTGAAGCAGCGGCGCGCACTCACCGAAGGCGCGATCGAAGACGCGCACAAGGCCATTGCCCAGGCCGAAGCCCGGGCGGCTGAATATGCCGCCAAATTGCGCCAGGCACGCGCCGAAGTTTACAAGGTCCGCGAACAGCGGGTGAAGCAGTGGAACGCCGAGCGCGACGCCGCACTGGACGCTGCCCGAAAGGCGGCCGGATTGAAAGTGAACCAGGCCAAGGCCGAGTTGGAGGCCGAAGCTGCTGCGGCCAGGCATACCATTCAGGCCTCCGCGGGGGAACTGGCTCGCCAGGTGATCCTCGCCGTAATGCCAGCAGCCGCCGGGGGTTCGCGTTGAGAGATTCGAGTCCGGCAAATTCTATTCCGCATCTGACTGTTTCCAAACGACTATTGTGGTTTGTGTTCTCAGCAGTGCTGACAGCCTCAGCAGCGGTTGCACCATGCCGTGCGGCGGCGCAGCAACCGGCCGTCGCCGACAGACAGTCCCAGCCCACTGCTCAGACAAACGGCGCTTCCAAAGCCGAGCCAGCCAAAAGCGAAGAGTCCGAAAGCGACAAGTTTCTCCTTAGTCCCTCAGTGCATGCGGCTGCGAAAGCGCTTCATCTGTCCGACCAGAGGATGTCGCAGATATTTGTTTTCATCAACTTCGCCATCGTTGTGCTGGGCATCGGGATTCCGCTTTACAAGTTTCTGCCCAAATTCCTGCGCAACCGCGCCGCAAAAGTGCTCAACGACATTGAGTCGGCGCGCAAGGTGACAGAGGACGCCAACTCCCGCCTCAGCGCGATTGAAGCCAAGCTCGCAGGCCTGGGCGATGAGATCGCGAAGTTTCGCGCGGAAGTGGAATCGGAGAGTCTTCAGGACGAGGCGCGCATCAAGGCCACGCTGGAAGAGGAAAGTACCCGGATTGTGACCGCGGCTGAGCAGGAGATTGGCGTGGCCGCCGCGCAGGCCCGGCGCGAATTACGCCACTTTGCCGCCGATCTGGCTATTGATCAGGCCGCCAAGCAACTGGTTCTGACGCCGGAGGCCGACCGTGCCCTGATCGCCGAGTTTGTGGGCGGCGTGGCCGGTAATGGCTCGGGCAAGGGAGGGGTGAGCTAGATGCCTGCCTTCGTTGCCCGCTACGCTGCAGCCTTTCTCGACGTGGTGACGTCCGCCAAGCAGGACACGGCTGCGATTGATTGCGAGTTCGGCGATTTTCTCGCCACATGGGACTCGAGCGCCGAATTGCGCGAATTCTTCGTGAATCCTGCGATCCCCACTGTGCAAAAGGTAGGGTTTCTGGATACGTTGAATCAAAAGCTTGGGCTCCGCAAGGAACTGCGCAACCTGCTGGCCGTGCTCATCGACAACGGCCGCATCGGCCACGTAGGCGCGGTTGCAGAGGCCTATCGGCGGTTGCTGCAACAGCAGTTGGGCATTCGTCAGGCAGAGGTGGTAACGGCGCGCGAACTTACCGCTACGGAACGCAGTTTACTGGCGGTGGAGATCGGCAAGCTGGCAGGCGCGCGTGTCGAGGCCAGCTACAAGCTTGACCCAACCATCCTGGGCGGCACGGTTGTGCGGATTGGATCCACGGTTTACGACGGTTCAGTGCGGGGAAGGCTGGACCGGTTGAAGGCAGCGTTGACGGCGGGCTGAAGCCCGCAGTCTTAAGTCGTCAGTTTTAAGTTGTCAGTTGATAGTGACTAGCGGGCGACTTTCAGGAATCGGTAATCGGTGAGAAGTCATCAGGGTCAGACATCCTAAGTCAGCGTTTTTAGAGGTTCCGAACTGACAACTGATCACTGACAACTGAACACTCAAAGGAAAGAAATGGCTCAGATCAAGGCAGACGAGATTACGCAGCTTCTTCGCGAGCAGATCGC
>CAYWMR010000120.1:0-11498 GCA_964458965.1 uncultured Occallatibacter sp. | reverse complement strand
GAGCCGACGCTGTCATGTAATCAGCCTCCCGGCCGGCTGTAGCGTGGACCTCCCGACCCACGTCGGACACCATTTACCCAGCTTCGGTGTATGTAAACGGCTGGGTGCCCCATGTCTGGATTTTCAGACATGGGAGAGCACGAATCCATATTCGCCTTTTCATCCCTGGTTCTCGAACGTGCCGCAAAGGCAATAGAATCAACGTGGGCTTTAGCCACTGAGGGAATGCCGGTACGCGAGAGCTACCCCTGCATGGCCAGAAACGCCGATTGCCGGACGCGGACGGCGGCGGCGAGTTCTGTCAGCAGCGAATGAGTCTCGGTCCAGTCGATGCAGCCGTCGGTAATGCTCTGCCCGTAGACCAGCTGCGTGCCGGGTACAAGCTTCTGCGCTCCCGCTACCAGATTGCTTTCCATCATCACTCCGATAATGTTCTGGTCTCCATCGGCAATCTGCTGTGCGACATCGTGGCACGCGATCGCCTGACGCCGGTAGTCCTTGCTGCTGTTGGCGTGGCTGAAATCGATCATAATGCGGGGATCGACGCCTGCCTTTAGCATTTGCGCCGCGGTCTCGGCCACGCTTTGGGCCGTATAGTTTACCAATTTGCGGCCCCCGCGGAGAATGATGTGGCAATCCGGATTTCCCGTAGTGACGAAGATGGCCGATTGCCCATGCTTGGTGTGGCCCAGGAAAGTGTGGGAGTGGGCGGCGGACTGAATGGCGTCAATGGCCGCCTGCAGATCGCCGGAGGTCGCGTTCTTGAAACCCACGGGACACGACACGCCGGAGACAAGCTGGCGGTGAACCTGGCTCTCGGTGGTGCGTGCTCCAATGGCGCCCCAACTCACTAGGCCGGCAATGTACTGCGGCGAGATCATGTCCAGGAATTCAGTACCGGTGGGCACGCCCATCTCGGCCAGATCCAGCAGCAATGTCCGCGCCAGCCGCAGACCGTCGTTAATCTTGTAGGACTGGTCTAGATGCGGATCGTTGATCAGCCCCTTCCAGCCGATGGTGGTGCGAGGCTTCTCAAAATACACCCGCATCACGATCCTCAGCTCACTCCGAAACTCCCGAATGGCGGATTGAAGCAGTACCGCATATTCGCGCGCGGCTAGTGTGTCGTGAATAGAGCAGGGACCAACCAGAACCAGCAGGCGAGAATCACGTCGCGCAAGAATGTCCGTAATCTCGTTCCGTGCGTCAAAGATCGTCCCCGAAGCGGCTTCCGTGACCGGGCGTTCTTCCTCAAGAAAGACAGGTGGAAGCACAACTTTGGTCCATAGAATTCGAATATCTTCCGTGGTGCGGAGCATGGCTGGTTTCCTTGCGGTGCACGTCCGGTCTCTCGTTCCACGCCGAGCCAAGGCCCAGGGCGGGGAGAGATCCGCGCACTCCTAGTCAAAATCTATCAGTTTGAGGCGAAATCGGACGCCGGCCGTCCCATGACTCAAGATTGGGAGCTCGGCGGCTATGGCTGTCCCAGGTCTCAGAATCGAGACCAGGGGCACCCAAGTTTGTGGGTCTGCCTGAGGCGCTTCAGAACCTGACCGAAGCGGCGCGCGCCGAGATGCCGCTGATTTCCGCGGCGCGGGCTTCAGCATAGGCCGCGGCTCCCAGAAGCGCAGCTTTGCTCTCCAGAATAATGCGCACCGGCATGTTGATCAGCAAATGGCTCAGCCTGCCCTTGTCGGTGAAAGCCTTCATGAACGTGCCGTCCTTCAGCTTCTCCAGAATACGCGGCGCAATGCCGCCACCCACATAAAGGCCGCCCACCGACAGCACCTTCAGCGCCAGGTTTCCTGATTCCGCGCCATAGGCGGAGACGAACATATCCAGCGCCTTCTCACAGATTTCGCTCTTGGCAGCCAGAGCCAGCTCAGTGATCACCGCATTCGGGTCCTGTTGCGCAATGCGTTCGGCCAACCATGCCGGTTCTTCCACGCCGCGCACCTCGCGCAAAAACTCGTAGATGTTAGTCAGCCCCATGCCGGACACCACGCGCTCGAAGCTGATACGCCCGTTGTATTTCTGCTTGAGAAAGCGGAGCAGGTCGATCTCGTCTTCGTTGCGCGGCGCGTAGTCCACGTGCCCGCCCTCCGACGGATAAGGAACATGGATGTGTCCGTTCCAGGCCAGAATGCCCTCGCCCAGACCGGTTCCGGCTGCGATAAGCGCCCGGTTGCCAATTTGCCCGGCATCGCCATCGCTGAGCGAGTAAATCTGCTCGGGCGCGAGCTCGGCCACGCCATAACCATTGGCTTCAAGGTCGTTGATCAGGAAGACGTGGTCGATCTTCAGCCCCGCCGCCAGCTCCCGGCTGTCCAGTGTCCAGGGCAGGTTGGTCAATCGAAGGCGTCCATCCCGTACCGGGCCGGGAACGCCAAAACACGCAGCGCTCACCTTGTCCGTGCCAAGAAACCCTTTTACGATCTCTTCCAGGCCGGAGTACTCCTTGGCCGGATATTGCTTATCGCGGGTATATTCAAGTTTTCCGCCGATAAAGTCATACAGCGCCAAATGAACCTTGGTGCCGCCTACATCGCCCGCCAAAATCATCGTTCTCTCTCCAAAACCCCGCAACCTTCTCCGTCGGTCGCGGGTAAAAGCGCGGCTGCGGCCTTATCCAGAATCAGTGTGAGTATACCGCTTGAGGGCCAGATCAGTTGACTGGGCAGACTATCCGGGTCGCGCGGGCCGGTCAGAACTTCCTTTAGAACCATCGCTTTATCCGCTCCGGCAATCAGAAAGAAGACAGAACTGGCATGGTTGATAACCGGCCAGGTAAGCGTAATGCGCCAGGTGTCTTTCTGCGGAACGTGGTTGGCCACCACCAGGCGGCTTCGCTCGTGAAGTGCCGCGGTATGGGGAAAAAGCGAGGCAGTGTGGCCGTCCGGTCCCATGCCAAGGGCCACAAGATCGAATTGCGGTCTCTCGTCGCCTTCAAGATGGAAGCTCGAACGCAAATCCGACTCATAGCGCAGTGCCGCGTCGTCCGGGTTCAGCTCGCCCTCCATGCGGTGAATCTGCTCGGGCCGCAGCGGCACGTGGTCCAGCAGCGTCTCGCGCGTCATGCGATAGTTACTCTCCGCGTCGCCGGGCCCAACCCCCCGCTCGTCCACCCAAAAAAGATCCAGGCTTTGCCAGGGCATGCGCCAGCGCCATGGTTGGCTGGCATCAGCCAGCAACTCAAAGGCGGCTTTGGGTGTGGAACCGCCGCTGATGGCAATACGCGCGCGTCCACGGCCTGCCACCGCTTCCCCGGCCATCTCCACAAAATACTGCGCAGCCCTGCGCGCCAGGGCCGCCGGGTCCGGTTCCACGTAGTATTTGACGCTGAGCTTTCTGGGCATTGCGGGCGTACGCCTCTCCTCTCTAGGTTACACGGGCGCAGACGCGGAGTTATCAATATTCATAGCGTTCGAGCAGGATAAGAGATAGGAATTAATCGTGAATGGTTTTCAGCTTAGCTCCGGCCGCGCTCCAAATGCGGCGATAGGACCGTGGCGTTGTGTCAAGGCACGACTTTAGCACCGAGACCGGACGTCTCTCACCTCACAGAATCAGCCTCCGAAGCACAGCGTGCAAATCCTGGATGGGCAATTCTATAAGGGGGCGATCAATAACCTCACCGCTTTCTCAGTACAATCTGGGCGTCTTTGCCAGCGATCACAGACACCTCCGCCACAAGATCACCCTTCTCAGCTCGAACAGAAACCAGCTGCCCATCGGCGTGATGAGACGGAAGAGAGAAGTTACCCATCTCATCCGTAGTTGCAATGTCAGAATAGCCGGAGACGGCAATGTGCGCCCCGGAGACCGACTTACCGCCTTCATCAACGGCGGTTCCGCGGATGTATACCGAGGGCAAGGGCTGAAGCTGAACGGTCACCGAAGGGAAGTAGTCTTCTTTCAATGCCAGCGAGGAATTTCCAGCCAGATAGGCATCCTTTACGGACGCATAGAACGCAATCTGACTGCTCGAAGGCCTGGCCTGCTGAGCCAGATCGAACTCCCAATTCCCGCTTGCCTGTTTCAACTCCCCGCCGGCCGAAGAATTGACCTCGGCCTGCTGTACAGGCTGTCCGTCTGGTCCCAATACAACAACGCGGATGTGATAGACCCCTCTGCTCGCCAGAAATGTCGCAGCCACCAAAGGAGAGAGCCCGAGAACAAGCAGCGCGGCGGCCAGCAACCAGGCAATCTGCGGCTTCTTTGCTTTTATGGCAAGCAGCAGCGCCATCGCCGCAAAAACCAGCGCAAAGGCCGCCACCGAGTAAGGATGCGTGATCCGGCTCGCCAACTCCAGTGCTTTCTCCCACATGGTCACTTCTCCTTTGTCTTTTCGGCTTCAAGCAATCTATTCAGGTTAGCTCGATGCAGCTTCGTCGTTGGATGATCCGGCCCAAGCGCCTTCTCGTCGATCGCCAGCGCTCGGCGGTACAGCGGCTCGGCGCCTCCGTATTCGCCTTTGGCTTCAAGCAACACCGCCAAGTTGTTCAGGTCAGTTGCCACGGCGGCATGGTCCGGCCCTAGTGCCTTCTCATGGATCGCCAGCGCTCTACGGTACAGCGGCTCGGCTCCCGCGTAGTCGCCCTTTTTCTTGAGTAACACCGCAAGGTTGTTCAGGTCCATTGCCACTTCGGAATGGTCCGGCCCTAGCGCCTTCTCATCGATCGCAAGCGCTCGGCGGTAAAACGGCTCGGCTCCCGCGTAGTCGCCCTTGGCTCTGAGCAAATTTGCCAGGTTGTCGAGGTCAATTGCCACGCTGGGATGGTCCGGCCCCAGCGCCTTCTCATCGATCGCCAGTGCCCGGCGGTACAACGGCTCGGCTCCCGCATAGTCGCCCTCGTCGTCGAGCAAGACCGCCAGATTGTTCAGTCCAGTTGCCACGTCGGGATGATTCGGCCCTTGCGCCTTCTCGCGGATCGCCAACGCTCGGCGGTACAACGGCTCGGCTCCCGCGTAGTCGCCCTTGGCTCTGAGCAAATTCGCCAGGTTGTTGAGGTCAATTGCCACATACGGATGGTCCGGCCCCAGAGCCTTCTCATTGATCGTCAGTGCCCGACGGTACAACGGCTCAGCTCCCACATAGTCGCCCTTGTCTTCGAGCAAAACCGCCAGATTGTTTAGGTTAGCCGCCAGATAGGGGTGGTCCGGCCCTTGCGCCTTCTCATCGATTGCAAGCGCCCGGCGGTACAACGGCTCGGCCCCCGCATAGTCGCCCGCATCCGCGAGGCTCATAGCCACGTTATTCAGCACGACAGGATCGTCATGGCGTAACTGCAAGCACCGTTCATAGGCCTGCGCCGACTCCCGATACTGGCCCTGTCCGTAGAGCGATCTCCCCAGGAAGAACGCCGCATCGGCAACCTGTTTCTGGTCCTGTGCCACCGCCTTCTGATCCGCCGTCAGCTTCTCCTCGCGCTGTTTCAGTGAGTCCTCAAGCTGAGCCGAAGCCTTCGGAAAATCCCGCTCATACAACGCCGCCAACCCAGCCTCATAAGGATCGGCCGTCTTCGCGCCCCACGCTCGGATCGCCTGATCCACTTCGTCGGAACCCAGACCATACTGTTTTGCCACTGCATCAAGACTTTTCCTGGGGTCTTCCTTCGGCGCTTGCTCTTTTGGAGATCCTGGGGCTCTTTCTCGAACGATCTTTCCGACCAGCAAGGCCAGCACGCCTCCGCTCTCGAGCTCCGTGGGGTCTCCTCGTTGAAACACGTATACCCTGGCGGCATTGTCGGGCTTGTCTTCGAACGAGGGCACCTGAGACCTGCCGTCATCCGGCGAATACATCACCAGATCCCTGCCTGGAGGCGAGTGCATAATCTTAAGCGTGATCCCGTCGCCAGGCATCGTTGCACTTCCAACTGCGAGCTTCGCCGCGCCGTGATCGTCAGTAATCCTGGAATCTCCGTTGCCCTCGACCCCAATCTCCACTCCGCGTATGGGGCGGTGGTGAGTGTCCTGCACCAGCACCAACACATACCCATGCTCTGCCCATGAGTGTTGGCCGAAGAAAATGCCGACCATCGAGCATGCTATGGGAGCTAAGATGCGAAGCAGGTTTGGTCTCATTGGTACCTGCGGTTAGCTGACCGGAATTCCTCTATCCTACACCCAGCCGTCAATCCAGAGGCGGATGCGCCTTAAGCGATTGCGGACCATCCACTGCTGCGGCCGCTTGACAGCTTGACAGCCGCCGCGCCGGGCATGAGGCTGGTTACATGTCCCGTGCACCGCGTTTTGCCGCTCTCGTCTTCGCAATCGTGGTTCTGATTGCTCCCGTCGCTCACGCTCTTGAGAAACAGGCCGCCAGCGTCTACCACGCCCGCCGGGTGGCACTGGCTGCCAAACTCCATGGTGGCGTCGCTGTGCTGTTCGCTGCCGAGGAGCCGCAACTCGACTTCATGCCTTATCGCCAGGACGAGGATTTCTACTATCTGACGGGTTTGAATGAGCCAGGGGGAGCACTGATCGTTTTTGGGAACGGACAGGAAGGCCAGACTCTGCCTACAGGCCAGAACAACATCGTTGCGCATTACACTGAGATTCTCTTCCTGCCCACCCGCAACCTGCGCATGGAAAAATACACCGGGGCGAAGCTGGATGCAGCTTCGCCGAGAGTAGCCGGAATTGTGGGCGTAGAAGCCGTAAAGCCAATGACGGAGTTGCCTGGAGTATTGAACCGCTTGATCGACGCTGACCGCAGGCTCATATTGAATCTGTGGACGCAGCCTGAATCTCCGCAAGCCAAGGCGCTGTTGGGTTTTACCAGGGCCACGCTGGGCATGGATGCAACAGACACGGCCCACGATGTAACCGGCCTGACCGCCGAGCTGCGGGTGGTGAAGGACGCGGGCGAGATTGCGCTGTTGAGGAAGGCCGCGGACGCCTCCATCGCCGCGCAACGCGTGATGATGGAAGCGGCGAAGCCGGGAGTGACCGAGCGCGCCCTGGCCGGCAAGATGACGGCCGCTTGGTTTGAGCAGGGCTGCGAGAGGCCGTCGTATGCGCCCATCGTGGGGTCGGGAATCAACTCCACCACGTTGCACTACTCCGAGAACACGCGGACGCTTGAGGATGGCGACATTCTGCTGGTCGACGCGGCCTGCGAGTATTCCATGTATGCCTCCGACATTACGCGGACGGTGCCTGTGAACGGACATTTCACCCCGCGGCAGCGCGAAATCTACAACATCGTGCTGGGCGCTCAGCAGGCGGCAATCGACGCGTTTGTGGCCGGCAAGTCGAAGATCAACGACCGCGATCGGCGTGACCCGGATTCTCTGGACAATGCGGCCTACAACTACATCGACACCCACGGCAAGGATCTGCACGGCCAGCCGCTCGGCCAATACTGGCTGCATGGGTTGGGGCACATGGTGGGGATCAATGTCCACGATCCGGCCACATATCCGGCGGTGTTGAAGCCGGGCATGGTGTTTACCATCGAGCCGGGGGTCTACATTCCGGAAGAAAAGCTCGGGGTACGCATCGAATGCGTCTTCCTGGTTGGCGCGGACGGCAAGCTGATCGACCTGGTGGCCGCACTGCCGCACACGGCGGAAGACGTGGAAGCGGCGATGCATGTCAAGTGAGGGAACAATGGAAGCCGGCGACGAAGTGGAACCCAGCCAGTTGGAGATGCTTGCGCAGGTCTTTCGCGACCAGCTCATAGCTTGCCTGGAGGAGTGTGCCTGTGGCCGCAAGGGGTTGTTTTCCGCTTACGATCGGGGCGAATCGGACGATGACGGGTGGCCTGAGGCGGCGCGGCTGCGTGAACTGGCGCTGGCTCTGCAGGGAATCTTCGCCCAGTCGGATGAGCCGAACCCGCTTTGCGATGAGTTCCTGGATCTGTGCTCGATCCACGGCGAAAGCAATCCCGGTGAGCGAAAGTTGGCGCGGGCGTTTCTTGACCGCATCGAGAAGGGCGAAGTGGGAACCAAGCCTGCGGAACAGGGACGGCCATGGTGATTCTGCACGCATTTCTGGCGCTCCTGGCCGGCTTTGCGACCATGGCGTTGCTGGTAATTGTCGTAACGGCGCTGCTTGCCAAACTTGTGCCGGATTGGGTTGGCGATAAGGGCAAGCCGAAGCCGGGGTATATTGTTGTAAATCTCGGCTACTCGTTTATTGCCGCTGGCGCGGGTGGATATGTGACGGCGTGGGCCGCAGTCGCCAACCCCCTTATTCACGTTCTGGCGCTGGGGATTGTGGTACTGGCCCTATCGGCGCTGAGTGTGCTGCAATCGCGGGGCAAACAGCCCATTTGGTATGCGCTGGCTCTGGTAGCAGTGACACCGATGGGCGTGCTGGTCGGCGGGCTGGTGCGGCTCAGGGTGCTGGGGATTCTGTAGCGCGGCTCTCCGGAAATGAGAATCCAGAGAACCGCGCGGAATTATAAAGCGAGGCTTATCTCGTCCCGTATTACCAGCGCACGCCAAAAGTGACTGGCAGCACTTCAGTGGAACCGAAGCTCTTGGGACTGGTGATGGGCGGGGTATCTATGAAGACGTAGCGGGCTTCAGCGAAGATCCTGGTCTTGCTGTCGCTGAATCTTCCGCCGATCCGATGCGTGAGACCTACGCCGAGGTTCCCGCCGCCCTGGTTCGACGAGAAGTGCGCCACGGCGACGTTTTCAACAAAGATCCCGCAATAGTAGTAGCACTCCTCCTCTTGCACCGGTTCTGTGAAACTGGTCAGCTTGCGATAGAAGCCGTAACCGCCAGTTACGTAGGCGCTGTTGTCGTGCTTGGGGAACAGGTCAATGACTGGATCGAGCGTCAGCGACCAGATGTGAGCATTGCCGCCTTGAGTGCCAATGGCAGCGATCAGCGCGCCAGGAAGCTTGTCATCCATGAACTGGTATTCGGCCAGCACGGTGAAGCGCTTGGAGAGATGCAGTCCGCCGCCGAGTGAGAAGTTGCCGCCCCAGGTGAGGTAGGGAACGTCGTTGCCGACGGGGGCATTGAAGCCTGCTCCCGCCATGACCGCGAAGTTGTTGGAAATATTGTGCTTCCAGCCGTGATCTTCCTGGCCTGCGCCCCCGCCTGAGCTGGCAGCAGCCGACGCGGCAGCAGAGAGGGCCGAAACGCCGCTCGCCGGGTCGTCGTCTACAAGCTGAAATGCGCTGGAACTCGCCTCGTCCGCCGAGAATGAGGCGGAGCTGCCCGGGTTGGAGGAGAGTGAAGACTGGGCGCTTGCGGCGGCCACAGCAAAGAGGGCCGCGCCACAAAAGAGACTGACACGCTGCGTCAGAGATATCCAACGGGAAACTGACATGCGAGAAACCTCAACATTGGATTTTGTAATGCGTAAAACCGGAACTCCTTCGTTGCTCCGGACAAAGAATTAGACACCAAAAGTGAGAAAGAGGTTGCGGTGTAACTCCGTTGCGCGGAACACCTTTTCGGGATGATCCCAGCATGCGGTTAGTGGGACGCGCTTGAGACTAGTTCCTTTCGTTCAGCCTCTGCAAGCAGGCGACGAAACTCATCCGCCGGAACAGGACGGCCAAAGAACCATCCCTGCGCTTGGATGCGCTGGCCGCAGGCGGCAAAGTAATTCGCCTGCCGCGCCGTTTCGATTCCTTCCACAATCACTTCGATTTCGAGCGCCTTGGCCATGGCAAGAATCTGGGGAAGAATGGACAAGGTTATTGCCTCCGTGCCTATGGCCCTGGTAAAGGCTCTGTCGATCTTGATGGCATCGATGGAGAGATCGTGGAGATATGACAGGCTGGAATAACCGGTGCCGAAGTCGTCGATGTGGACGGCATGGCCCGTCGCTCGCAGGCGGCGAATCGTTTCCTTGGCCACCTCGTGAAGGGCTGTGGAGCTCTCGGTAATTTCAATACCCAGGCTTCGGGCTGAGACCCGGCCAGCTTCGATAGTGCGCTGCAGCATGGGCAGAAACGCAGGGTCGTTGAGGTCTGCGGCTGCTACGTTGACACTGAGGCGGAAGCCGGGATGGCCGCGCAAGGTCACCGCAAAATCTCTCACAGCGTGGCGGAGCACCAATTCCGTGATCGCACCCACAAATCCGCGCTGCTCCGCTAGTCGAACGAAAACATCCGGCCCAACAGCGCGGTTGTCCTCGTCCGTCCACCGCGCCAGGGCCTCGGCGCCAACAATGCGGCGGCTGGCTACCTCCACAATAGGTTGATAAACCAGGCACAACTTGTCGCGGCGAATTGCCCGCCGAAGCTGCTGCTCCATACTCCGGCTGCGGCGATAAACAATTGAGCACAAGAAGCCGAAAATGGCGCCGCTCGAAGCGCCCATCACAATGTACGCGGTGAACTCGCCGCGGTTGACCCGCAGAGCTTCATGCACCGAAATGTAGGCAGTAATGCAACTCGAGTACTTGACGGAACAACGGGTGGCAAACATGCGATCTCCCACGCGGGTTTGTCCATCCTGGGTTAGGATCCAGACCGGCGCCGTTAGCGGCTCACCCAGCAGGCGGCCGGTTGGCTGCTTTGCAGAATCCAGTTCGGTGACTGTAAAGTGCATGGTCTCGTTTTCGAGATCCTTCCGGTTGTAAGGGTTGTAAACCACATAAGAGTTGCCCAGCTGGATGGTAACCACGGTCTGACCAATGATCTGGAATGGGGCAAGGTCTCTGTAAAGCCGGATGCCGTCGTACAGCGAAAAATCGGGTCTGGCTTCCACTTTGGCCGCGTCGAGCCGGCCCAGCATGGCCGAACAGTCGATCCTGTTATCGCGAACATGCCCGCCTTCCTTCAGGTATTCCGACTGAAAAATCAGCTTGCGAATCCAGGCGATTTCACGGTCGGAACAGTAGGGATAAGACGACGAGTTCAAGATTGCCAGCTTGGCGCGCGCCTCGCCGGCTGAAGCCTCAGCCTCGGTGAGGATGCGGGTTGCATAAGGCAAAAGCCTGGCTTGGACATGACTCAGCGTAAGAGCGTGGCCCCCGAGGAAACCGGCCAGAGTTCCGCATCCCGCTGCAAAGACAGTGGCAGTCGCGGTGAGCAGTGCGCGCTGAACCAGGATACGCATGTTTCCGTCACCCCATCGTGCTCCAATTTTTCGATACAGGCAAGGCAGATGAGATAACTCTTTTTCGTCAAGTAGTGTCCGACTCAATGTGGAATGACGCGGGCGCTTTGCTCGATGCGTACCAGCTATGCGACTCGCGATTCGGTTGCAGAGGCCTTGGGCTCTTCACAAACCTTGTGCCGTTCTCGCAAAGCGGTCCGTCGAGCGCGCTGCGAGGTCTGTTTACGGAATATTCCTACACTGGAACGGTCTCAGCAGGACACATCGCCTTCCTCTCAACTTTGCCAAGCTGCTCATGGAATTGCACTGCAGGAATGGGCCGGCCGAAAAACCATCCCTGTGCCAGAATGGGCTGGCTGCACGCGGTAAAGTACTCTGCCTGCTGCGCCGTTTCTACTCCTTCCACAATCACCTTCAACTTTAGCGCCGCAGCCATGGCGAGAATCTGCGGAAGGATGGAAACCG